>JAFGFO010000275.1 GCA_016931085.1 Thermoflexales bacterium
CCCCTTGACCTCGATGCAGCGTAGCAGTTTGCCCTGCTGGTCGTAGGATTCAATGTCCCACGAGTTGCCCTTGTGTACGTCGCGCGGGACACGGTCTTGCCGGGTCTCATATTCCATCACAGCCTGCATTGCCGCCAGCTCAACCTGTGGATCGGTACGCATCGCCACAACGGCGGCAACGTCGTCCTCTTCCACCGTCACTTCTAGCGGCGCCGGCAATACGAGTGCCACGCCCAACACCTCTGGCGCGATCATCAACAACTGGCCGGCCTGCGCCATCTGCGCCAGCGACTTGTCCAGCCGGTCGCGCGCGGCTTCGCTTTGCGTGGTCAGACGATTGCCTTGCTCCACATCGCCCGCGCTGTAGGCTTCCAGGGCCGCATCGTTCAGATGCTCGGCTAGTGCCATCAGACCTTGTTCCAGGGCACGCCGGTCGCGCTCGAGCAATGCCTGCTGCTGCACTCGCCGCCTGGCCAGCTCGGGCAAGAAAATCTCGCCGACGCACTGATCCACCACCTCGCTCTGCCCGGCCAGCATCGGTCGCACGTGGCGAATGGCAGCCTCGACATCTCCCTCTTTGACCTCACCCCCAGCCCCTCTCCTCAAAGGAGAGGGGTGCTCGAAGCCATCCAGTACCTCGGATGGCTTGGGAGTCACGCGCTCCTCGTCGGCGCGATGGCGGACCGCTGCCAGCATGTCGGCCACGCGGCGATCTAGTCCATCGCGCAAATGGCTTGAGGCAAACCAGACCAGGTACGGCGAATCATCTTGCGGCTGCAAATCGAACAGGACCGCGCCGGCATTGAGATCGGGCGTGCATTGTTCAATCACGCGGTCGAGTAAAGCCTCGAACAGCCAGTGCCCTGGCGCGATAAACAGCACGGCATCCTCTTGCGTCTCGTCGTCGCTGCACGCTTCCGGCCAAAAGGAAACGGTCAAGTGGCGCGGGCGGCCTGGGCAAAAATCAGGCGGCAGGGTGAGATCGAAAACGGGTCTCTCCCCCAGCCTGCCCCGCTCCGCGGGGCATTCCATAGGGCGAGAGGAGTCCGCCCTCACCCCCGTCCCATCTCCCGTCGTTCGTAAGGCGAACGCGGGGAGAGGGGAGAGATTGCCGCCGACAAACAGCACAGCCTGGCGAAAGAATTTCTCCGATTCTTCCGGGCTGAGGCGGTGAGCACGAAAAGTGGCTTGCTTGCGCTGAAAATCGGCAATGTCCAAAGGCGTGGCGGTGGCCGCAATACGCGCTTCGGTTTCGATGGCCTGGCGAGCCGCCGTGTCCGAATTGGCGACAAGACGCTTGGCCTGGTCTACGGCCTCGTAGTCGCCCAACGCGATACGTTCCAGCAAATGGCGCAGCTCGTCGCCCCACAGCACGTTGCCAATCACGTCAAACACCTTGTCGCTGCGCAGGTCGCGGCGCATCTGCTTTTGCTTTTCAATGATGACTTCCTTGACCTGGTCCTCCGGCGAGTTGCGAGCCAGCATGTTGAAAATGTACACCTTGTCAGCGGCCTGGCCGTAGCGGTGAATGCGCCCCATGCGCTGCTCCAGGCGGCACGGATTCCAGGGCAGGTCAAAGTTGATCATCACGTGGCAGCATTGCAGGTTGATGCCTTCGCCGGCGGCTTCGGTGGCCACCAAGATTTGCGCCTCGCCTTTCCAAAAGGCTTTTTCCGCCTTGCGGCGTTCCTTCATCGGTATCCCGCCGTGAATGTGCGTGGTGGTATAACCCCACTCGTGCAGACAAGCCAACAGGTAATCCAGCGTATCTTTGAACTCGGTAAAGATGATCAGTTGCTCGCCGCGCTGGCGCACCCACAAGTCGCACGCCTGGCGCAACTCGGCCATCTTTTCCTGCTGCCCTTGCCGGATGATGTCTTCCGCCTTGGCAATGAACGTGTCCAGTTGCCGGCAGCCTTCAGGTCGCCTGACATCTACGAGGGCTGCCGCCTCCGCTTCGGCCTGGGCCTCGCGCTCCCACCGTTCTTGTTCGGATAGCTCTTCCCATTCCGCCCAATCGCTTTTGTCTGAAACCTGCGCCCCGGCTGCATCCGCGCGCGCCTTGAGCCGCTGGAGCGATTCCCTGAGCGCATACGGCGTGGAGGCCAAGCGCCGCCCCATCATCAACAGCGCAAAAGCCGCGCCGGGCCGGTTGGCCGACGTGGCCTTTTTGTACTGCTTTTGGATAAACTTGTGCACCTGTTCCATCAACGCGCCTTCAGCATTGGACAGATTGTAGGGCAAGGTGCTGACAATGCGCTCCGGGTACAGCGGCTCGCCGTTCGGTTTGCGCATTTCTTCTTTGGTGCGCCGCAAGACGGCGGGATTGGCATTGTCCAGGAAACCGAGCGGCTGATCCGGGTCGAGCAAATTGACGAGCAAGCGATAATTATCGGGGTCACCCTTGTGCGGCGTGGCGGTAGCCAGCAAAAAGTGCGTGGTGTGGCGCGCAAGCACCTCGCCCAACTCGTAGGCTTGGGTCTTGTGAACCGAGCCATTCGGGCGAAGATAGGCCGCCAGCTTGTGCGCCTCATCCACAATTACCAAATCCCATTCGACGCTTTCCAACGCCTGGCGCAGAACCTTTTGTTTTGCCAAGTCAATCGAGGTGATGGCATGGCCGGTTGCCCGCCACACATCCAGGCTATCCAGGTCGGTTTCGTTCATATACTCGCGCGAGACGATGGTGAAATCCTCGCCGAACTTGGTCAGCAGCTCGCGCCGCCACTGGTCGGTCAGTCCGGCCGGTGTCACGATCAAGATTCGCCGCACGCCTTGCCTGCGGACCAGTTCCTTGATGACCAGTCCGGCCATGATCGTCTTGCCGGCGCCGGCGTCGTGGGCCAGCAGCGCGCGCACGACCGGCCGCGCCAGCAGGTGCTCGTAGACGGCCTCGAACTGGTGCGGGAGTGGGTCGACACGGCTGGCGTTGAGCGCGGCGTAGGGGTCAATCGAGTGGGCTAGCCGCAGCCGGTGCGCCTGGATACCTAATCGAAAGCGGGCCGGGTCGCCCGTGAACGTCAGGCTGCCCCGCTCAGCTTGGGTCACAAGGCGGACGTGTTGCCAGTCGTCGGGCGTGAGGATGTATGTCCGCGACGGGCTACCGTCGGCCGGGTGGACCGTCACTGTGTCGTGGTCAGCGTGCGATTGGATGCTGACGACATGGACAGTGCCCTGCCAGAAGGGGCCTTGGATAGTGTCGCCGGGTGTTATTTGGTCAGTCATTACTGCACCACTGCGTTTGCTTGCTCTCAGTCTCGCTCATAGCTATCCCCGATGCTTTTACTCTGTCGCCCTGTCACCTGGTCACCCACTCACCCCATCACCCTTTCACATTCTCCACCTTCAACCCCGCTACACGTCCCTTGAGCTCATTGAGCGCCATCGTCACGGCGTGCTCGCTCACCTCGCCCTTTAGCTCTAGCCGCACGTCCAGCGTGATGGACGACGCGCCCAACTTGCTCAGGTTGGTAGCCGCCTTGATGATACTGGCCAATTCGACCGCAGACACAGCCCCGCTCAGTCGGATGATGCGTGTGTCGGGCAGCAGCGCTTCCACCTGGCCGACGTAGCCGTCCATGGCCACCGCCTGCGCCCCGGCCTGAATAATCGCATCAACACTGGCCGCATAGCCCCAGCGCACTTCGGCAATGCAATTCCGCAAGGCACTGAGCAGCGTCGCCTGTGAGACGCGCTCTGCGCCAAAAGTCGCCAACGCTTGTTGATACAGCTCCTCGACCGATATGCGCCCCTGGGCGGGAATGAGCCGGGCGACTTCATCGGCCGTGATAGGCAGCGGTACCTGCTCGCCAACCAGCACCCCGGCGAAGCGCACCTGGTCGGGCGCCAGGTCTACAGCCTTGCCGCGCACGACCGGCGCATCCGTTGAATCAGCATAGCCAAACAAGCCTGCCCGGGCGCCTTCACAGATGGCCGTAAAGAAAGAACGCTTGTCTACCCGCCCCTGGATGGTGAGAGATTTGCGCGCCGCATAAAAGACTGCCTCGACCGATTGGCGCGGGCCGTGCAAAAGCATGGCCACTTCTTCCTGGGTGACCGGCGGGAACAACGCGTATACCTGCTCGGCGCGCATCACCACAGCGCGAGCGCTGATTTCGACCACGTCCATTTCGCCGGCGTCGAACGGCCCCAGGTACACACGCTCGTAAGAGCCGGCCTTGAGCTTGTCCTGGTCGCTGTCGCGCAGGAGGGCATAACCGAACAAGTCACGCTCCACCGCCTGGCGAATCGTCGCTTGCAACACCTCGATGCCGGTGAGAATCGGTGAGCCGCCCTGGCGGGCGAACTTGTCCCACAGCGCCTGCGTGGTGATGACAGTGGCCGTCTTGGGCCACAACGACGCCCAGCGGCTTTCTAGCAGCGCCGGGTTGAATTCCTTGTGCAATTTGCCCTTGGCGAGCAGTTCCTCTTCGGCCTGTTCCAACACCTTCTTGCTAGGAGGGATGTAGCTCAACTCAAAGACTTCACGTGCCTTGTCACCCGCTGGCAGCAAGACGGTGTTATACGCCTTGCGCACGTGGTCCTGGGTATCGTTGGCGGCGTTGGTGGCGCGGTCGTGCACCATCTCGCGCTGCGATTCGGAGAAACGCTCCATCAGGCCGGCATCGCCCATCACGCGGCTGGCGGCCCGCCAATCCATGGCGCGCTCAATCGCCCCGGCAATGGCCTCCGAATCGGGCGCCAGATACAACACCATGTTACGGCTCATGCGGTGCTTCTTGCCATAGTTTTCGGCAATGTCGTCCAATACGACCGCCGTCTTGCCGGCTGCCTTGCCGCGTGTCACAAACAGGCGCGGCGGCAAGACCACCATCTGCAAACGGCCATCGTCGGGGACGTCGCCCGGCTCTTTGGCAACACCATCGTGGAAACCGTACAGGACGATGTGGAACAAGTCAGAGCGCCCAACGACTTTCTCCACCACGCGCTCCACTTGCAAACGGGCATCATCAGTTTGGACATTGGCTCGCTCGTCCGCCAGCACCTTGTTGGGGTTTGGCTCGGTTTTGAAAATGCAGCCGCCGTCTTCTTCGTAATAGTAATACAGCCTGGCCCTGCAATCGTCAAAACCCTGGTTGAGATCGGACAGCGGGATTGCCGGCTGCGCCAGTGCCAGGCGTATCTCGGATTGAGGCGTAGGCTTGGTCTGCTGCCCGCCGTGCGTGAACATGAAAACGCTCGTGGCGATGCCTTCTGTCAGTCCCAAGCGCGCATACAGACCACCCCGACCCTGGTCCACGCGTTGAGCAATGGCCAGCGCGCCCTTTTGCGAGGCTGCCACATCCGTGCCAACAATAGCCTCCCACGCACTGCCGGCCACTCGCACCGCCTCGGCGCGCACGTCTTCGTCCGCCAGATCAATATCCGCGAGATGAACCAGTGGGCCAATCGACTGGCCTTCGGTGTTCCATAGATGGGCCAGCAGATGCGACAGAAAACGCAGCGTGCCGCGCGTCAACTGGAACTGTGGGCGACTGCCCCAGCGCTCGTACAACACCTTGATGATGCTTGGATGGAAGGGATACGCCTGACGCAGCAATTCCTCGTAAGCGGCGTCGCGCGACTCTTGCGGCAACAAATCTTTCCAGGGATCGGTCCTGTAAAGCTGGCTATAGGCCGCGGACACTTGGTTCGCCAGATCCTCGTCAACGTGCTGGAACAGGCGGGTCCGCACAATGTCGTAAATCTCGGTGCCTTCGATGGGCGTGCGCGAATCCTCAACCCGGCGCAAGGTATCTTCCAGCTTGGACAGCGTGAACTCGGCATCTTGCTCAGTGAGAATCTGAATGTCTTCCATCCGGCTGGCTGTGAGCGAGGCCACTAAAACGCTATGGTCAACAGCATCCACCGCCTCGGTCAGCTCGCGCAAAAAGCCAAGCGTCTGCGTCGCCAGGTTCGAGTCGCCCACCTTGACAGCAGCGGCCTTGTCCACATAGTGCAGCAGCTCGTCAATCAGAATCAAGTTTGGCCCGGCCTGGGTCAGCACCTTGCGCAGCAAATCCACACCCGGCGCGCATTGCTGCTCGTCGCTGTCGCGCACCAGTTCATACAAGGCCACACCGCCCAGGCGAAAGGCCACCTCGCCCCATAGTGTGTGGATGGTTAGGGTCTCACCCCCAACCCCTTTCCCCGCCTTCGCCTTGCGAACGACGGGAGAGGTGAGCGAGATTTCACGGCCGCCAGGATACAAGTCAGCACACGGCAACGCGGCGACCGACGCCTGAGGCACCGACTCAAAGCCACTTTCGGCCAGGAAATCGGCAATGCGCGGCACGGCCAGGGCCTGCTCTGGTGAGCTGAGCAGATGATACAGGGCCAACTCGGCGTGCGTCTTGCCGCCGCCAAAGTTGGTTTGGAGGTGGATGACGCTGTTGGCGCCTGACTCGCCGCGCAGTGTCTTGAGCACGTCGCAGATGAGGCTCTTGAGCGTGCGCGTCAGGTGGGTGCGCTCAAAGAACAAGGTGGGGTTGCGGTACTCCTCCGCGCCTTGATCGGCAATCGCCCGGCTGAGGTTGACGGCAAACAATGCCTCGGAAACACGATCTTCTCGAATATCCTGATGGGGTGTGACGCCTTTGCGCCAGTTGGGTAAAGTTGCGCTCATGTTTGCTCCTATTGAGGATCACAAAGTTGCACCCTTTGTGTAAAGTATACTACTTTGAGAAATAACGTGCAAATGAGAACGATCAAGTCTTCATCCCCGGCTGCCGCGCGATTGTTATCATCATCCACGCGCCCGCATGCTCCTACGGCCACCACTGGGTCACGTCGCGGATGGCCAGGAAGAGCTCGCGGAGGGCCGACCCGCCGCCCAGGTGCGCGATGAACGGCGCCAGGCTCACCAGATTGCCCACTGCCTCCCCTCGCGGCCGGCGAGCTGCCATGCGCAGGATGACAGGCCACGCCTCCCGCGCCGCTTCGACCCTCAAGCTGGGGGGCAAGCATCCCATGATACGGCCCACCGCTTCGATGCGCGCACCCCTATCTTCTATCCGAAGCGCCTTCTCCAGCGCCTCGGCTTTCTCCTCATCCGGCAAGTGCTCCGCCAGGGGCAAGACCATCGCCAACTCATAACCGCTGAGCATATCCCACATCGCATC
>JAFGFO010000276.1 GCA_016931085.1 Thermoflexales bacterium
CGGCGAGCAAAGCAAACTCTGCAAAAACATCCTCCCTAGCACCATCTACACCATTGCGTTGCCACGTTCCTTCCAGTTCTGGGCTTAACGGAAGTGGTGTGATCCTGCGTACACAAGGTTTTTCTGATGGACATCCTGTGACATATTGCCCCTGCATAATCCACTGTGGTGGTAGTTCTTGGGCGGTTAAGAGTAATTCATCTACAGCAAAGTTGCGTACCACGGGTGGCTTGCCACAGCTTCCCAATATGGTAAGCGTGACTAAACTTAGCACAATTTCAACGCACCGTGATGGGGTGAAAGATCGCCTGTGGATTCTCATCCAAGTCCTCGATACGGTTTCTGATTCCTCATTTTGAACTTTGTCCTAATTCTGCTTCATTCTCTTGACTTCAAGCGTCATTCTCTTGACTTCAAGCGTCATTTCTAACTGCTCAAAGATCGCGCGTGCCTCTTGCCATAGTGCCGCACCGCGTTCCCTTTCACCTTGAGCTAACTCATACTTGGCCCATGCGCGCAGGGTGCGGGCGCGCTCGCCTTCGGCGCCCATCTCGGTGAAGATGCGCAGGGCCTCGGCGAAGCAGTCTGCGCTGGTGTAGGATTGTTCGTTGATGATGAGGGGCGCAGTTAGTTGCGCGGCGACCCATCCCAAAGCGCGCCACGCGCCGCCGATGTCTTCGTGGCTTTGTTGGGCTAAGGTTAGCGCTTGCCGGGCTGCGGCCTCGGCATCCGCTAGTTTCTTTTGTCCCAGGTAGACTTGGGCCAAAAAGCTAAAGGCTTCGGGGAATTGGACGTTAATGTCCTCGGCGATATGAATGGCCTGGTGTAAATTCTGCTCGGCGGCTTGGTAGTCATGTGTCGCAGCCTGCATCCCGCCCAAATTGCTGAGACATAACATTTCGCTGTAGCGGTCGCCAATCTCACGGGCGATGATGAGTGCGTCCTGGAAGATGGGGACGGCGGCGGCATAGTCGCCAAAAGCGCCCACTGTCGTGCCCAGGTTGTTGAGCATCACGCCTTCCTCCAGGCGATGGCCCAGTTTGCGGTAGATGGCTAAAGCTTGTCTGGTAAAATACACCGCCGGTTCGTATTGCCCCAGTGCATCATACGCCGTGCTGAGAAGATTGAAAGCCGAGGCCGTTTTACGTTCCTCGGGCAATGTCGTGCTGATTTCCAATGCCTGATTCCCCAGAGCCAGCGCTTCCTCCAAATCGCCTAACCTGCACCGTGCCCAGCCTTCCAGGATCAGGGCACTTGTCAACTCGATTTGGGCATTAGCCTGTAACGCGATCCCGGCGGCTTTGCCAGCACTTTCTAAGGCGGCTCGATTGTGACCCTGGGCATTCTGCGCCCAGGAGATTTCCGTCCACGCGCGGGCGCGGGCGGCCTGGTCGTCGAGCGCCTCCGCTGCGGCGAGCATGGCCCGCGCTTTCACCATCGCTTCGGGATAGTTCCCTTGGACGCGCAACATACGGCTTAGCCCCTCGTGTAATGACAGTTGGCGCGGAAGATTTGCGGCATCAGCCGGCAAGAGGGCTAGTGACTTTTGATAATACGCAATGGCCTGTTGTGCATCATACGTTTCCCCGGCATAATCGCCCGCTTTGTGCAAGTATTCGATAGTCTGTGCTTCCAGTTCCGCTTTTTCATAGTGATAGGCCAAGTCGGCATAGTGCGGTTTGAGCAAAGCGTCGTTGCCCGTGTACATTGTCTCGATGGCCTCGGCGGCCCGGCGGTGCAGCTCGCACAGATGGCGGTGCAATTGCATATCATAGACTGCGTCGCGCATCAGGATGTGTTTGAATAGATAGCGCATCAGGTAGGTGACTTCCGACCAAATCTGAGCTTGTGCGGCGGCTTGAACTTCTGGCAAAATGTCGCTTTCTAGCATTCGGGCCAGGATACGGGTGTCGAATTCCCGCCCCAGCACTGCCGCGCTCTTGACCACGTTTTTGACGCTCGGCTCCAGGCGGTCCACGCGAGCGATCAGGATAGCATTGATGGTACTCGGTACGTCGTCGGGGATGTTGGGCTTGGGCAACCATACGCTTGTGTCCGGTTGCCACACCAGCAAGTCTTTCTCTTGGAAGTAGTAGAGGAATTGTTGGGCGAACAAGGGGTTGGCCTGGGTGCGCGCTTGGAGCAGGGCGAGCAAGTGTGCGTCGGCTGGCCCGCCCAAAATGGCCTCCGCGAGGTGAGCCAGGTCGTCCGAGTTCAGCACGTTAAGGTCGATGCGCGTCACCGGGATGGTGTCGGGCAATCCGACGTTGTAGGTCGGCGCTAACTGGGGCGCGTTCCCATCGTCGGCGTAGCGGGAGACTAAAATCACAAAAAGTGGGTACGGGCCAACCCCGTGGGTGAGGAGGGTTAGCGCTTCGTGCGAGGCACTGTCCAGCCATTGCAGGTCCTCGATTACCAGCACCACGGGATGAAAGACGCTTTCAGCCAACAGCAAGGCCCGGATCGCGTAGAGGGTGTTTTGATAGCGCAGTTGGGTGTTCAGCGAGGCGTAGAGCGAGTTGGGCCAGTGCAGGCCGAGCAGCGCGCCTAACAGCGATTGAGTGCGGATTAGTTCGCGGGTGATGGCCTGGATGCGCCGCTGTGCTTGCGCATCGCCGGGCTTAAACGTTTGCAAGTTGGCGATGAGGCGCGCCAGGCGGTTCTCAAAGCGGGCGGTATTTTCCGCAGGCGTGGCCGCCGTTTGATTGAAGTACTGCTTGAGAAAGTAGATGAAGGGATTAAAAGCCTGGCGGAGTGTTTGATCGGTCTGTCCGGTGAACCAGATGAGGCCGTGTGGTGTTTTTGTCTGTGCGGAACGGGCATACATGGATAAGGCTTGGCGCAGCTCATACACCAGATGGGATTTGCCAATTCCTGCTTCTCCATAGACGTAGGCGACGCCCGCGAATGTTCCGGGATCGTCAAACATTGGCTGGGCGGCGGCTACCAATTGCGCCAGTTCTGCCTGTCGCCCGACCATTGGCTGGTCGAAAAAGCTTTCCGCATCTGCTTTGTGGCTTAAAAGGCGATAGGTGGGCTGTGCTTCGGTGAAGCCCTTGTAGTGGAAATTGCCGACGTGATCGGTGGATAGGTGCGGCTGTGTGGTTGCTGTCTCCGACACCAGGATATGGCCCCAGTTGGCGCTTTCCATCAGGCGCGAGGCCAGGTTGACGACGTTGCCGATAGCGGTGAATTCGGCGCGTTCTGCCCCGCCGATGAGGCCCGCGTAGACCATACCAAAGGTCAATCCAGCGCGGAAGCGCGGGGACGCGCCCTGCGCGCACGTGCTTTGCAGGGCCAGCAAGAAATTCGCTGCCCGTTCTAGATCGTTTTCGTGGGCCACCGGTGCGCCGAACAAAATCAGCATCACCGGGCCTTTGTCGCCAAAGTCAAGTTTGTTGAAATAGCCACCGTAATCAGCAGCCATGTCCATCGCTGTAATGGCGAAGGCTGACCAGTCGGCCAGGGTGCGGGGTTCTTCAAATGAGATAAACGCAACGGCGACCTGGCGAAACTCGGCCCGCACGCCAGAAGCAACGAGATCTAGAACTGCTTCGGGAACCAGAGCGCGTGGCGCGTGGCATGGGGATGTGGTGGGTGTGGCACAAGTGGCCACTGGACCGAGGTGGGCCGGAGCGGTCATCGAAATGAGGCGAAAATGGGGTGGTACAAGGTCAAGTGGCTGCGCCTGTACATAAGGCTGAATGGCTGGCCAGATAGCGGCGGCGGCGATAATATCCCCTGTGCCGGCCTGCTCTTCGGTGCGAGCGCAGGTTGTGATTGCTGGCCCTCGAAAACAGTATGTGTGACGCTTTTTGCCACGCAAGATATTCCAGGCCACTGTCCCACGTGATAGGCCGATTTTGGCGCCCATCTCGAAGCGACCATATCTTGTTTCCAGTGTGCCGTGCTGAGTAAAAAACTCCTGGATAAAAAAAGCGGTGTACAAGGCATGTTGCGCTACAGTGTCAGCTTGAGTGTCGTTGTGGTTCAGAGGAAAGATAGCCGTAAACGCATCCCCTGCAAAACTGGAAATGAAGCCACCGTGGGCATAGGCTTGGGCTACTGGCGGGCTAAAGATGCGATTGAGCGCATTGGCCAGCACCTCCGCCCCATCCACGGTGTGCTGCATCAACATCTCCGTCAAGGCCGTAAAGCCGGAGATGTCCACTAACATGGTCATCGCCTGGAAATGCCCTTCGTAGGTTTGTTGTTCAAGCTGGTTATGGATTAAGCTGGGGATTAAGTTTAAGCTCATTTTTCAACCTGTTTGGACCTTC
>JAFGFO010000277.1 GCA_016931085.1 Thermoflexales bacterium
GGACTTGGGCGTCACGACCTGGGAATTGAGTCATTTGCTGGAAGAGCGGGGTTGGGCGGCTTATAACCTTCCTTCGGCAACGTAAGCGTTTCCCATCGTGAATATTGTGGGCAGCATATCATGAGTTCACGCAGCGAAGCCGATACTCGGGCCCGACTCATCGATCCTGCTTTGACCAAAGCCGGCTGGGACGTCGATAACTCCGACCTGGTCCGCATCGAAATCCCCGTCGATGGGTTCGATCCTGCTGCCTGGAAAGCGCTCGAAGCCAAGCTAAAGTACATCCGCGAGACCGGCGGCATCTATGAAGTCGAGCTGCCCAAGGGGATCTGCGATTACGCCCTCTATCGCCCCAATGGCGAGATTGTAGCGGTCGTGGAAGCCAAAAAGACCAGCATCGATCCTCGCCTGGCCGAAGCCCAGGCCGGGTTTTACGTCACCGAGATTGCCAGGCGTCAGAGCTTTAGCCCGTTTGCGTTTATGACCAATGGGCGCGAGATTTACTTTTGGGACATGGGCCAGGCCAACAAGCGCGAGGTGGCAGGCTTTTTCTCCCCTGACGATCTGGAGAACCTGCTCTATATCCGGCGGAACAAGACGCCCACAAGCTCCGCTTCGATCAATACCGCTATCACCAATCGCAGCTATCAGCAAGAAGCCATCCGGCGCGTGTGCGAAGCCTTTGAACAGGGCAAGCGCAAGGCGCTGTTGGTGATGGCCACCGGCACCGGCAAGACCCGCGTGGCCATGTCGCTGGTGGATATTTTTGTGCGCACCAACCAGGCGCGGCGGATTCTGTTTGTGGCTGACCGCGATGCGCTGGTGTCGCAAGCCAAGACCGATGGCTTTGAGACCTACATTCCCAATGAGCCATGCACGCGCATCTGGACTCACGCGATTGACACAAGTAACCGTCTGTATGCTGCCACGCTGCAAACGCTGAGCAATTGCTTCACAGCCTTTGGCCCGGCTTTCTTCGATCTCATCATCTTTGACGAGGTCCACCGCTCGATCTTTAACAAGTGGAACGAGGTATTGTCGTACTTTGACGCGCGGATGGTCGGACTGACAGCCACACCCGCCGATTTTATCGATCGCAACACGTTCCTGGAATTTGAGTGTTACGACGGCCTGCCCACGTTTTTGTACTCTTACGACGCTGCGGTCCGGGATGGCTACCTGGTGGATTATCAACTCTATGCGGCGCAGACCAGGTTTCAGCGCAAGGGCATTCGCGGTGTTGACTTGAGCGAAGAAGAGCGCAACACGCTGATCCAGCAGGGGCTTGACCCCGACGAGCTTGACTTTTCGGGCACCGACCTGGAGACCAAGGTCAGCAACAAGGGCACGCTGCGCAAACAGTGGGAAGAAATCATGCAGGTGTGCTACAAGGATCAATCGGGACAATTGCCGGGCAAGATGATCGTCTTTGCGATGACGCAGGAACACGCGCTGCGCCTGGCTGATGCCTTCGAGGAAATGTATCCGCAATATCCCGGCCTGGTGCAGGTCATCACGCACAAGTCGGAATACAAGGGCACGCTGCTTGAGAGGTTCAAGAAAGAAGACGAGCCTCGCATTGCCATCTCGGTGGATATGCTCGAGACCGGCGTGGATGTGCCAGAGGCCGTCAACCTGGTCTTTATGCGGCCCGTGCAATCGCATATCAAGCTGTGGCAAATGATCGGGCGAGGCACGCGCAGCCATGAGACTTGCAGATATTTGGACCGACTGCCCGGCGGCCACAAGACGGGCTTTCTGGTCATTGATTTTTGGGAAAATAACTTTAACAAGAACCCGCAAGAAGAAATTGCCTCGAGCCTGCCAGTATTGGTCACGATTTTCAATACTCGCCTCCGCTTGTTGGAACAATACCTGGCCAACCAACAGACGCCCCAAGCGCGGCGCACGATGGCTGATTTGCGTAAGATGATAGCTCGTATCCCGACCGGCTCGTTTTCGGTCAAAAAGGTGTATGCCGAGGTCGAGCCGGCCTGGGCCGATCCGTTCTGGCGTTATCTCACCCAGGACAAGTTGACTTTCCTCAAGCTCAAGGTCGGCCCGCTGCTGCGATATGCGCCCGATGTGGACGTGCAGGCCGAAACGTTCACGAGCAAGGTCGAGCGGCTCAAGCTCCAAGTGCAAAGCGACCAAGACGCTTCGGCAACGGCGCAATCCATCGCTGAGGATGTCAGCCGCTTGCCGGAATTCGTTTACGAGGACCCCAGGCGCAAACAGGCGGCCCAGTTTTGCCTTACACCCCAGTTACGCCAGGCCAGCGCTGCCGAGCTCGACGAAGTGATGGATATGCTGGCCGAGCAGATGAAAAACAGGCGTGCCAGGCCCAACAATTTCCTGGTGCTGGACCTGCCTGATTACATCGACCTGCGCGGCTATCTGATGCTGGCGGGCGGCAGTCAAGCTGTGTACGTGGACGAGTACCGCAAACGCGTCGAACAGCGCGTGCTTGACCTGGCGATAGGCCATCCCACGCTTGAAGCCATCGGGCGAGGCGAGCAAGTCGACGACCGGCAGTTGATCGAATTGGAGCGCACCTTGCGACAAACGCTGAGCGGCGGCGACGTCGAGCTTTCGGAAGCCAACATTCGCAGGGCTTATGGGAAGAAGGTGGGGGGACTATTGGAATTTGTGCGTGACTTGCTGGAGCTGGATGGCATCCCCGATTACGCCGATATTGTGCGCCGCGAGTTTGAGGGCTATATTGCCTGTCATGCGTTCAACGCCGACCAGATCCGTTTCTTGCGGGCAGTACAACACGTCTTTTTGCAAAAGCGCAGGCTCGTCCGCGCCGACCTGTACGATGCGCCGTTGACCGGTTTTGGCTATGAAGCGGTGGAACGCTGGTTTTCGCCGCAGCAGGTGGACGAGATACTGGCGTTTACAGATAGCCTGGCTATTTAGGAGATCGTATGCTCACCGACCCCAAACTCCGCTCTCAAGTTGACCAACTGTGGGACAAGCTCTGGACGGGCGGCCTGACCAACCCCATGGATGCCATCGAGCAACTGTCGTACCTGATCTTTCTCAAGCGGCTGGATGACGTCGAGAACCATCAAGAGCGCCAGGCGCAGCGCCGGGGGCAGGCTTATCGATCGCGCATCCCGGCCGAGATGCGCTGGGGGCAGTGGACGCAGCTCAAGGCCGAAGACGCCCTCAGGGTGCTCAAGGAACGGGTCTTTCCCTGGTTCCGCCAGTTGGGCGACGAGGGCAGCTCATTCGAGCGTTACATGAAAAACGCCGAGTGCAAGATCAACCGGCCCAGCCTGCTGATTGAAGCTTGCAAGACGATTGACCAGATTCAACTTTCCAGCCAGAACCAGGACGTACAGGGTGACTTGTACGAGTACCTGTTGAGCAAGCTCAATATTGCCGGGCGTAACGGCCAATTCCGCACGCCGCGTCACATTATTCGAATGATGGTGCAGATGATCGATCCCAAGCCAGGCGAGCGCATGGGCGATTTGGCGGGGGGCACGTGCGGTTTTCCCGTCAACGCGTACCAGTATATCCTGGAAAAGCACACTTCACCCGAGACCTTGGAATACGACGAAGAAGGGATGCCGCACAACCTGGTCGGCGATTTGCTGACTGGCGAGCAGCGCGAGTTTTTGCAGACGCGGGCCTTTCGTGCTTATGACAATGATTCCGGCATGACGATGCTGCGCATCGGCTCGATGAACCTGATGCTGCACGGCATCGAGTATCCCCGCTTTTACCACATGGACACGCTGTCCAAGGCCTTTAGCGAAGAGCGCGAATACGACGTGATCCTGATGAACCCGCCGTTCAAGGGCGCGGTGGACAAGGACGAGGTGAGTGACAGTCTGCCGGGCGACACGCGCAAGTCTGAGCTGCTCTTTGTGCACCTGATTCTGCGGGCGCTGGATATGGGTGGGCGCTGCGCGGTGATTGTGCCAGACGGGGTGCTGTTCGGCTCCAGCCGGGCGCACGTGGATCTGCGCAAAAAGCTCATAGAGGAAAACCGGCTGGATGGCGTGGTTTCGATGCCGGGTGGGGTGTTCAAGCCTTACGCGGGCGTTTCGACGGCGGTGTTGCTTTTTACGCGGGGTGCAAACACCGACCGAGTCTGGTTCTATGACATGGCTCACGACGGCTTTTCGCTCGATGACAAGCGTCAGCCTGTGGCTGAAAACGATATCCCCGATATCCTTGAATGTTGGCGCAACCGGCACAACCCCGACTTTCGGGCCGCGCGCCAGGCCAGGCTGGAAGAGTTGCGAGCCCAGATTGCGCCGCTCAAGGCCAGGCGCTTGGAGGTGCAGGCCGAGATCAATCGCTTGACGTTCGCAAGTGTCGTCGCCTCCGAAGACCTGACAGGTTTTCCTCCGATAGACCTGACAGGTTTTCCTAAACCTGTCAGGTCTGAACTAGACGCCGCCAAGAGCGAGCTGGCCTCCCTTGAAGCTCAGATTGCCCCCCTCCAGGCTCAGATCGACCAACTGACCCGCCAGTTCTGGGTAGACAAGAAGCAGATCAAAGCCAACAAGTACGATCTCTCCGCCAGCCGCTATCGCCAGGTGGAGCAAGACGAAGCCTACTACGAAAAGCCGCAAGTGACGATGGAGCGGCTGCTGGAGTTGGAGCGGGTGATGGCTGAAGAAATTAGGGAGCTAAATGAACTCATCAAATAGGTGGGTACGAAGAAAGCTCTCTGATGCATACTGGTTTCAAGAAGGACCAGGGGTTCGCCGTTGGCAGTTCACAAACTCCGGTATAAAGTTGCTCAACGTAGCAAATATCACTCAGCGAGGCACACTTGATCTGATCAAGACGGATAGATATCTTGGTGAGGAAGAGGTTGAACAGAGATATAAACACTTTCTAATCGATGAGGGCGACTTGGTTATTGCCAGTTCTGGAATCTCATTTGACTTAGATGGGTTCCTGCGCACTAGAGGGGCTTTCGTTTGTAGAGAGCACTTACCATTATGTATGAACACGAGCACAATACGGTTCAAGAGTAAGGAAGGTGTTTCGGATCTTGGTTTTCTAAAATTCTGGCTAGATTCCTTTGAGTTCAGGGATCAAATCACAAGGCACGTTACTGGGTCAGCACAACAGAACTTTGGCCCGTCACACCTAAAATCAACCTGGATTACTCTCCCTCCGCTCCCTGAACAAAAGCGCATTGCCGTCATCCTGGCCAAAGCCGACCGCCTGCGCCGTCTGCGCCGTTATGCGCTGGAGCTCGGCGACACGTATCTGCAATCGGTGTTCTTGGAGATGTTTGGGGATCCGATCAAAAATCCGAGGGGATGGGATGTTTCCTCGATTGAGCAGGTGCTTTCTAAAAGCCGAGGTGGAACCAGGACAGGGCCTTTTGGTAGCTCACTCAAGCGAGGTGAGTATGTTGAGTATGGAATACCTGTATGGGGTATTGATAACGTAAGGGGAAACGAGTTTGTTGAGGAGGGTTCACTGTTCATCACATCCCTAAAGTACCGTCAGTTGTCAAGATATGCAATAGAGGATGGTGATATTCTGATATCGCGAGCGGGTACTGTAGGGCGAATGTGTGTGGCACGCCCCACCCAATCCCCATCCATTATTGGAACCAACTTGGTACGGGTCACAGTTGACACCTCAGTGCTTCTTCCAGAGTACTTCACAGCGCTTTTCACATATTTCGCTAGCAGCGCTGGTCGCTTGAGTATGAGTAGCGGTGGTACTGCATACTCTTTCGTGAACCCTCGAACTCTCAAGTCTCTGAAGATACCACTTCCTCCTCTCTACCTTCAACAACGGTTCGTTTGTACTGTCTACAGATTAGAACGTCTCCGTGCCCAGCAGCGCGAAGCCGAGCGCCAGGCCGAGCATCTCTTTCAGACGCTGCTGCATCGGGCGTTTCGAGGAGAGTTGTAAGACCTAGACCTGACAGGTTTAGGAAAACCTGTCAGGTCTTTCGAGCCTTGCTGCATCGGGCGTTTCGAGGGGAGTTGTAGGACCTAGACCTGACAGGTTTAGGAAAACCTGTCAGGTCTGTGGAGAGTAGTATGTTACAACCCGTCCCGCTTGAACATGGCAAATACTATCACATCTACAATCGCGGCAACAACCGCGAGAATCTATTCGTCGAAGATCGCAACTATCGCTACTTTTTGCAGCTCTATGCCAAGTACATCGAGCCGGTAGCCGACACATTTGCGTATTGCCTGATGCGGAACCATTTTCACGTCTTGATTCGCATCAAAGACCTGACAGGTCTCCAAGACCTGTCAGGTCTGAAGCAGCCCAGCCAGGCTTTCTCTAACCTGTTCAACGCCTACGCCCGCGCCTTCAACAAGGTGTATCAACGAACAGGAGCGTTGTTTGAGCGTCCCTTCGGTCGCATTGAAGTGGATTCGGACGTCTATTTTGCTCGCCTGATCATCTACATTCACCAGAATCCACAAAAGCATGGTTTTGTGGCGGATTTTAGCGAGTGGCCTTTTTCTTCTTATCATACTCTCTTGTCCACTCAACCGACGCGCCTGAAGCGCGATGAAGTGTTGGGGTGGTTTGGAAGCGCTACGGACCTGGCGGCGACCCATCGTGAATTGGTAGTTGAACAGCACATAGCAACCCTTGCGCCAGAGGATTATGATTTCAAGACCTGACAGGTTTTTCTAAACCTGTCAGGTCTTGAAAAAGCGGGGATGGATGGGAGTCGAACCCACCGCGGCCCGCTCTGCGCGACCCGCCACCGGTTTTGAAGACCGGGGAAGCCACCGGGCCCC
>JAFGFO010000278.1 GCA_016931085.1 Thermoflexales bacterium
CTCAGTGCCTTCAAAGCCTTCAGTGCTTCAGTGATTCCACCCCCGGCCGTTCGCCGCTCAAAGAGTGTGCTCCCAACTACCTGCATACAACACTCCCCATTTGGAATCTCGATTAACCTTCAGAATCGCCTTGCTCAAGCTGGCGTTCTGCTTCAGATAGGCGGCGATTCACATGTCTGCTGAGATAGTACATAGGAATCACGAAGATGGCACAGAGCCATAAGATCCAATCGTTATGTGATTCGTAGGGTGGCGCAAAGATTCCTATGACCAAGAATAAGACACCCAAAAACGTAAAAAAGGCAGTGAGGTAAAACACGAAATTTACGTATCATCTCAATATTTCAGGGCAATCAAGCCGGCGAGCCAGACTTCCGAAGTCTAAGAAGACTTCGGAAGTCTTCCATCACCCCGCTTTTTTGAGAAGATACTAATTTGACAATGTTACATTAAATCATGATCCATGCACTGCCAGGCATTTTTTAATCACGAATGACACAAATGGACGAATGACACGAATTTGCCTAAAAAACATTCGTGAAATTCGTGATAAAAAGATAAGCCTCTGGCAAAAGTATCCAGTAGAGAAAGGATTTCTGTGGTAAAATCACCCCTGGGAATGCCAAAAGTTGAGCGAGACCCGGCGCAAGCTGCACTCCCCGCGCGCTTGACCTTGTAAGGCAAGCGGGGTACAATTCAAGTTAGGAGAAGTAGTATGCCAACCATTATTCGCATTCAAGACATCGCCTTCCACGTGGGCCAAGAGGTCACCTTGCAAGGCTGGCTGTACGACAAGACCGGCAAAGGCAAGCTGCAATTCCTGCAAGTGCGGGACGGCACGGGCATCGTGCAAGCCGTGGTGTTCAAAAAAGATGTCGCGCCCGAGGTTTTCGAGGCAGCCCAAGCCATCACCCAGGAATCATCGATGCTCGTCAGCGGCGTGGTGCGCGCCGACGCGCGTGCGCCGGGCATCCCCGGTGGGTTCGAGCTGGGCGTGCAGGACATGCGGGTCGTGCAACTGGCCGGCGAGTACCCCATCGGCCCCAAAGAGCACGGCGTAGACTTTTTGATGGACCACCGCCACTTGTGGCTGCGTTCGAAACGCCAATGGGCGGTGCTGCGCGTGCGGGCCAGCGTGATCAAGGCGATTCGCGCCTGGCTGGACGGCAACGGCTTTTTAGGTATGGACACGCCCATCCTCACCCCGGCCGCCTGCGAGGGGACCAGCACGCTGTTTGAAACGGACTATTTTGGCGACCCGGCTTTTCTCACCCAGTCTGGCCAATTGTACAACGAAGCCACGATCGCCGCCTTTGGCAAGACCTACTGCTTCGGGCCTACCTTCCGGGCCGAAAAATCCAAGACGCGCCGCCACCTGACCGAGTTCTGGATGGTCGAGCCAGAAGTGGCCTATTGTGATCTGAACGGCATCATGGAGATCGAAGAGCAATTCGTCAGCGCCGTGGTGCAGACGGTCCTCCAAGAGCGCGCCGCCGAGCTGGCCGCGTTGGAGCGCGACCTGGCGCCGCTGCACAAGGTCACCCCACCCTTCCCGCGCATCAGTTACGACGACGCGCTCGATTTGCTGCGCCAGGTCCGCGAGAAGACAGACGACCCCGAGCAGAAGCAGTTGCTCGAGCTGGAGTGGGGCAGCGACCTGGGCAGCCCGCACGAGACAGCCATTGCCGCGCATTTCGACAAGCCGGTATTCGTCCATCACTATCCCAGCCAATGCAAGGCCTTTTATATGGAACCGACAGCGGGGCGGGGCGAAGTGTGCGAATCCGTCGATCTGCTCGCGCCCGAGGGTTACGGCGAGATCATCGGCGGCGGGCAGCGTATGAGCCGGGCTGAGGATCTGGACAAGGCCATTGAGAAACACCGCCTGCCGCGCGAGGCGTACGGCTGGTACATCGACTTGCGCCTGTACGGCAGCACACCGCACAGCGGCTTTGGACTGGGCATCGAGCGCACCGTGGCGTGGCTATGTGGCCTGGAACACATTCGTGAAACCATCCCATTCCCACGCACACTCAGCCGAATGTATCCATAATGTATTTTTATTTGCGAATGAGGATTCGATTCGAATCCTCTCGCTCATTTCGCCAATCTGAATCATTCGCGTCAATTCGCGGACCATATTGGAGGATGCTATGCCGACGTACGACACATTTTC
Organism: Thermoflexales bacterium; assembly: GCA_016931085.1. Next base: position 2,177 of record JAFGFO010000278.1, read on the forward strand.
TGCACCACTTGCTGGTGGCGCTGGCCAAGAAAAGAATTGGCTGGCTTTTTCACCCGAGCTATTAGCCTGGCTGAAGCGCCTGGCGCCACTGTTTCGAGAACGAGCGGAAGCCATTACCCAGCAACGCCTCAACAAGTTGATCCCGTGGATCGAGACCATGGCCCGTGACGGCGAGCCCGTCTCAAATTTGAACCAGCGGGCCGCGTTGGAGGGCCTGCTTCACCCGCTCTTGCTCAGCTTGTTGGACAGTTGGGACGGGCAGTTGGCCTCGCTGAACGCCTATTTCGAGAGCTCGTCTGGCATCATCCAAACCTACCTGGCGGCTGGCGTGCGCTTTCAGGTGCTGTTGGGAGTGACGGACGTGCAAGAAGTGACGCTCATCGAGGCGCTGGTCGACTTGTTCCAAAGCGAGGCCGAGTTTTCCTCGCCAGCGGTCCAGATCCAAATCGTCGAGGCCATCTTGCGCGTGCACAACCGGCAATTGCTCACCATCGCGCGCATCTACTTCGCCCAGCAGGAAGCCTCTGCCATTGGCGAACGCGAACAGATCATCGCCAGGCAGCGGCGGGCGATCGTAGAGCTCTCGACGCCCATCATCCCGGTGTTTGAAAACATCCTGGTGCTGCCCCTGGTCGGCACACTCGACGAACAACGCGCGGAAATCGTCACCGAGGCCTTGTTGATGGCCATCGTCCAAAATCAAGCTGAGACGATCATCGTCGACATCACCGGGCTGTCAGAAATGACGGCGCAAACGGCTGCTTACCTGGTGAGAGCAGCCCAGGCCTCCCGCTTGCTGGGAGCGCAAATCATACTGGTCGGTATCTCCAGCCGGGTGGCCATGAACCTGGTCGATCTGGGCACGGACCTGAGAGGAATTAACACCTACGGCAATCTGCAAGCCGGCTTCCAGGCTGCCCTGGCCGACATGGGCCTGGAGATCAAGCCATCGACAGGGAAAAGCGGCGAAGCGGAGTAGGCCGGCTTCATAGACGAGAATTGTATTACACAGAGATTCACAGAGGAACACAAAGCATCACAGAGGCTTTTAATCTCGGTGCGTCTCTGTGCGCGAAGCGTCTCTGTGTAGCTCTGTGTAATGAGTTATTTCGGAGTAGCACTAGCGGGAAACGGCCAGCGATTTCAGCAGGCGCGATTTGCGGCGGGCGGCGTTGTTTTTGTGAATGATGCCCTTGCCGGCAGCGCGATCAAGCTCAGCGATGGCAAGCTTTACGGCCAGCTCGGCTTCCTCTGAATCCTGGGCGATCAGCACGCGAGCCTTTTTAACGCTCGTGCGAGCACGCCCGCGCGTGATGAGATTGTGCTGCCGCTTGCGCATGGAACTGCGAATTCGTTTTATGGCAGATTTGGTATTAGCCAAAGTAAACCCTCCTACAATATGACGTACTTAACGGGACTATTATACTCATTTGCGCAAATTTGTCCAGTGGATCAAGTTTCTTAAAGGCAAGGTAACAATGCTCGAGTCAATGTGGCGATGGATTGCAGCCCGTCTCGTTTTTGTGCGTGGCACCACGTATCGTTTTTGGGCCAACCGCGCTCACGACGTGCGCGAGTACCAACACGCCGTGGACGCCTTCTCGCGCGCGGCTGAAATGGACCCCAATTTCGTCGAAGCGTATTACAGCCGCGGCATCCTCTACTGGCGCGAGCTGCGCAATCCTTACCGCGCCATCCGGGACCTGACGCGCGTGATGGACATGCTGCCCGAACGAGCTGAAGCCTGGTTCAATCGCGCCCAGGCGCACACGCTGCGCGGCGATTACCACCTGGCCATCGCCGATCTGGAACACTATCTCTCGATCGGCCACGACAGCGGCTGGCGCATCAATGCTGAAACCCAGTTGGCGCTGCTGCGCGATCTAGACGCCGAGAAGCAAGCCAGGGCGCCACTCGGAAATGGTGGGCGCCATTAAGAAATGGGGCGTTATGTGGTACAATAGTAAAAATTGAGGACTAGGGAGCAGGAATGGCTAGTCGCACAAGCTTTGCATCAGTAGAGGCTACAATGTCCGAAGAAGAGAATCAAGCCGTCAGGATGGAATTTCACGTCTCCCGCAGCGCACGCGATCGCTACCAATTCGACGAGTCCCTGTTTTCCCTCAGCGGGAACGTCATCTTTGCCAACTTTCACGCTACCCGGATTTTCGCCCAAAGGATGAACGAGAAGCGCGACCTGGTTAGCTTTCCCGAACAGACGGTAAGGGCCGGGCAGATCAATGCCATGGGGTTGATCGACGAGATCTTGCATTTCGTGGCCGGCATGTACCGCGAAGAGCGCAACGCCAGCGTGATGGCCCAGGCGTTGGCGCAGTTGTACGACAATCTGGGGCAAGCTGCAGTCGATAACGCGCTGCGCCGCTTTGCCGACGAATTCCCGCCGCTGGCCGTTTATCGCCGCGAGACGACGCTCGACGCCTACCTGGAAGGCGAGAGCGGCGGCGTGTCTCACCGCCAGGTCGTGTTGGAAGAGATGATCTTGCTCTGGCTGGCCAACGTCAACCCGGCCTTTGCGCCGTTCCTGGAATTGTTCGATGACACCGCGCTGGAAAAAGAAACGGCCTATCCCCAGATCATCGCCGGCGTGCGCGACTTTTTCGCCAGGCAACCTACCTATGGCCCCGAAGACGATATCCTGGTCGACATGCTGCGCAAGCCGGCCATCGTCGTGCCTCACTCGCTGCCCGGCCAACTCGAGTACATTCGCGAGCACTGGGGAGCCTTGCTTGGCAAATACCTGTACCGCTTGCTCGGCAGCCTCGACCTGATCAAGGAAGAAAACAAGCTGCCCTTCCTGGGTCCCGGCGAGGCCCAGGTATACGATTTTAGCGGCCTGGAGTTCGAGTACGAGCGTTTTAGCCAGGACAGGGAGTGGATGCCGCGCGCGGTGATGCTCGCCAAAAACGCCTACGTGTGGCTGGATCAACTATCCAAGCAATATGAACGCCCGATCGCCAAGCTGGATCAAATCCCTGACGAGGAACTGGACCGCCTGGCCCAGGCAGGCTTCACCGGCTTGTGGTTGATCGGCTTGTGGGAGAGAAGCCGCGCATCACAGAGAATCAAGCAAATGTGCGGCAACCCCGAAGCCGTGGCCTCGGCCTATTCGCTGTTCGACTACAGCATCGCCGACGACCTGGGAGGAGAGGACGCCTGCCAGAACTTGCGCGAGCGGGCCTGGAAACGCGGCATTCGCCTGGCCAGCGACATGGTGCCCAATCACATGGCCATCGATTCCAGGTGGCTGATCGAGCACCCCGACTGGTTCGTCGGCCTGGATTACAGTCCCTTCCCCTCCTACTCCTTCAACGGCGCCAATCTCTCTTGGGACGAGCGGGTGGGAATTTACCTGGAGGATCACTATTACACCCGCAGCGACGCAGCGGTGGTGTTCAAGCGGGTCGATCACTGGACCGGCAGCCAAAAGTTTATTTACCACGGCAACGACGGCACGAGCATGCCGTGGAATGACACCGCCCAGTTGAACTATCTCGATCCTGAGGTGCGCGAGGCGGTCATCCAGACCATCTTGCACGTGGCACGCCAATTCCCCATCATCCGCTTCGACGCGGCCATGACCTTGGCCAAGCGGCACTATCACCGCTTGTGGTTCCCGCAGCCGGGCACCGGCGGCGCCATCCCCTCGCGGGCCGAGCACGGCATCACGCGCGAGCAGCTCGACGCCGCCATGC
>JAFGFO010000279.1 GCA_016931085.1 Thermoflexales bacterium
GATGCCTTCGGCGATGCTGCGCAGCTCGCCGGCCGGCATCTCGGCCAGGCGGTGGGCCACGCGCAGGTAGGACTCGTTGATGGGCTGGACGACGAAACTGCGCAGCTCATCCGGCAAGCGGCGGAACTGATCGTACAGGCGATCGTCAAGCTCTCGCTCGCCGAGCGTGCCTATGCCCTCGTCCAGGAAATACGACATCGGCACACCCAGGTGCTCGCTGAGCAGCTCCAGGTGCGCCAGGGGGATGGGCCGTTCGCCGCGTTCGTACTTGCCCACCATGCGCGACGAGCATCCCAGCATCGCCGCCAGGTCTTGGAGCTGCTTGCGGGCCTTGCGGCGCGCCTGGCGCAGCAGGATGCCGATGATGCGCTGCCGCAGTGCCACCACCCGCTCGGGCGGCGGTGCCGGCTCCGGCTCAATCACGGCCTCGCCGTCACCCCAAAAAGACGTCACCGGCTTATCCAGGAAATAGGCCAGCAACTCGACCTCGGGCAAAGAGACCTCTTTACGCCCCTCTTCGTAGGCTGCCAGCAAGCCAGGCTTGATCCCTACCGCCGCCGCACATTCTTCCAAAGTGCGGCCGCTCTTCAGGCGCGCACCTCGAATCAACACCCCAAGTATTTTATTGCGCAAGGTCAGTGCATCTACGTCGGGCATGCTGTCTCCCGGGTTCAGGTCAAAGGTTTAAGGTTAAGGTTTCAGATTTCGGAGACAATTATACCATGTCTTGCAGGATTTGTGTCATTGTCTAGCGCGCCGTTTCCAGGTACACCTGGCGTGTCTGCTGCGCAGCGCGCGCCCAGTCGAAGCCGGCCGCCCGCGCCAGGCCGCGCGCGGACAGCTCGGCGCGCAGCGCGGCGTCGGACAAGCCGCGCCCGAGCGCCTCGGCCATCGAGCGGACGTCGCGCGGGTCGAACAGCAAGGCTGCCTCACCCACCACCTCAGGCAAGCTGGACGTGTTGGAGCAAGCCACCGGCGTGCCGCAGCGCATGGCCTCCAGCACCGGCAGGCCAAAGCCCTCGTACAGCGAGGGCATCACCAGCAGCTCGGCCAGCGTGTACAGGGCCGGCAAATCCTCATCGGCCACGTAACCGGTGAACACGAGGCGCTCGCCCAGCGCTTGAGCGCATTGGAAGGTTTCGTCGCTCAGCCAGCCCGTTTTGCCGGCGAGCACAAGGTGGGGTGCAGGTTGCAGGTTGCAGGTTGCAGGTTGCAAGTTTTGACACCCCACATCCAACGCGGCAAAGGCCTCAAAGAGGCGGGGCAGGTTTTTGCGCGGCTCGATGGTACCCACGTGCAAGATGAAGCGTTCGGGCAGCGCGTATTTTTCGCGCACGGCCTGCAACAGTTCACGCTCGCGGACCGGCTCGAAGCGCGTATCGACGCCCTCGTAAATGACGTGGATTTTCTCCTCCGGCACGTGGTAAAGCCGGATCGCATCGCGGCGGGTGCATTCGCTCACTGCAACCACAGCCCGCGCGGCGCGCAAGAAACGCGGCACCATCGAGCTCAAGTAAATACGATTGAGCAGCTTGTGCGAGCCGGGGTCGAAGCGAAAGATCAAATCGTGCAGGGTAAAAACGGCCGGCAGGCGCTTGAAGCGTGGCAACAAGTGCTCGGTGGCGTGAAACAGGTCCACCCCGGGGAAAAAGCGCTCCATCCCCACACTGGCCAGGTAGGCCAGCATGGTGGCCAGCCGCCACGGCTTGACCGATAAAGGGGTGGTGATACACGGCAGGCGATCGAACGGCGGGTCGAGATGCGCCTGGCCACGTTGGTGGTAAAACGCGCTGTAAGATAGGGCTGGCGAAGGCATGCGCTGCTCGCACGCCAGCAGCGCGCGGGTCAACTCTTGGGCATAACGCCCCAGCCCGGCCCGGCGATGGACGGCGGCCGATATGTCAATACAAACACGCATCAGACATCCCTCAGCATGGCATGGACGCGGGCCACGATCATGTCGAGCGCCACGGTATTAAAGCCCCCTTCAGGGACGATCACGTCAGCGTAACGCTTGGACGGCTCGACAAATTCCAGGTGCATCGGGCGCACCGTGCCGAGATACTGGTCAATCACCGAGCGCGTCGTGCGCCCCCGCTCGCTGATGTCACGCTCGAGCCGGCGAATGAAGCGAATGTCGGCGTCGGTGTCGACAAAGATTTTGACGTCGAACAACTCGCGCAACGCCTGTTCCACAAAGATCAAGATGCCATCCACCATGACCACACGGCGCGGCTCGACACGCGCCGTCCGCTCGGTGCGGTTGTGCGTGGTAAAATCATAGACAGGCACGTCGACGGCCTGCCAGGCACGCAGCATTTTCAGGTGTTCGATGAGCAAGCTGGTCTCGAGTGAATCGGGGTGATCGAAATTGACCTGGCCGCGCTCTTGGTGCGGCATACTGCCAAGATCGCGATAATAGCTGTCGTGCTGGAGATGAGCGATGTGATGGTAACCCACACGATCCAGGATCGTGTGGGCCACGGTCGATTTGCCGGCGCCGGTGCCGCCGGCCACGCCGATCACAATCGGGGCAAGACGTGCGTCATGTGATTCCATTCAACCTCCTGCTTCGAAAACAGCCCCGGCCTCCAAACCCTAAAGGTGGCGATCCTGCGGATCGCACAAGACCTTTAGAGTCTAGGCTTTCGGCCGGCGGCCACTATACCAGACACAAGCCGAAAACGACGCCAGCCAGACGCCAGCCAAGGCCTTGAAGCCGGCCGAGTCCGGCCACAGGCTGCCGAGCATGAGCCAGTTGTGCAAGCTGAGCCACAACAAAGCTGACAAAGCAACGGCGGCCACCACCACCCATTTCGGCCAATTGGAGACGAGAAAGAATCGGGCCGCCCTCCCCGGCCACGCCGGGTCAAGCGCCCGCCGAAGCAACACCCCGGCGGAGCGGGCGGGCAAAGCCGGCAGCGCATCGCCAAGCACTTGCACCTGAGCGATCTCTTGGGTGCGCAGCCAAGTCCGATGCGGCGGCCAGGCCAGGCTACCCATCAAGCCGGCTATGAGCAACAGCCAGCCAATCGCCGCCGGCCAATTGCCCGGATCGTGAGTCACGACCAATTGCATATACCGTTCAGGCATCAAAGTGAACACTGCGTCTTTGGCGTGAAGGGCGCCGCCCGCAGGCAAAGCACGTTCAGCGACAAGCTTGGCGGTGCTCATGTCATACAACGCCGCGTAAAGTACGGCAGAGCTTGGATCGAAACGGAGGCGGGTTAGCACACCGGCCTCTGGGGCAGCAAAAACCCGCTCGGCGTCGGCCGGCCCAAAGAGCAACAGCAGCTCGCCAACCGGCAAGGTGGTTTCCGAAGCCTGCAATGCCAGGGCTCGCGCGCCGCCGGTGATGCTAAGTGTGGCCGTGGCGCGCACCGCGGGAGCCGTGGCCTGAAAGTTCACCGACAGACCCGCCGTGCGCATCGCCTGGCCCCGAGCGACCAGGCCAGCGGCCGCCACTTGCTCCCCTATCAGCAAACTCACCTGCCCGCTAGCCTTGTCGCGCCAGTCATCCAGGCGCAGCGCATAAGGCGTGTCGCGACCCAGCGCGACCGTTTGACCGATACCAAGCGAAAGAGGCTGGCTGCGCCAGCCTAAAGTCGCGCTCAGCGCCAGGCTGACCAACAGCACCAAGCCCCCCAGCACGGCCAGCACACGTACAAGGTGGGAAGCAGGAAAACGGTCGATGACAAGATAGCCGTCGCCAGCGCTGACACGCCAGAGGCGGCGGCGCAGGTCGGCGGCAACTTGATCCAGTGACAAGTCTGGGATGAGATCGGCGGCCTGATCCTCCGGCGGAGGAGGTGGGACGCGCTCATTCCAGGCTAACTCGACAGCATCTACCAGGCGAGTGGCCAACGCGCAACCAAGCAGCGCCAAAAAAACGCGAAAGAGAAGGGTGTCCGAGATCGAAAACAGGCCCAGGCCTTGCATCAGCTTGCTGGTCGGGCCAAAGCGGTGTTGCACCAGGGCCAACCAACGCGAGTAGAGCGCCAGATCTTCACTGGCTGCCGGCGACTGGGGCAGCCAGGCGGCTGCCAGAAGCAACAGGGCCAGCCCCAGCAGCACAATCACCAGCAAGTGGGGGCCGGCCGCGCTGCGCCAGGCGATCTGCCACGGGTCGCGGCGAGCGCTTGGCTCAGCGCGGCTGGGAAGCATATCCTGGGCCGGCAGTTCAGCAGTCATAATTTACCACAAAAAAAGCCCCGTTATCAGGATCAGGGGCCTCTTTTAGAGCCGCGCATCGGAATCGAACCGATAACCGATCGCTTACGAAGCGATTGCTCTTCCGATTGAGCTAGCGCGGCACGCCGAAAGACTTGCAGAGTGCCGCCATTTTAGCACGAGTTGCCCACATCGTCAAGCCGTTTTTTTAAATAAACAAAGCGGGTGATGGGATTCGCCTGTCCTGGCCCCCTGGCGTGAGCCAGGGCAGGCCAGGGAACCCACGACTCACTGCTTGGGAAGCAAGGTGCCCAACCCGTAGCCACGCTGAATGGCAGTGGATCTCGACGCGCACGACGAATCATTTCCAGGTAGTAACTCAGGTCACAGAGATACACGGAGCAAACACGGAGCTTCACAGAGAAGATTGAGCCTTTTTAAGCCTCTGTGTGCTTCGCATC
>JAFGFO010000280.1 GCA_016931085.1 Thermoflexales bacterium
GGATAAAAATACTGGTACATTCTTCTATCTACAGGTTATTTTATCCATTTTGTAAATCTTGTCAACTGATGTCCGGGGAGTACTGCGCAATCCCTTGGCATTACAGCCGCCAATTGTCGACTGGGCTGGCTTTGCGGTGGGCCTCGATGCAATCCGCATCAGCAACGTGCGCATAGCGCCGGGTCATCTCCAGAGTTGCATGCCCCATCAGTCTCTGAAGTGTAAGAAGATCACCGCCGTTACGCAAATAGGTGATCGCAAATGTGTGTCTGAACTTGTGAGCATAGACAACCTTCACGCCAGCACGCTCTCCGACGCGTTTGAGTGTAGTCGTGAGATGCCGGCGCGTAAAGGGACGCGGGTCGGCCGGCCAATCCACAACAAAGATCGGATCGTCTGGCTTTGCCTGCTGCAAGCGCGGCGCAAGAGATCGCCATAAAGCCTTGGCGGTTCGACGGCCGATTTGAACGATACGCTCCTTGCCCCCCTTGCCCTTGACCTTGATGCTGTTGGTATTGAGATTGAGGTCATCCACCGTCATCTGGACAAGTTCAGAGGCCCTGATACCAGCATCCACCAAGACAAAGACAATGGCGCGATCACGCTCAGTCGTGTACTGGCTGGAAGCATATTGGTTGGATTCCCAATGGGGGTTCTTACACGCCTTGAGCAACGCCTCGATCTCTTCTTTCGTAAAAGTCTCGATCACAGGGTCGTTGACACGGGCTAGCTTGATAGGCTTGACAATGTTTTCGGAAACATAGCCTTCTTCAAGCGCCCATGCCCAAAAAGCGGCCAGATCGGTGCGAATGTTCTTGATGGATTTGGGTGACAGCCGAATCTGCCCGCGTGGTGCAAAACCGCTCGGTTCACTAACGTAGTCATCTTTTAGCCAGGCGAAAAAGGCTACCAATCGATCACGGCTGATAGAGGCCAGTGGCGTGTCCCCTGGTATGTAAAGCTCGAGCTTGCTAAATGTGTTGTGATAGGCAGCGATAGTATGTTTGCTTCTGCCGGTGGCTTTTCTGTCAAACAAAAAGCCTGTCTTTGCCTGCGCGAGTGTGAGTTGAGTATCCATGTGCTCTCCTTTCTAAAATATAATTCCGGTTATTCCCATAGTCGGAATTAACCGAACGCTTTTTTTCTAGAAAGGGCCACAACCATGGGCTCAGGCTGGGTGAGGTGCCCGAGCCAACTGAGGATTCCTGAGCACATGGCTATGTTTTTCGGGGTATCCATGTGCTCTGAGTGGGCGCGAGAGGACTTGAACCTCCGACCCCACGGATGTGAACCGTGTGCTCTGACCAACTGAGCTACGCGCCCTTGGAAATCATTATACCATCCAAGCCCCCACTTGGCAAGTGGCCCCACCGCAGGACCGCAGGGCATTCGAAGCGAAAGGCCATTGCGGGCATACATCCCCCACAATGGCGTCATTTTGCGGCCTGGCGCCCCACTTAACTCCCCGAAAGCTTAGAGCTTTCGGGGAGCTTGCCCCACTTGAGCGATTTGCTACGAATGCCCCCGCAGATGCAACACACCTTGGAGGTGCGTTGCATCTCGCTCTTGACAAACGCCGCCAGATGTGATATACTAGTGCTATATTATTATAGTACTAGAGTAAATACCTTGCGGGCAACAACGACATGACAAACGCAGAACTGGCTATCCTGGGCCTGGTGGGCGAGCAGCCCCGCCACGGCTACGAGATCGAGCAGGTGATCGAAGAACGCGGCATGCGCGACTGGACCGAGATCGGCTTTTCGTCCATCTACTATCTGCTCAAAAAGCTGGAACAAAAAGGCCTGGTCGAGAGCCGCCTCGAAGAAGCCGAACGCGGCGCGGCCCGCAGGGTCTACCGCATCACGCCGGCCGGCACGGCAGCGCTGCGCGCCGGGCTGTACGACGCGCTCTCCATTCCCCACCCTCACTTTTCTTCCCTGCTGCTGGGCCTCAGCAATCTGCCTGCCTTCTCCTCCACCGAAACGGCCACCGCGCTGCGCCAGTACCAGGCCAGCCTGGCCGCGGACTTGGAGCGACTACAGGTCAAGTGGGATAGCCAGCGCCCCCTACCCTACTTTGTGGACGCGCTATTCGACTATAGTATCACCGTGATCCAGGCCGAGCTGGACTGGATAGAGAGATTTATCAAACACATGGAGGAACAAATGCCCGCAGTTACAATGAGCAAGCCCATTATAACTACAATCGATTTCAAAAAAGAGCTCAAGCACCTGTACAACCCCTCTTCCAAAGCGTTCGTCGTGGTCGACGTGCCGCCGATGCAGTTCCTGATGATCGACGGCCACGGCAACCCCAACACGGCCCAAGAGTACCAGGATGCCATCGGGGCCTTGTACACCGTGGCCTACACGCTCAAGTTTATGAGCAAAAAGACCTTGGGGAAAGACTATGTCGTTCCACCTCCCGAGGGTCTGTGGTGGGCAGAAGACATGGAGGCATTCACCAGGGGAGACAAAGACAGTTGGGATTGGACGATGATGATCATGCAGCCGGACTGGATCAGTCCGGCGATGGTCGAGCAGGCGGTGGAGCAGGCGAAAAAGAAAGGCCTGCCGGCGTTGTCCAAGCTCCGGCTGGAAAGCTACCACGAGGGGCTTTCGGTCCAAATCATGCACATCGGCCCGTTCGCCAACGAAGGCCCCACGCTTCACAAGCTGCACCTCGAGTTCATCCCGCAGGGCGGTTACCAGACGAACGGCAAGCATCACGAGATTTACCTGAGCGACCCGCGCCGGACAGCGCCCGAAAAGCTCAAGACGGTGCTCCGGCAGCCGGTCAAGAAAGCGTGAAACGTAATGCGTAATACGTGAAACGTAATGCGTAAAACGTAATAATAAGGAATCACATATGCCAACCCACAAGAAGCGAGATCTTGAAGCATTACTCGTAGGCCTAGTCCTGAGCACAAGCCTGGTAGCCTGCAATTGGCTGCAGGGAGCAAAGCCCCCCCCCACCCAAGTAGAGAGCGCGACGCAAGCAGCACCGGCCGGCCAGCCGGGAGCCGATAACTCGCCAGAAAGCCAGACGCTCGAAAGCCTGAAAAAAGTGGACGAGCACCCGCTCTACACGATGCGCTACTATGGCGCTTATCCGCAGGCAAACACCGCCGCGCTCGCTCAGGCCGGCACCCCTGATACGCCAGGGCCCTCACTTCCTTGGGCTTGCTCGCTGTTTGCCGCGCTCGGCGACGAGGAGGCCATGCTCTACGGGCGCAACTTTGACTGGGACCACAGCCCGGCGCTGCTGCTGTTCGCCGACCCACCCGATGGCTACGCCTCGGTATCCATGGTAGACATCGCCTACCTGGGATTCGAGCCGGCCCAGTTGTTCAAGCTGGACGAGCTGTCGCCTTCTGAGCTTCAGCCGCTGCTCTATGCACCCGGGCTGCCATTCGACGGGATGAACGAGCACGGCCTGGCCATCGGCATGGCAGCCGTGCCGGCCAGCGCACAGCCTTACGATGCGGACAAAGAGACCATCGGTTCGCTGGGCATCATCCGCCAGATGCTGGACCACGCCCGCACAACCGACGAGGCCGTGGCCATCATGCAGCGTTACAACATCGATTTCACCGGCGGCCCGCCCGTCCACTACCTGATCGCCGACGCCGCCGGGCAGGCCGTACTGGTCGAATTCTACCAGGGTGAGATGGTCGTCATCCCCAACGAGGCGGCCTGGCACCAGGCGACCAACTTTCTGCGGGCGGCAGTCACATCGACCAAGGGGCAGTGTGGGCGTTACGACAAGATCGCCAGCCGCCTCAGCCAGGCAGAAGGCCGGCTTTCCGGGTCGGATGCACTGGGACTACTGGCAGGCGTAGCGCAGCCCAACACCCAATGGTCAATCGTTTACGAGATGCGGGCCGGCGACATAAGCGTGGCGATGGGATGCAAGTACGACAACGCCCACACCTTTCACTTGAAGCTGGCAAAGGAGTAAAAGATGAAGCTGATCCCCCTACCCCACAAAGTGTGCGACTTGACGTGTATGGTCAACGGGCTGGAAGACCTCTACGAGTGGGAAACGGGCGTGCGCCTGCCCGACCGCCTGCTGCTTCAAACCAGCGGCCTGTGCATGGGCTTTGTGTACCTCAAGAACAAGAGCGCGCCAGCACCCCGCATGGTCTTTTGGGGCACGACCACCAAGCGCCAGTACGAGGCGTTAGCAGACGTGGTGGGATTCACCTGGCACGTCATTGAAGGGCGCAGTTTCTCATTCACCCTCCAACGCGCCAAAGGGTACATTGACAAAGATATGCCCATTATCTTGGGCGCGCTGGATATGTACCACTTGCCCTACTATGACAAGTTCTACCACCACTTTCACATCCCCATCCACTATGTGCTCATGGTCGGTTACGACGACGAGCGCAAGGCGGTACTGCTTCACGACTGCGGCCGGGCGGAGGTCGAGGCTGTGCCTTATGCCGATCTGGAACAGGCCTGGAATGTCACAGTTCCCGGCGTGTCTGACAAAAACACCTTGTTTGCCTTCGAGTTCAACGACCAGGTGGCCGACATCGCCGCCATTGCGCGCCAAGGGTATGCCAGGCGAGCTGAAGCCATGCTCAATCCCCCGACCAGCATGTTCGGCATCAAGGGCATGCGCAAGCTTGCTCGCGAACTGCCGCGTTGGTCCGAAGAGCTTGGCGAGGGGCTGGATGCCTCTCTGCGCCACCTGGTCGAGTACACCGGCTATCCGCCAATGCCGCCCAATCGCCTCACTGGTTACGACGCGCCGGACAACCACGCTGCCGGGCGCGACACCGTGGCCGTCCTGCTAAAGCACCTGGCGAAGGAATACGACGAGCCGGAGTGGGTGGAGGCGGCCGTTTTGTTCGAGCAATCCGGGCAGGCGTTGGCACAACTCACCGACGCGGTTGTGGACACTATACTGGGCGAGACCAGCTCGCTCGAATCCGCCGCCAGGCTGGTAAGCCAGGTGGCCGACCTGGAAGAGCAAGCCTACCGGCTGCTACGAAAATAAATCACGAATGACACGAACGCTTCGCGCACGAAAGACACGAAAATATTCTCGTTCTTGGTGAGGATAAGCGGCGCTCAGGCTTGGACCTCAACCACCAGCATGGCCATGTCGTCGTACTGCTCGGCCGTGCCCTGGTAGGCTGCCAGATCGGCCAGGGTGGCGGTGCACAGCTCGCTGGCCGGCAGGCTGGCGTGAGAACACAGGGAGGCGATCAAGCGACTCAGCTCAAAGGGGCGGCCGGCCGGCGAGAGGCTGTCGACCAGCCCATCTGTGTACAACACCAGGCGGTCGCCAGGCACCAAAACGACTTGCTCCTCTGAAAGATGCAATTCGTCTGCCTCAAGCAAGCCAAGAAAGGCGCCCTCGCCGCCCATGGCTTGGGCAAGGCCGTTTCGAAGCAGCAGCGGCCGGTCGTGACCGGCGCGCGTATAGGTCATCTGCCGTCTGCTCACGTCGACAACGCCGTAGAACACGGTCACAAACATGTTCGGTTGGCCCAGCTCGGCCAGCAAGCGATGGACATTGGTCAACACGGCCTGCGGCGAGCGCTCGCGGCGTGCTTCGGCCAACAAGAGACTGCGAGTCAGGGCCATGAACAGTGCGGCCGGCATGCCCTTGTCCGACACGTCGGCAATGACCACCCCAAAGCAATCGGCGTCGAGCGATATGACATCGTAAAAGTCGCCACCCACCTGGCGAGCCGGCAAGCAGCGGGCGGCAAAGGCAAAGCCTGGCACGAGTGGGAAAGTGAGCGGCAGCAGCCTTTGCTGGACCTGGCGGGCCAGCTCCAATTCCCGCTCCAGCCGCTCTTTTTTGACCAATTCCACCTGGGCGGCTTCCAATTGGGCGATCTTGTCGCGGAGCGCCTCGATCAAGCCGGCGCGCTGGAGCGCCACGGCGGCCTGGTTGGTAAAAGCCTGGAGCATGGCAACCTCGCCCGGCGTAAAGCCGGCCTTGTGCGAGGTATGGACGATCATCAGCCCAACCACCTCGTTCTGAGCGATGAGCGGCACGCGCAAGCCAGCCTTCATCCGCACACTCTCGACCACACCAGGTGGGCTGGCGTTGAAGGGGGCAGGTTCGGCGCTGGCAGCCGCCGCCCCTCCCACGCCCATCACGCGCCCGGCGTCCAGCCGTTGGTGCAGGAGGGCGGGGTCCCAACCGTGCACAGCCAGGATTTCGACCGTGCCGTCGGCTTGTAAAAAGTACAAGATGGCCCGCTCCGCGCTACACAAGTCGCGCGTGCAGCGGCAAACCCGGGCAGCCAGGTCGTCAAGCTCGGTCGCCGTGACCAAGGTCTGGCTGATGCCCTGAAGCGAGATCAAGGCTTCGGCCTGGTGCTCGAGGACGTGATGGGCGGCCTCCAATTGGACCAGCTTGCGTTCGAGCGTGGCGCTTGATTCGATCCGGGACTGCTCGCCGCTGGTAAACAAGCGGTACAAGCGATAGAGCTGCGCCGCGCGAAAACTGAGCACGTCGTCGAGAGGCACATGGCCGGCAAGCGCCAGGTGCAGAATATACTCGTCCAACGGCAGGCGGCTGGGCTGATCGAAGCAGCCGGCCGTGCCGGGCGGCCGGCGAAAGACGTCAAAGGCAGCCAGGCTGCCCAGGCGCCCACTGTGGCGGCAAGCGGCGCAGCCGGGCGATTGGAAAAACTCGCCCGCCAGGGGAACGTCGGGATAGCGGCGGCCCAGCTCAGCCAGGCAAGCGGCGTCGGGTTGGCAAGCCTGCTTGCAATGGGGGCAGAGCGTGGCGACATGTTGGACGGTCACGACCCACCTGAGATGGCTCAACAGCTCGTCCGGCACCCCCATATCACGCAAGTGGAAAGCGACACCAGCCCCACATAGGGCCGTGTCCAGTTGCGCCAGCACCAGCAGCCCACGTCCGGCCGCTTCAAGCGCGGCGACGGCGGACTCGACGTCGAGCTGGTCGACGACGACCACACCCGCATGCCGCTGCGCGGCGGCAGCGATCCGCCCGGCGTATGTGTATGGTGGTGTGATCAAGGCCCACTCGACCTGGCGATTCAAGCTGCGCGGGAGGCGTGCCACACCCTTGTCCCTGGCCACGACGAGCGCCCGGGCCGGGGCGCCCGCAGCCCCCGGACGGCTGGTCAGGATCTGGCGCATCAGGATACGAAAGATGGTCGACCGGCTGCTAGGCACGAAATCCTCGCCAAAGGCGGGCGGCATACCGGCGACGATGACCAGGCCAGCCTCTTCCATCACCAATTGCTCGACAAGCACATCAAGCTGCGGCAGGTGAAAAAAATCCTTGAGGTCTAGCACGTTAATTATTAATTGTTAATTGTTAATTTTTAATTGTTAATATCAAGATTTGCCCTGGGCGGCGGCCAGGGCATCGCGAGCCAGGGGATGAGCGGGGTCTAACAGCACGGCCTCTTCGAGGCGATCGATGCGCTTGGCCGGCTCGTCGGCGGTGGCGCTCCACCAGATCCAGGCGTCGATATACTTGGGGGCGGTGTGCACCAGGGCCTGGAAGCGTTGGGCCGCCTGGGCGCGCTCGCCACGTCGCAGCAACAGGTAAGCGCCCACAAAGCCCAGGATTTCCTCTTGCGCCGGCTGGTATTGCCCGGCGGCTGGCAAGCCTGACACTTTGCCCATGGCTTCCTGGTAAGTTTGAAAAAACGCCAGCGCATCTTGGGGTGTGCGGAGTGTAAAGCTGCGGTCTGGGGTATGCATGCCGTTCCAATGAGCCACCAACTCTGCCAGGAATGGCCGGTGTGTTTCTATCTTGGGGGTCGACGGCGGCTGGTTGCGCAACGGCGCGTCGACGGGAGGCTTGTAGCCGCACTGCGGGCAGTGGGCTGGCTCGATCCAAGGATCGTATTCACTTTTATGGCCACAATCTGGACAAACGAATGTCTGCATATGTTAACTCCCTAAAAAACGTGCTTTATCGACACACAAGTCGCCCAGGCCCGATCAACGAATCTCTAGCTTGAAGGGGTTGAAATCTGTGTTGTAATCATAATAGTCTTCGTTTTCAGCTCGCTTGAGCGATTTGACGACTCGATAGGTCACCGGCGTCATCAGCGCTTCGATGCCGCACTTGAACAAGTAGTTAGTCGTCACCAACGTAAGCCAAATGGCTGGATCGAAGCCGGGGACTCGCAGCCACGTGGCGAGCGTGACGAACAACAGTGTGTCTAACCCTTCTCCCACGAGCGTGCTACCGATAGTGCGTGTCCACAACCAGCGCCCCTGGGTCAAGACCTTCATTTTGGCCAGGGTGAACGAGTTGGAAAATTCCCCCCCGAAATACGCCACCAGGCTGGCGAGGATGATCGCGCCGCTGCTTACGCCGCCGAGCACGGCATCGTACTGAGCCTGGCCGACGTTCGCCAGCCAGGTAGCTTCGCCGGGGAGTTTGCTTACTGTCCAGAAGGTCACGCTCATCAGAGAGGCGCAGGCAAAGCCCGTCCAAATCACACGCCGGCTGCGGCGGTAGCCGTACACTTCAGTCAGCACATCGCCAAAGATATAACTCACCGGGAAAAGCAGTGTGCCGGCGTCGAAAGCCAGCGGCAAGCCCAGCAGCGACACACCCCAATCTACAATTTTAGCCGACGAGGCGACGTTGCTCACCAGCAAGACGGTCACAAACAAGGCCGTAATCAGATCAAGATATTTATACCGCATAGTCTCACCTGCTTGGGGCAAGGTGAACGAGAATCAAAAAAGCCCACCCTCGCGTTGGCCTGGCTTTTTTCACAGCTACCCCGGCAAGGACAAGGGCCATTTTGGGAGAAGATGCCGAAGGAGGGAATCGAACCCTCACGAGCGAAGCTCACACGAGTTTGAGTCGTGCGCGTCTGCCAGTTCCGCCACTTCGGCTTGATCCGTGCAAAGTATAACCGAGTGTGCTCAAAGTGTCAAGTGTGGTACAATGGTCAAAATGGTCAAAGCATTCGCGCAGGCATTTCACCCCGGCCAATGGCTGTCTGGCCTGGCAGCCGGCCTCGTGACAGGCATCATCGCCGTCACCGTCTCGGCAGCCTTTGCCGCGCTCATCTTTGCTGGCCCGCTGTCATCCTACGTCCCGGCCGCCATCTGGCCCACCCCTCCCCCCTGGTTCAAGCCCCACTGCTGGCCAGGTAGCTGCCGGGACTGCTCTTCGCCGTGCTCATGCTGCTCGCTTTGCGCCGTTACCAGCACGTCTTGATCGTGCCCGGCATGTTGCTGACCAGCATCGCGGCATTTCATGCCGTGTTATAGAATTACCCATGAAAAACTATCACAACCGCGAAGATTTTCGCTTGCGCGCCGAGCACGCAGAGTGCGCCGAGAAGATTTTTAA
>JAFGFO010000281.1 GCA_016931085.1 Thermoflexales bacterium
GGCGCCCACAGCACCGGCCGAGCCAGAGGTCGCCGCTGCCGAAGCGGCAGAAGTGCCCGATTGGTTGAGCGGCCTGGCGCCCACAGCGGACGCCGAGCCTGTGGTCCCCCTCCCTACTGACGCGGCTTCCGCGGCCGGCCCCGTCGAGGGAGAAATGCCAGACTGGCTCTCAGCGTCGCCCGAGGTACCAGACTGGCTGCGCGAGACAGAAGCTGCCCCTACTACTCCACCTGCACAAGCTTCAGCGCCCGAAGAGGCAGCGGACGCTGTAGGAACAGCGGACGCTGTAGGAACAGCGGGCGCTGTAGGAACAGCGGGCGCTGTAGGAACAGCGGGCGCTGTAGGAACAGCGGAAATGCCCGATTGGCTGGCCGGCTTGGCGCCGCCGGAGGCCCCCCCACCAGCGGCCAAGGCTGCCCCAGAGGCTGGCGCACTACCCGATTGGCTGGCCGATTTGGCGCCGCCGGAGGCGGCCGCAGCAGCTCAGGCGCCAGCCGGCGAAACCGTGCCGGAAGCACCCAAACTTGCGCCGGCCGAACTGCCCGACTGGCTGCAAGCCTTGAAAACAGCCGCTCCGCCGGAGCCCTCCCCGGTTAAGCCCTCTCCTTTCGAGGCAGGGCCGGCCGAAGCAGGGGGATTGGTCAAAGCTACTCTACCGCCGTGGCTAGAAGCACTGCGGCCCAAGGAGGCCGCCCCCGGCAAAGAAGTCGAGCCTGTAGAAGAAGTAGTCAGCGAAGAAGCAGAAGGCATCTTGTCCGGCTTGCGAGGCGCGCTGCCCATTGCAGAGGCTGTTGGACAATCGTTGGGCAGCGGCATCTCCCTGCGATATCAGGTGCCAGGCCCCGACACATCGCGTGCCCTTCTCTTCAACACCGTGCTGGCACGTGGCGTTGCAGAACCGGTCCGGCGAGGCGGCGCGACCTTGGTTCAAAGGGTTGGGGGGAATATTTTACGCTATCTTGTCTTTGCCCTCGTCCTGGCAGCCGTCGTCGTGCCATACGTGCCAGGGATGCACAGTGTCATTCAAAGCCTGACTGGCCAAGGCCGCTTATCACCCTCGGCTGGCGATGTCTATGAGAAGATTGAGCGATTGGAAAGCAATGCGCCTGTGCTGCTGGCGTTCGACTACGACCCGACCCAGGCGGGTGAAATGGATGTCATAGCACGGGCTCTGCTCGAGCACCTGATCGAGCGCAAAGCTCGCATTATCGCCATCAGCCTCTATCCCATGGGACCGGCGACGGCCCAGGCATTGTGGGAAGACACTGCCAAAGGACGAGGCCTCGAATACGGCGTCCATTTTGTCAACCTGGGCTACGTGCCAGGCCAGGCCATAGGCGTGCAGCTCATTTCGCAATTCAAGCTGGAACAGATGATTTACTACGACTTTACGGGCCAGAACCTGGTCGGGAGCTCCAGACCGGCGGCGCTTGAGGGCATGAGCTCGATCCAGGATGTGCAACTGATCGTCGAGCTAGCCCAGACAGGAGATAGCCTGCGTTGGTGGATCGAACAACTAGCCCTGCAGGCTAATGCACCGCCGCTCGTCGCTGGCGTAAGCGCGGCCGCGGCGCCCATGTCCTACCCGTACCTGCCCAACCAACAGGCTGCGAAGTCGGCTCCCTCCCAACTAGCCGGCATGATCAACGGCCTGCCAGACGCAGCCGCCTACGCGGGCCTCGCAGCAGCAGATCAAGAGACAGCGCTCGACTCGCTCGCGTTAGCCAGCCTGGCCCTGGCGGCGCTGATCGTGCTGGGCGGTCTCACGCAACGCGCGACTCAACTGAGGAGGCGCGGATGAATCTCACATTTACTCCGGATTTCATTGGCCTCCTGGTGGCTGCCTTTCTGACGCTGTGCATCTTCAGCTACTTGCTTGGTGGGGACTTTTTCCTCTACCGCTTGGCTGTAGCGATCCTGGTCGGAGGGGGAGCTGCTTACGTGCTGGTCGCGGTTGTGGTCAACGTGATCATCCCGCGCGTGTTTTTGCGCATGGTGAATCCGGCCAACGCGCTTGACCGGGTGTTTGCCGCCATCGCTCTCCTCATGGGAACGTTGATATTCACCAAGGTCTATCAACGCCCCACCAGTCTGCTGGTATGGCTTGGGAACATTTCTGTGGCCTATCTGGTTGGAGTAGGCGCTGGGGTAGCCATCGGCGGGGCTGCCTTCGGGACGCTGTTCGCGCAGAGCCAGGCCGCCGCCACGTTCCAGGGAAGTGCTATTCCCGGCCAAAGCTGGCTAGCGCTGCTGCTCAACCCGATCAGTCCTTTCGTGATGTTAGCCATCACACTGGCGGTACTGCTGTCTTTCACCTTCTTGCTTGGCGCCCGGCGTGGCTTAGGGAGCGCGTATGCACGCCTGGTCCAGCCGATTGCCAGCTTTGGGCGGGCTGCGCTAGCGATCGCCTTTGGCGCGATCTTTGCCAGTACGTACATCGCCAGCGTGAGCGTGCTCATCAGCCGGGTCCGGTTTATCATCGAGCTAAGCCAGCAAATTTTAAAAGCCATCGGGGGGTAACGTGACGAAGCTAGTTTCAGGTTTAAGGTTTCATGAGCGAAGAAGACATTCGGATTGACTCTATTCTGGCCATCGACATGGGGAGTGTCATGACCAAGGCGGTGCTCGTGGCGCGGGTGGAAGGCACCTATCGCTTCATCGCCCGAGCCGAGGCGCCGTCGACCCACGAACCCCCCTGGTTCGACGTGCACCCTGGCGTACAACATGCGCTCAGCAACCTGGCGATGTTGGCCGGCCGGGAGTTGGTCGACAAAGACGGCAACCTGATCACGCCTGAAAGAGCAGACGGGCGAGGCGTCGACGCGTGCGTGTTGACGACAAGCGCCGCGCACCCTTTGCAAACCGTTCTGGTGGGCTTGTCGCCCGAATTGAGCATCGCCAACTTGCAGCGAGCCGCGTCGGGGGTCTATGCCGAGATCATCGGCGTCATTTCACGGGCCGGCAGCGCTGACGGGCACGCCGTTTACCAAACTGAAGAGGATCGGGTACGGCAAATATTCCACGCCCATCCAGACGTGATTTGCGTCGCCGGCGGGACGGATGGGGGCGCTGAGAAACCCGTTTTGGAGTTGATGGAGTCCGCCGCGTTGGCGGCCTCCTTGAGCCAGGAGCCTAAACCCAAGATCATTTTTGCCGGCAATGCCAGTGTGCGTTCCAAGGTCACCGAGGCCGTCGGCACAGAAGCCGAACTGCGCGTGGTCGACAATGTTTATCCCAGCGTTGACTTTGAGAGCATCACCCCGGCCCAGATTGAGTTAGAGACGCTCTACCAGGTCGAAAAGATCAGCAAGTTAGCCGGCTATGGCGCAGTCGAGCAGTGGACGACGCTACCCACTCTGCCAACTGCCCGCGCGCTAGGCAACGTCGTGCAATACCTGAGCATGGGCAACTCTCAGAAGGGCGTATTAGCCGTTGACGTCGGGGGCTCCAGCACCACGATTGCAGCCGCGCGCGGGGGACAATTGGCGCTCACGATCCGCACGGACCTAGGCCCAGCCTATAGTGCTTATGAGGTGTTTAAAGCCTGCGGCGCGGAGGCGATTAGCCAGTGGCTGCCGTTTGAGATAAGCCCTGGCGAGCTTGAAGCGATAGCGATCCAGCGAACGTTGTACCCAGCCAGCTTGCCCTTCGAATCGCAAGAGATGCTGATCGAGCAAGCGATCGCCCGGCAAGCCCTGCGCCTGTGCCTGGCCTCTGCCCAGCCCACGTGGCCGCCCAGTCTGTCCAGCCCCTATCCAGGCACACTGCCCTACTTTGAGCCTATCATCGGCGGCGGCAGCGCGCTGGGGCACGCGCCGCGCGCCGGTCAGGCCGCCTTGATCTTGCTCGACGCATTGGAGCCGATCGGTGTGAGCACCCTGCTGTTGGACGTCTACGGCTTGATGCCCGCCTTGGGAGCAGCCGCGATGGCTCAACCTTTGGCGGCCGTCCAGGCGCTCGGCACAGCGCCGGCCATCCCTGAGGCCGAGTCAGTGCCCGGCAGCAGTGGCCTGATCAAGCTGGCCACCGTGATCGCGCCTATCGTTGGCCGGTCACGCCCCGGCAAAAAAATCATGACCGTCGAAGTGTCATCGCTGGGCCAGTTGGAAGTGAAACAAGGCTCGCTGGAAGTCTGGCCATTGCAGCCGGGCGAGACAGCCGAGCTCAAGCTGCACCC
>JAFGFO010000282.1 GCA_016931085.1 Thermoflexales bacterium
ATCGCGAAGATTTTCGCTTGCGCGCAGAGCACGCAGAGAGCGCAGA
This sequence comes from Thermoflexales bacterium, assembly GCA_016931085.1. The sequence goes on from JAFGFO010000282.1 coordinate 47, forward strand.
GTTTTTAAAATTCTTCTCGGCGGCCTCGGCGCTCTCGGCGGCGAAAGAGTTTTGGTTGCGGCAGGAGGCCGCGCTATGAAAGTCGTGCGTATTATCGCTATTGTCTTGGTGGCACTGACGGCCATCGTGAACGTGGTCGGCGGAGCGGGCACCTATTGCGCCGCCTTCACACCGGAAAAGTACGACTCGATGAAGGCGCTCATCCCATTGCAGTGGCTATACCAAGTCCTGGTGTTTGCCGTCGTCGGCGTGGGACTGGCGGGCGCGTGGTCAACTTTCTCACTCGCGCGCGCACACAAGAATTCGTATAGGACGGCGCTGATTATTTTGATCGTCGGCATCGCATTGGCCATCGTCCAGATGGCGGCCTCGCGCTCGCTGCGCGGCAAGTCCATGCCGACCGATCTGCGCCTCTATGTCGGCGGCCTCACATTGATCGTGTTTTTGCTCTTGCGATTGCCGGGCGTCTGGCAGGCAGCGGGTATGGTCAATCCGGCGGACAGTGGCGGCGGATGGCAAACGCCCAGTGGAATCGCTTCGATTGTGATGGGACTGGCTGTGCTCACCGTTCCGCTGTGGGTTGGCAACTCGCACGCGTTTGACGGGGCCAACTGGGTCTATGCTTGGGATCGGCAATTGTTGTTGACCGGCGCGGCGCTTTCGCTAGGCGGTGTAGCCTCGCTTATAAATACGCGTTCGAGAATGATTACTCGCTTGCACGCTGGCTGAGCAGCGCGATGACCGCATCTAGCAGGATGTCCCTTCGCTCTGCACCACTGCCTTCGCCACCGCTGCCCCCACCGCTTGCCATTGGCGTGCCTAATGCCTCGGCGGTAGCACGCAGCGCCTCACGCTCTGCCTGGGTCATATCCTTGCCTCGTACACCAGACGCCGGCGTGGATCCCGGAGCAGGGGTGGATATCTCTACGCCTTGCTCGATGTAGAAATCGTTGAGAGCAGCGTTGGTCAACTGCATGGCCTTGATGGCAGCGATTTGGTTGGGCGTCAGCGTTTCCAGGATTTGTGTCTGCACAGCAGTTGTCTCTTCGGTGGCCGACGTAGAATCTGCGCTCAGTGCCTTAAAAGCTTGCCAATACAAAAGCAATTCATGGGCTTGCTCTGGCGTGACGGCATGAGGGCTGCCCTCCAGGCGCAACGTGCCCAGCGCAAGTTGATTCCGCGGGCTAAGGGCATCCTCGTATTCGTCGGTGAGGATGTCTGTGAGAGCCAACGTGTTGTCTTGTGTGTCTTGCTTTTCCACTGTCGCCGCGGGTTGTGAGGTAGAGGACGTTACACTACCACATCCGCTGGCGACTAGCATAAAGACGATCATCAAGCCCAAGCTCTTGAATAGTTTCATTTTATCACCTCTGTCTCTGTCTATAACTTTTAATCTCGCCGCAGCGCCACAATGGGATCCAATTGCGCGGCCTGGGTGGCGGGATAATACCCAAAGAAAATGCCCACTGCCGCCGCTGCGCCAAAGGCTAAGGGAATGGAAGCCGGCACCAGTTCTGTGCGCATTGTGCCCAGTTCGCCAAAGAGATACGTCCCGCCAATCCCGACCAGTACGCCCACCAGCCCACCCGCCAGGCTCAAGATGACCGCTTCCAGCAAGAATTGCAAGCGCACATCTTGGGGGCGAGCGCCTAGGGACTGCCGCAAACCGATTTCCCGGGTCCGCTCAGTCACGCTGACCAACATAATGTTCATAATTCCGATGCCGCCTACCATCAACGAGACGCCGGCAACCCAGGCCAGCAAGTCGCGAAAGGTTTCCGTCGTCGCTTCTTGGGTAGCGATAATATCCTGCTGCGTTTCCACGCTAAAGTCGGGCCGGGCGGGATCAACGTCGTGGCGCTCGGCCAGCACAGCCGTGATTTGCGCAATGACGCTGTCCATTTTTTCGCGACTCTCGGCCTTGACATACACTGTGCGGACGCGGTTGCTGCCCACGGCCATGGTAGTGAACTTTTGAAAGACGACGGCGATAGGGATATAGATGCGCCCGTCGTAATCCACGTCCCCGATGAAGCCTTTTTGCTCCATCACGCCGATAACCGTAAAGCGCGTTGATCCAATGGTGATTGGCTGTCCAAAGGGATCTTGTGTCCCGAACAAATCGCGCGCAATGCCATAGCCCAGCACGGCTACTTTGGTCTTGCGCTCGTTGTCATCCGCAGTAAAGAATTGCCCGCTGAATAGTTCATAATCGCGTACTTGGGGAAAGTCGGTGGTGACGCCCAAGATGGAAATGGCCTCCAAGGCTCCGCTGCCACCCTTGACATCCTGGGTGCTGAATTGCTCGGCCGATACGCCAATGATGCCGCGCACATTTTCGGCAATAGCTTGAGCGTCTTCGTAAACAAAGCTCTTAGCCGCGCCCGGCGTCCCGCGCAGTGGCCCGACAATGATGAGATCGGCCCCCAGCGAGTTGATCTGTTCGGCGATGGCAGCTTCGGCCCCGGCACTGACGGCCAACATCATAATGACGGACGCCACGCCGATGATAACGCCCAGGGTAGTGAGGAAAGAGCGCACTTTGTTGAGAGTCAGTCCTTCCCAAGCAATTTCCATAGTTTCAAATAGAGTCATGCTGTTCCTCCTTGTCCCAAACACTCACCCGTGCCGGGGTGCCCATCGGAAATGACTTGCCCGTCGCGCAGGCAAATGATACGTTCGGCGTGGGCGGCCAGGTTCGGCTCGTGGGTTACCATCAAGATAGTGACACCCTGTGCGTGCAGCGTGTGAATGATCGCCATGATATCCTCACTGGAGTGGGTGTCGAGATTGCCGGTGGGTTCGTCGGCCAAAATGAGCGCGGGTTGATTGACTAACGCCCGCGCGATGGCAACGCGCTGTTGCTGTCCGCCGGACAGCTCGGCGGGCAGGTGGTACAAGCGCTCGCCCAAGCCTACCGATTCCAAGGCTGCAATGGCGCGCTCCTCACGTTCTTCTATGTCCAGCCGATCCTCTAGCCGGTACATCATGGGCAGCATCACGTTCTTGAGCGCTGAGAGACGCGGCAGCAAGTTGAAGGATTGGAAAACAAAGCCGATTTTGCGGTTGCGAATCTCGGCCAGGTCTTCCTTGCTCAACTCGCTTACGTCCTCGCCATCGAGAATGTAACTGCCGTGCGTGGGACGGTCGAGACAACCCAGGATGTTCATCAAGGTAGATTTGCCGGAGCCAGATGTTCCCATAATGGCGGCAAACTCGCCTTGCTCGATGCCCAAATTCACCCCGTCCAGCGCGTGTACGGCAATCTCGCCCTCGCCGTAAATTTTCTTCAGGCCGGTGATTTGGATCAAATTGTCCGCCATAGTTTGCTCCTCTCTGGACAGCGCCCTTATTTTGTTTCCACCGTGCCGGTGCTGATAAGCTCGCCTTGTTCCAACCCAGACAGAACTTGAGCGTTGGCGAAATCTCGCAGCCCTATCTCTACCGGGCGCAGTTTCAACTGCCCATTCTCGGCAACGACAAAAACAGCGTATTGCCCAGACTCCAATTCTCGCAACGCCTGCACTGGCACCAGGAGCGTTTTGTAGGCTTCTCCGGCAGTAATTTCGACCTCAGCGGTCAATCCGGCGGGTAGAGTTTGATCGTTCTCGCTTTCGTCCAGCGCAGCCCAGGCTTGTACAGCTGGCGTACCGCCTACGGTCACCAACACGGGGTCCACGCGGACGAGCGAGCCGGTGAATTCCCGGCCTGGGTAGGCGTCGAAAACAACTGTTACCTTGTGGCCTACCGCTGCTTTACCCAGGTCGCTTTCCTCCAGATAAAAACGCACGAGTGGTGTGCCCAAATCTGCCAGGGTGAGGATGGGACCGGCGCCAACAGCTTCGCCCTCTCCGGCGACCACCGCCACAACTGTGCCGGCTGCCGGCGCAAGCAAGCGTGTGTTGTCCATCGCCAACTGCGCCGATTCCAGCGAAAGCTCTGCCTGCCGCACGGCCCATTCGGCTGCCTGCGAATCCGCGCCAGATCGGGCATCTTCCAGGGCTTGCTGAGCGACCAGCACCTTGGTCCAGGCCGCCTTGAGCGCATCGTCGTCGTCCAAGCCGAGCACGACCAGGTTATAGTTGGCCCGCGCGACTTGCACGTCATCCTGTGCTTTCTTCAAGGCTCGTAGAGTGCTTTCCCGCTCTCTATCCAGAGCGTTGGCCAACTGGGGGCCACTGCCAAGTTCCCAGTCTCGGGCGGGATCCCAGGCTACATCGTAAGCTGCCTGGGCATCGCTCAGTTGGGTTTGGGCCTGCGCCAGATTGACGCGAGCAGAGGTCAGCCGGTCGCTTGTATGGGTCGAGGCCTGTACGAGCGCATCGTAAGCAGCTTGGGCTGCCTCGAGATTGCTTTGCGCTATCTCCATGGTTTGTGTCATAGTGCGGTGTGACGTTTCCAGTTTGGCTTTAACCTGCTCCAGGTTCAATTCCGCCTGGGCTAACTGGATGTGAGCGCTGGCATTGTCCAGGCGGGCCAAGAGTTGCCCGGCTTGCACGTACTCACCCACTTGCACGGCTAATTCAAGCAACGTGCCACTGGTGCGGAAGCCCAAGTCAAGCTCCGTAGTTGGCACCAGGTTGCCGCTGCCCACCGCTGTGATGACGATATCTCCCTTGCGCACCGTCGTTGTCTGTAACGCAGGTTCTTTTGCATCTGTGCTTTGTGTTGCGGTCTTGGCATAGTACCAATACCCACCCCCGATAAGCACAATCAAGGCAACAACGGTGGTGACGATCGGCCAAGTTTTTCGTCGTTTTCTTTTCTTCACAGGATCCTCCCTCTATTCACGTTATACATCGCAACGGTCGATGTCATTGATTCCAGCGTGAGCCAGATGGCTGTGCTTGATATAGTTTAACAGAATACCGTGAATATCTCGTGAAGGGCTTGTGAAAAATCGATGTAGAGCGGAACGTTTGCGGTGAACTGATAAGCGCAGCGATTTGTCCTAGTCGGTAGGTAGCAGTCAAAACGATCGCCGCCAATAGCAACAACCCAGGACGGCCTAACGAGCGTAGGGTTTCACAAAACACCGCGATGTGTACTGGATTTCATGCTCGTTCCTTTTTGGCTACGACTTGTTTCTCCGATCCGGAGTCAACCAGGGGCTTTTTTCCACAATGATCCAGGCGCTTAGATGTCTCGCCTCGACATTCACGCGGGCGTTGGGATACGAGAATAGACTTGCAACCTGGGCCGGCGTAAAGAAATGACTACGCATCAGGGCCAGCTTTTCAGCCAACGCCAGCAATTGGATGCTCAAGGTACGCACGTCTGGCTCCTCAATCACCAGCCGCCCGCCAGGTTGGAGGACCCGCCAGAGTTCCCGCGCCGTTTGCCTCTGGTCGTGCACGTGATGCAGGGCATCGACCATCAGGATGCGGGCGAAGGATGAATCCGGAAAGGGCAGCGTTTCGGTACAGGAGCAGACCGGGCGCAGGCCATTCTTCCGGCGGGCTTCTTTCAGCATCTCGCAGGAAGAATCGGCCACCACCAGCGGGGCGGCCATGGCGCGCAGGAACTGCGCCACCCGCCCGGTACCGCCGCCGGCATCCAGTAACGCGCCCTCGGCCGGCAGGCCGGCCAAAGCCACAAGTTGCTGAGGGTCTTGGGGCCGGATAAAGGCTTCATATAAGGGGGCCAGAAAATCAAAATGGTCAAACAGCGGCATGATATCTCACCAACTCCTGGAAGAAATCGCGTTTGCCGCTCTGGCATAGCTCGAACCGACATCATGCCCAATCGCTCCGCCAAGCTGCGCGGCACGGCGATGTTGTACAGCGCATCCATGACTTGCGCGCGATGGAACGCTTCTGTCGCGCACTGCCCGATGGCAATGTGATCGGGATGCCCCGACAACGTGAATGTTCATTGGCTTCTCCTATCGCGTTTGCGCCATTTGACCCACCACGGCAAGATAAACAGATACAGCCCGGTGAGCGCCATGGCCAGCAGGAGAACCTGCTGCGCTCGCTGCGCGACCAGGCCAGCCGGCGTATTGCGCGTCAGCAGCATCGTCAAAACCAAGATCACGAATGGCAACGCCAGCCAGCGGTGAAACTTGCGCACGTACTTGTTCAAGAACTTGATTTCTTTCTCCTTTTCTCCCACGTTTAAACCGAAACTGCCCGGAGCTTTTAGCAGGGCGATCTTACGCCCTGGCCTCGGCCGGCAGGTCTTGCTCATCGACTCGCTTCTTTGAAGTGTGTTTCGTATTCCGCCAGGAAAGGGCTGGACAAGTTATATATAAACTATATATGATATATATATCATCAAAATAAAAATCTGTCAAGTCGGTCTACCCTCGGGAAAATCGGATAATTCTGAACGAACTGGCTAGCTGTAGCCCTTGACAAAAATCCCCTCCAAGCTACAATCCAATTGCCTGACCAGTCTAGCACAAAAAGGCAATAGAGCAAAACTTACTATGTCAAGCTACCATGCCGGATTTTCATCCGCTAATTTTCGCTAATTTTCACTAATTTTATGCC
>JAFGFO010000283.1 GCA_016931085.1 Thermoflexales bacterium
CCCGTAGGGCAGGTTTCCATACCTGCCACAGGTGCGGCGGCTATGGAAAGCCGCCCTACAAAACGCTCTCTCCGACAGGCTCCTAGGGTTCGCTTCGAATCCTCAAGGATTCGCTTCGAACCCCCTCGTCGTCCAGCACTCGCTTGAGAGCCGCGATGGCGACTTCGATCATGCTATCGTCTGGCTCGCGCGTTGTCAGACGCTGCAAGGCCAGGTTGGGCGCCACCATGACCTTCACCCAGGCCCAGTGGATATGCTTGGAGCTAAAGCGGAGCACTTCGTAGGCCAGCATGGCCAAGACTGGGATCAGCATCACGCGCGCCGCCAATCCCCAGCCCAGCGGCAGACGAGCCAGGGGTGCAAAGACCAGGATAGACAAGATCACCAGCGTCAGCAGGAAGGCTGTGCCACAGCGGGCGTGAGCGGTGCCAAAGGGGCGCACGCCCTCGACCGTCATCGGCGCGCCGGCCTCGTAGGCATTGATCGTCTTGTGCTCCGCGCCGTGATAGGCAAACACCCGCCGGATGTCTGGCATGTGGCCGATCAGCCACACGTAACCGACGAACAGCAGCAAGCGCACGACGCCCTCGACCAGCAAGCCTGCCAGGCTCGAGTGAAACAGGCGCTCGAAAAGGGCAGCCGCCAGTTTGGGCAAGAGGAAAAACAGGCCGACTCCCAAGGCCAACGACGCGATCACTGTGCCCCACATCAGTGGCCCCTCGAACGACACGTCTTCGTCTTCTCCAACGGCCACATTGGCCGAAAACATCAAGCCGCGAATGCCCAGGCCCAAGGCGTCCCACAACATGGTCAGGCCGCGCACAAACGGCAGCCGTCCCAAAGGACCGCGATAGAGCGCCTCGTTGAGCGCCTCGGTGTGCATGACGATTTGTCCGTGTGGATCGCGGACTGCCACCGCCATAGTCTGGCTACCCCGCATCATGACGCCTTCCATGACAGCTTGTCCACCATAGTTAAACGGCTTGCTCATAACCTATCCTTTTTTACACTAAATGCAGCCTGCGCAGTTGCCGCCACTAGCGGCGAGCACGCAGGCTGCTCGGTTTATCCTGCCAGCTTGAGTGGAGGATTCAAGCAGTTTGAGAGACGTGATTCAGCGCCTCCGCTTCAGTCGTGCAAACCTGCATGTAATCGATCAATCCCACCATACGGAAAAGTTTGTGGTAGTGGTTACTCAACCCAAAAGCATAGACCAGTTGCCCTTTGCGGCGCGCCTCGGTAACCACCCCAATAATGACGGCTATGCCGGCGCTGTTGATGTACTCACACGCGGTGAAATCCAGGCCGATGTGATGACCACCGCCCCGGCTGGCCTCCTGGTAAGCGCCTTGGACGACGTCTTCGGCAAAGGTCGTCACGTCGCCGATAAATTGAATGATCGCCAGACCGTTGCTCTGCCGGATTGTGGTTTTGAGTTCTTCGTTCATAGCACTCCTTTTCATCAAGTGGCCGCTGATGATAATTTGGGCTGGTTCAGCTTGGCTTGTGTGCCACTTGAGCGAGTCACATAAGCTTGAATCATGATGACGGTTTATTCATATGAATAACCATGCGAATTTGGTTGCCGCCGGTCGGCATCGAGCTAAACTCGACCTCGTCCATCAAATGCTTGATGATAAAAATGCCGCGATGCCGCTCGCCTGGCTGGTCGCTGGGCTGTGGAAGTGTGTTTGGCATCGGTTGTTTGCCGGCGTCGGTGACGTGGACCTCCAGGCCGCTCTCTTGGGCCGTCATCACGATCATCACTTTGGTACTGACATCCAACTCGTTGCCGTGTTCAAGTGCGTTCAGGCAAGCTTCAGCCACAGCAGTTTTGAGATCGTCGATGCGATCTGGCGAAAAGCCCATGCGCTTGGCGACGGCAGCAGCAGAGGCCATGGCTACTTTCTCGTAGCCATATTCACTTGGAATGTGGATTTCCACACTATGTACCTCAGGCTCCATGCTGCTTTCCCTCTTACTCGTTTGGTTACATCTCCCACGCTCTATAGCGCCGAAGTGAATCAACTGTTATCTATTGTATCACAAACCGCGTATTTGCGCCACACGCCGCGCGTCCCCTAAAGGTCTTTGCCTCCTCCGCTTCGCCGCGGAGCGCTTTTTGGAGGTGCTAGGAGCTTGTCGGAGAGACGATTTTGTAGGGCGGCTTTCCATAGCCGCCAGGCTTGCGGCAGGTATGGAACCCTGCCCTACGACACTCTCTCCGACAGCCTGCTAGGCAAGACCTTTAGGGTCTAGAGCATGTTGGAGCGTCACGATTTTGGCCAACTCGTTCACAAAGCGATTGAAACCCTTGACGTAACTGTCGAGATAATCCTGGGCCAGCCTGCCGGCCATTTCAGCCTCTCCCGCCGCCAGCAGCCGGGGGACGAACGGGCGAAAGTCGCGCAGGCTGATATGCATCTGGCCCTGCTCGTCGGTGAGGACACCCCATACCAGCCACTTGGCCTGGCCATCGTCTTTGGCGCTGCTGAAACGGGCAAGCGAGCTGCCGGGCGCAACCCGCCCCACGTTGGAAAAAACCTCGTTTCCCTTGATGATTTCGTTCAAGACACCGATGCGCTGCGGGATCTGATCGAGGGCGTGCTGCATAGACGCCGGCAGGTGTGCCATCAAGCGGATGGTGGCCGTGCTAAAGCTTTCGCCCCGCATCGTGACAGCTTTGTAGGCGTCCAACAATTCTCCAAAGGCTTTCAGGTAAGCCAAAAGCTCCCGCCGGGCCTGGTCGAAGGCCGGCCAGGCGCGCTGGGCAAGATAGGCTTCCTGGGTGCACGCGAACTTGTCGCCTATCTCGGTCAGCGGGTTGCGAAAGGTGGTCGGAAAGATGCGCTCGCGGGGCGAGACGTTGCTGGCATCCATCGGGATCAGCAGAGCGGGATTCGTTTCGCGCAAGTTTGCCAGTGTTTCCTCAATGAATTGGCGCAAGGCCGGCTCCAGTCCCTTCAACGCCTGGCGAATCGGCGGGGAAGGCTGGTACTGGCCGGCGTGAAAGGAGCGGTAGAGCAGGAGCAGATCGTTGATGGTTAGCCGGACGCCTCTCTGCTGGAGCCATTGGCGCAGACGAGCCAGCTTGTGCATGTCTATGCCGTCCGATTCGGCCGCCGCTTCGCCGCCGGCCAGGTAGGGCAGGGCCAGCTTTTCTACTTCAGACGTGCTGCCCAAGGCCAAGGGCGCCAGGGGGCTTTGCCTTTTCGGGCTAGAGGCGGGTGTCTCCAGCCGGCGGTAAGTGTGGAATGCGCTGTTTGTCAGGATCTCAGCCACCGCCATCCCCCACACGCCGTCGAAAAAGATGTGCGATTGGTCAAAGACAAAACTTGACTCGGTGCGAAAGATGGTCAGGGCGTGGTCGCCAATGCCCCGCTGCCGGCGGCGGATGCAGGCCAGGGGCCTATCATGGCGAGCCAGGTCCCAGTTGAGCACGATCGGCGCACGGCGCAAGGCAGCCAACTCGGCTTGTGTGGATGGGGGCAGTTTTTCGCGTAGTTGCCCCTGCATGGCACGCGGGCTGGCCGCCAGCAGCAAATCCAAATTGAGCGTGTCTGTCTGCTCGTCCCCATTTGAAATGCCGCCCGTGGAAAAGATCGCCGCCAGCCAATCGATGACAGCCTGTGGGGCCGGGGGGCGCAAGCGTCCCAGCAGCCGGCTGCTTTCGGCATACCAGACCCGTCCACACCGGTCCGCCCGAACAGCTTGGTGAGCGGCGTCGCACAACTGGCCGTCTGGCAGTGCGTATAGAGCCAGCGGTGATGCATCTTGCCGGAAGCACAGTGGGCTGCCTAGCTCATCTCGTTGACAGGCTGGCAGCAGATAGCTGCGCCCCTGCCAGATAAACGCCACGGCTACCTGCCATAGGGGGAGGAGTTCTTTCTGCTCCTGGTAGCGCTCCGGCTGCAGCACGGCCAAGACCGTCATTTGCTCCTGATAAGCGGGTAATTCCTCGGCCAGGCGAGCCTGGTAATGCCGGTGAACGCGCTCCCGCGCCTCGGGCGGCAAATCCGCAAGCGCCGCCTGCAGGAAACGCTGAAAGCTGGCTTCACGGTGAGCGATGTAATCTGACCCGTCGGGTGGGCGGTGGTAAGGACGCAGTCCGTTCCATTTTTCCACCAGCCTGGCACAAACTGGCGGCGCATCCAACTCGCTTTGCCAGCCAACTTCTTTTCCCAACGACCACAGCATCACGTGCTCTGCCCAATCGGCTGCCAGCAAGTCGTCGTAGCGGTAAAGCAGCTCCAATGCAGCGCAGACCCAGGCTGCGGCGGCTTGCAGATTGCACGTCGCACGTTGCAAGTCACAGGAAGGCAGGCTTTGGTGAAAGCCGATCGTCTCACACGTGTGGCGGGCGGCGTCTTCGCGCAAGCCAAATTGAAGATAGAACTGCCACGTGCCCTGGGGAAAAGCGCTGGCGGGATCTTGGCCGGCCAGTTCCAAGAGTTTTTGATAGACGTGGAGGATGATGGCCGGTCCCGCAAAGAGACCGTAAATTCCCTGGGCCACCAGGTGCTCGACGCCGCGCGCCAACGCTGCCAGGTCCTGCTTGACCTGTTTGGCGCCTACCACGCGCCCTTTGAGCTTGGCCAGGCCGCTCAAAACCAGGGCGGGCAAATTGCCGGCCGGCAAGACCTGGGCGATCTCTTGCTGGATCCCCTGGATTTCCGGCAGGGTGAGCTGCGACAATTGCAGAAGCGTGCTGGTGTCGACGCGGGTAAGAGCAGCCAGTGTGGCCTGGCGCGATTGGTCGAGGGGGGAGTTTCGAGTTTCGAGTTTCGAGTTTGGCGTCATCTTGCTGTCTCGAAAATAAATCACGAATGACACGAATGGTCCCTCACGGCAACCATTCGCCGCTCACAGCACACCGAAAGCCCAGGTCGCTTCCCCTCGCTTTGTCGGGGTTGGCGAAATTGCGGAAGGTGGCGCGGCTTTCGGCGGCACCGTAACCATACGAGCCTCCGCGCGTGACGCGTTCTTTGCCTTTGTCGGGACCGGTGGGGTCGAGCGCAGGCGGCTTTATATTTCGATAGTAATCTTTGTCGTACCAATCTGCTACCCATTCCCAGACGTTGCCGGCACAATCTTGCACGCCGTAGGGACTGCTCCCCTCAGGGTAGCTGCCTACAGGCGTTGTGCGGTTCAGGTTGCTGAGATTATAGTTGAGTAGCGTTCGATCCGGCGGTGTGTCACCCCAGGGATAGCGCCGCTTGCTTTGCGTAGCCGGATCCCAGGCGGCTGCCTTTTCCCATTGAGCCTCGCTCGGCAGGTGAACGTCCCAGCCGCTTTGGGCAGCCAGCCAGGTGCAGTAGGCGCTGGCTTCCTCCCAATTGACATAGGCTACCGGGTGATTGGCCTTGGCCGGATCGTCGAAAGCCGTGCGGATCACGGGCGCCGAGCAGGCCGCAGCCTCCACACACAGCCGGTATTGAGCGTTGCTCACCTCTGCCTGGTCGATCCAGAAAGGCGCGAGCTGGACCTCGAACTGGGGTTTTTCGCGCTCAGTCACCTCCGGATCACTCGATCCCATCAGGGAGGATCCGCCTGGCACAAAGCGCATCACCATGCCGTCCGCAGCTCGCTCGAACGCCTGCCCGGCGGCCAGGGTTGGCGTGGGCGACGCCGTAGGCGACGGGGTGCCGCTCGGCGTCGCCGTGGGAGTAAAGGTCGCCGTGGGTGAGGGTGTGCTGCTTGGCGTCGCCGTGGGCGAGGGTGTGCTGCTTGGCGTCGCCGTGGGCGAGGGTGTGCTGCTCGGTGCCGCCGTGGGCGAGGGCGTGAAGGCCGGCGTCGATGTGCTTTCCGGGGCGGGCGCGCCTGCCTGGGTAGGCGTGGCGCTTGCCGGCGTTTTCGGCGTTTCTGTCGGCGCCCCGCGCGTCGCTGTGGGCGTGGGCGAGGGAGTCGGGGGAATGGTTGCGGTTGCACTCGGCTCACTGGGCACGGCGCTTGTCGCCTGCACGGCTGTGGCGCTCGGCGTGATGGCCGCCACGGCAAATGGCCCACTGCGGCTGATTGCCAGCCTGGCAATCGAGCCTAGGATCAAAATGACCAACGCCCCTCCGGCTAACAAGGCCCACTTGGGTTGGGAGAGCAGCGATCGCGGTGTCGTCCCGCCTGGCGCCGTTTGAACTGGCGCCGAGGGCATTCGGCTGATCGGGGCCGGCCCCCGCGTAGCGGCCGGTTGGGTCGCCTGGGGTGGGGGGGGAGGCGGAGCTGGGGTGGAAGGGGCGGGGGTAGCCGGAACGGCCAGCACGCCAGCGGATGGCGTCTCGTGCCATGCCTGGCGCAGCGCCTCGATCATGGCACGGGCGGTGGC
>JAFGFO010000284.1 GCA_016931085.1 Thermoflexales bacterium
CGCCGAGAAGATTTTTAAACACTCTGCGTTCTCGGCGCTCTCGGCGGTAAAATCTTTGGTTGCGGCGCGAAGCGTGCCGCGCTAGGAAAAAGCGGCGCAGTGTCGCGCCGCTTCGCCTCTGGCCTGCAGAGGCCCTTTACCTGAAGCGCTCTTCGCGCCAGATGTTGGCCGTCATACTGTAGCCGGCCTGCTCCCAAAAACCGGGCACGTCGGTGGCCCGGAATTCCAGCCCGCGCAGCCACTTGGCACCCTTCCACAGGTAGAGATCCGTCTCGGCCTGCTGGCTGGGAACGGCCCCGATGACGCCGCGCAGCGGGTAGCCGTGGCTCGGCTCTAGCGGCTGGCCGTTAAAGTGAGTGGCCAACAAGAAGGTGTCGGCCAGGATAACGTCCAGTGGTATGTTAGCTGTGAAACCATACTCGGCATGCTGAAGAATGTATTGGGCTTCAGGCTTGATGCTAATGATACCCTGCTCGACCAGGTCGCGCACGTGCACGCCTTCCCACGTGGTGTCGAACTTGCTCCAGCGCGTGACGCAGTGGACGTCCATGTCGATCTTGCGGCGCGGCAACTGCTTGAATTCTTCCCACGTCCACCGCTTTTCCTCTTCGACCAGGCCGAAAATGCGGAAATCCCACGTGGCCGGGTTAAAGTGCGGCACCGGCCCATAATGCAGCACGGGAAATTTCTGCGTCAACGCTTGCCCGGGTGGTAGACGGCCTTCGATTTTGACTTGTTCTTCTTGCTCGTGTCGTCGCAATAGATTGAACATGATTTTCCCTCCTAGATCGGATTATACCATACTTGCTTATAACGTAGAATCGGGTAAAATAAGGGCGTGAAACGCGAGACCTTAAACCTGATAGGGGGTAGTATGGAAAACGTCATCATCATCGGTTCTGGACCGGCCGGGCTGACGGCCGCGATCTACACCGCGCGGGCCAAGCTGGCCCCGTTGGTCTTTACCGGCAATTACCTGGGAGGGCAGGTCGCCACGACCACCGAGGTCGAGAATTACCCCGGTTTCCCAGATGGTATTGCCGGCCCAGAGCTTGCCGCAGCCGTGAAGAAGCAGGCCGAGCGTTTTGGCGCGCGCCTCGAGATGGACGAGGTGGTCGAGGTCGATCTGAGCAGCAAGCCGATCAGGCTCAAAACACGCGCGGGCGAATACGAGACACAAACCGTGATCGTGACCACCGGCGCCATCTCACGCAAGCTGGGCGTCCCCGGCGAGGCGGCGTTGACAGGACGAGGGGTGTCCTATTGCGCCACGTGCGACGCCTTCTTCTTCCAGGGCAAACACATCCTCGTCGTTGGCGGCGGCGATAGCGCGCTGCAAGAAAGCCTGTTTTTGACCAAGTTTGCCGCCCAGGTCGAGATCGTCCATCGCCGTGACCAACTGCGTGCCGGCCCCGCCCTGGTGGAGCGCGCCAGGAAGAACGAGAAAATCGGCTATATCTGGGACACGGTCGTGACCGAGATCAAGGGCGAGGGCCGGGTGCAGGCGGTCCGCTTGAAGAACGTCAAGACCGGCGAGGAAAGCGAGAAAACAGTCGACGGCGTGTTCGTCTACATCGGCCACATCCCCAACACCCAATTGTTCAAGGGCCAGTTGGATATGGATGAGGAAGGCTACCTGGCCGTCGACGAGCGGCTGCATACCAATATCCCCGGCGTGTTTGCCGCCGGCGAAGTGCACGACGCGTGGTTCCGCCAGGCGATCGTTTCGGCCGGCTTTGGCTGCATGGCGGCCATCGAGGCCGAAAGATACCTGGCGGAGCTGGAGTAGCCAACCTGGACATTGGCCTATACCAGTCCGGAGGCAGGTATGGAAACCTGCCCTACATATCCGTCCCATCGGTTTGGCGCGCTAACAAAAATCTTATAGCGTCTGTGTTCTCTGTGCCTCTGTGACCAGCTCTTGTAGCCGTACCCGTGCCAAAGCCATCGCCCGCGCCCGATGGCTGATCTGGTTCTTGAACTCTGCCGGCAGCTCGGCCATGGTCTGGCCGTGTTCGGGCATGTAAAACACTGGATCGTAGCCAAATCCAAAGCTGCCTTTTGCTTCGAAGGCGATCTCTCCTTCGCACTTGCCTTCAAAACTCTCGCAGCGCCCGTCAGGCCAGGCCAGGGCGATGACGCAGCGGAAGCGGGCGCCGCGCTTGCCCGGCGGAACGGTGCTCAGGGCTGCCAGCAGCTTTTGCGTTCGCTGCGCGTCGCTGGCTCCAACTCCAGCGTAACGGGCCGAGTACACCCCAGGCTCACCGTTCAGTGCATCGACTTCCAGGCCCGAATCGTCGGCCAAGGTGAACATGCCGGTGACCCGCGCGCATTGGGTGGCTTTCAGGCGCGCATTTTCTTCAAAGCTCGAGCCTGTTTCCTCAACGGAAAGATCTCCGTAGCTTTGTAGCCCTACGATTTCGTACCCGCACCCATCTAGCAAGCGTTCGTATTCGCGAACCTTGCCCGGGTTCCGTGTTGCAACGAGTAAACGCATACCATCCTCCCGGGCTTGATTATACCACAAGTTCCCACGGATTCACGCGAATTTACACTCAGCCTTATCATTCGTGCAAATTGGCGCAGATTCGCGGCTAATAATATACGATTTCCGTCAACGAAATAACGAAATTCAAGAAAATCTTGACGATATGCCCATAGTGTGATACAATGGCGGCACATTGAAGCTAGGTCTATAAGGGTATGCGTTATAACGTTTCTTCCCTTCTAAAGGCCCCCGTTGGTGCGCGGATGGCTTTGCCGCTGGATCTAGATCATCCCAACTTGGGGGATGATGTCGTTGTCAGCAGTATCCGCGGCAAGCTCACCTTGACCCGCACCGACCGCCGTCTATTAGTCCAGGGACGCCTGGACATTGTCATCGAGGCCGAGTGTGTCCGCTGTTTAGAAACAATCCCCCAATTGCCTATTCAGGTTGATTTCGAAGAGCTGTTTTTGCTGTACCCAGTGAGCGGCAACAAGTCCATGTTGGTCTATGGTGTCACCGAAGATGGTTATCTTGACCTTCGCCAGCCACTGCGAGAGCAAATCCTGCTCTCGACACCCACGCATGCTGTGTGCCGGCCCGACTGCCGGGGACTGTGTGCTCAGTGTGGAGCAAATCTGAACCTGGGTGAGTGTGGCTGTTCTGAGGAGTTTGTTGACCCGCGCCTGGCTGCACTCAAGTCGCTTTTGACCTGAGGAGGACAGATCATGAATGGAATAGCGATGAAGAGAAAGCAGCAGGGGCTGGATGACCTGTTTGAAAAAGCAGAAATTCAGGGTTTTTTGACGGTTGATGACGTCCTCGAATTTGTCCCAGAGGCAGAAGAATCGGTAGAGCTGCTGGACGAGATGTTTTTTCAATTCCATGAAGCGGGGATCGAGGTGTACGAGAGCCGGGCCGAGATGGAAGACGAGGGCTTGGGGTTCGAGTTCCCCACTGACGAAGCGGAAGAGGAAGAGGACTATGACGGCGACGTGGTGTTGAACCTGGAGGGGGCGTCTAGCGATGATATGGTGGGGCTGTATCTCAAAGAGATGTCTCGCGTGCCGCTGCTCAGCCTTGACGAAGAAGTGCGCCTGGCCAAATTGGTCGAAAAGGGCAGCTCCGCCAAACGCTGGTTGTCCAAGAACGGCCATGGCCCGGCCAGGCGACTTCAACTGGAGCAAACGCTCGAGGAAGCCCGCCAGGCGCGCGAACACCTGATCAAGGCCAATACTCGCCTGGTGGTCAGCATCGCCAAAAAGTATATCGGGCGTGGCGTGTCGTTTCTGGACCTGATTCAAGAGGGCAACATGGGCTTGATGAAGGCCGTGGAAAAGTTTGACCACCAGCGTGGCTATCGCTTTTCCACCTATGCCACCTGGTGGATTCGCCAGACGATCACGCGCGCGATTGCTGATCAGGGACGCACGATTCGCGTGCCGGTGCACATGAGCGATCGCATCCGCCGGTTATACAAGGTGGCGCGTGACCTGGAGCAATGCCACGGGCGCAAGCCGACGCCGGAAGAGATCGCGGCCGCGCTCGACGTGGAGCCGCGCAAGGTGCAATGGATGCTCAAGGTGTCCTGGCAGCCGCTCAGCCTGGAGAGACCGGTGGGCGAGGATGAGGACAGCGAGTTGGGCAGTTTTATTGAAGATGATGTGACGCTCACACCCACCCAACACGCTTATTATGATCTTTTGCGCGAAAAAGTTGAACAAGTGCTCAATACGCTCAGCCCGCGCGAGGCGCGTGTGCTGCGCATGCGCTTTGGACTGATCAATGGCCAGAGTTACACGCTGGAAGAGGTCGGCCAAAAGTTTGGCCTGACGCGCGAGCGCATCCGCCAGATCGAGGGCAAGGCCCTGCGCCGGCTGCGCCATCCGCGCCGCTCGCGCGAGCTGCGAGAGTATTTGTAAGTAGGGGCGGTTCGTGAACCGCCCCTGCCAAGCGCCCGCCCGCCTCGCGCGGGTGATTTTGTTTTAAACGGACGTGTGGTACAATCTAGTGGGCAGGCACATGGGTCTGCCCACTTGGGTAGGGGCAGACCCGTGTGTCTGTCCGAGGAGAACATCATGAGTGAAACCATCCTGGTTGCCGTCGCCTGGCCTTATGCCAACGGCCCGCTGCATCTGGGCCACATCGCTGGCGCTTATTTGCCGGCCGATATCTTTGCGCGTTATCAGCGCTTGAAGGGTGCGCGCGTGTTGATGGTGTCTGGCTCTGACAGCCACGGCACGCCCATCACGGTCACGGCGGAGGAGGAGGGCGTCTCGCCGCGCGAGGTGTTTGAGCGCAATCACGCCGGCTTCCTCGACATGTGGCAACAACTGGGCATCACCTTCGATCTGTTCACGCACACCGATACCGAGAATCATCACAAGGTCTCGCAGGATATCTTCCTCGCCTTGCGCGAGCGCGGCTACCTGTCTACGCAGACACAGCGACAGTGGTACTCGGAGAAATCGAGCCGTTTTCTGCCCGATCGCTACCTGGAGGGCACCTGCCCCAAGTGTGGCTACACCCGGGCGCGCGGCGACCAGTGCGACCAATGCGGCAGCCTGCTGGATGCCCTGGAACTGATCGATCCACGCAGCCGCATGGACGACAGCCGGCCGGTGATCCGTGAAACCGAGCATTTCTTTCTCGATTTGCCGGCCTTCTCCAAGCGCTTGATCGACTGGCTGGGCACCCGCGGTCACTGGCGCCCGAACGTGATGAATTTTGTGCTCAACTATATCAAGGGCGGCCTGCAGCCGCGCCCGATCACGCGGGACCTGGACTGGGGTATCCCGCTGCCTTTGGAAGGCTACGAGGGCAAGTGCCTGTACGTGTGGTTCGAGGCCGTGATCGGCTATTTTTCGGCCGCCATCGAATGGGCGCGCAACAACGGTACGCCTGAAGCCTGGAAGGACTGGTGGTACGCGCCGGACGCGCGGACGTATTATTTCGTCGGCAAGGACAATATCCCCTTCCACGGCCTGATCTGGCCGGCGCAGTTGATGGGGATCGAGCGGCTGTACGAAGGTGACGAGAGCAAGACGCTGGTCTTGCCTTACGACGTGCCGGCCAACGAGTTCTTGAACCTGGAGGGTGACAAGTTTTCCAAGAGCCGCAACTGGGCGGTGTGGATGCCGGACTATTTGCAGCGCTACGATGCCGACCCGCTGCGTTACTACCTGACTATCAACGCGCCGGAGCAGCGCGATACCGAGTTCAAGTGGGACGACTTTGTCCGGCGCAACAACGATGAGTTGGTGGCGACCTGGGGCAACCTGGTCAACCGCACGTTGAGTCTCACCAACAAGCATTTTGAGGGCGCTATCCCCAGCCCTGGCTTGATGGACCAGGCTGATGTCGAGCTGCTGGCCAAGGTTGACGTGTCCTTCCGGCCTGTTGGCGAATTGCTCGGCGCTTGCCGCTTCAAGCAGGCCTTGGGCGAGATCATGGGGCTGGCGCGTGATGTGAACAAATACCTGGATGAGCAGGCGCCGTGGTTCCAGATCAAGACCGACCGGGCGCGCACGGCCACCACGCTGTACATTGCGCTGCGGGCGATTGACTCGATCAAGCTGCTGCTGCTGCCTTTCTTGCCGTTCAGCAGCCAACGACTACATCGTATGCTCGGTTATTCGACTGATCTATTGGGCAAGCAGTTTGTGCGCGAGTACGCCGAGCCGGAGCGTGTGCACCTGGCCTTGAGTTACGACTACAGCGCGGTGGAGAGCGCCTGGAGGCCCAGCCAATTGCCGGTCGGCCAAAAGTTTGGCCCCATCACGCCGCTGTTTGAAAAGCTGGATGAGCAAGTCGCCGAAGAGGAGCGGGTCAAGCTGGGCCAGGTTGCTAGCTGAGCAGCTTGTAGGAACCATCGGCAGGTATGGCCCCGTCCCGCGCTCTGCGCGAGCGGGGTCGCGGGAAAAGCTGCTTTACGAAACCCTATCGTAGGGCTGGCAAGCTTGAAACCCTAAACCTGAAACTTGAAACCATGAGCCAACAAAGCCGCGAGTCGTTTGTGAATACCTTGGGCTGGTGGGTAGCAGCGTTGTGGCTGTTGGCTTGCCTGGTGTCTTTGGTAGGCTTGGGCATGATGAGCGGGGTCTTGACCGCCCTGGACGAGTGGACTCCCTTCGAGCAATCCTCACCACCAACGCCTGGCTATCCCCCGCTGTCGGGCCTGGCTTACATCAGTCCTCAGGCCCAAGACTGTACGCTGCTAAAACCCAAATCGCACCTGGGCTTTCCGCTCGAGCTGGATTATTGGGACTTTGACTATACCGTGTGTGCCGGCTTGGAGGTGGAGATTCTCGCCTCGGCCTGGGTCAAGCGTGGATCATCTTGGTGCTATTTGTATCTCGTGCGCGTCCCAGGCACGCGGAACGTGAGTGGCTGGATAGTTCAGGACGAGTTGTCACCGTTTTTGCCAGAAACCGAGTTTTTTCCTTCCCCGCGCTTCGCTTGGGGATGCAGGGCAAAAAACTCGGTTTCTTAGGAAGGGCGTGTTGAGCAGCTTTCAACGACTTTCATCCAGGCAGCAAGGTCTGTTACTCGTTGCTCTATCGTCAGCGGCGCTTGTCCTGCTTGGCGTGAGGGGAGCCCTTGCTCCTGCTCGGAGCGCACCACCCCCTACGCCGATGCCCCCCTATCCTCCGCTGACAGGCCATGCGTTTATCACCACGCTGGGAACGTCCAACGACAGCGAGTGCCTTTGGAACCGGCCCAGTCACGTGGACAGATACCAGAGCTCGGTGGGCTGTAAGCCGCACGGCACGCCCGTCGAGATTTTGCAACACGTGTGGATGCGCGGAACGGGGCAGACGGGCTGCTATTGCTACCTGGTCCGCGTCGATGACGCCGACTCGTTGGGCGGTTGGGTAGGGGGATACGCGCTGAGCCATGACCTCGCCGCAGCTTCGGGGGAACACTGTCCGTGGCAGCCTGCCCCCAAGCCTTCGCCGGAGCCGTGATGGGTGTAAACAAACTCCGCTGGCCATCTGTGGGACTTGGTCTCATCCTGGCTGCCTACCTGCTCGTCGGCGCCTCGTACGCCATCTACACCCCCCCCTGGCAGGTGCCGGACGAGCCGGCCCACTATAACTATGTCCGTGCCCTGGCGACCACCGCTCAGCTCCCCGTCATCGAGATGGGCGATTATGACCAGGCTTACTTGAGCCAGTTAGTCTTTGAGAGCAAGTTTTCCCCCGAGCTGTCCATCGAGCCGCTGGAGTACGAGGACTGGCAGCCCCCAGCGTACTACGGTCTGGCGGCCCTGGTCTATGGGTCGACTGGTGGCTCGCTCCTGGCGCTGCGTTTCTTTTCCCTGCTGCTGGGGGCTGCCCTGCTGATTCTGGCCTTTTTGATCGTGCGCGGCATGTTTCCCGCTCATCCGTCGCTCGCCCTGGGCACGGCTGCCTTTGTCGCCTTTGTGCCGCAGCACCTGGCCATGATGGCCGGCGTGAACAACGATAGCCTGGCCGAGCTGCTGTTGGCGATGGTGATCTATTTAATTGTTAATTATCAATTGTCAAGTGTTGATTGTCAACTGGGGGATCCCCAAGCACCGAATGTCCGTCTCGAATCCCAAGGTTTCGGTTTTGTATCTCGCCGGAGGTGGGTATTGCTTGGCGTGCTGCTGGGGCTGGGGATGATCACCAAGCTCTCGTTTTACATCGCCCTGCCGCTCGTCGCCTGGGCCATGCTTCGTTCCTACACCGTGCAGGTCTCTGGCCAAGCCCAAGGTAAGCTTACATCACCCTCGCGTTTCACGTCTCGTATCATCCCGAGCTTGTCGAGGGACGTCTCACGTCTCGCGTTTCACGTTTCACGTTTCACATTTCACGCTCTTCCCCTCTTACTCCCCGCCCTCCTCATCGCCCTTCCCTGGTGGCTGCGTAACGTTGGCGTGTACGGCTGGCCTGACGTGATGGGCCTGGTGCGGCATAACGCCGTGGTGGTCGGGCAGCCCACGACGACCTGGTGGATCGAGCAGTATGGCTGGGCCAGCCTCGCGCAGCGTCTTTTCACCTTCACCTTTCAAAGCTTTTGGGGCCAGTTCGGCTGGATGACGGTTCCGCTGTCGCCGCGTTACTACCTGGCACTGGGCGCGCTGTCGGTGGCGGCCTTGGCCGGCTGTTTGTGGGCAGCCTGGCCGCGCCGGAGGGAGCTCCTGGCCGACGCGCGCTTCCAACTGCTGGGGGCGTGGGTGGGACTTACGCTTTTGATGTACCTGTATTATAATCTGGGCTTTGTCCAGCATCAGGGGCGTTACCTGTTCCCGGCCCTCATCCCGCTTGGCCTGGCCTTCAGCGTGGGCTGGCAGCAGTGGACGCGCATACTGCCACGTGGATGGGCCTGGCGCGAGGCGTTCATGATCCTGCCCTACCTTGGCCTGCTGGCCCTGGACTTGCTGGCGCTCTTTCGCGCGATCGTCCCCTCGCTGAGCTGATCTGGCGTCTCTTCAACCGCCCTAATACACAAACTCGGCGATGTCGTAGCTGGAAATCTTGGGCGGGGACCCGGCAAAGCGCAGCCCGGTCTGGATGTCGCGGCGTTGGGCGCGGATTTGCCCCGGCGTCAGGGCCGTGATCTGCTCGCGGGCGGCGATCGCGCCATAAGGCTGGCCGGGCTGCTCGACCAGCTCGGAAAAATATACCATGTCGCCTGCGCCCAGCCCGGCGGCGTTGATCGCCTCGACCGTGTCGCGGACGTGGCCGGCCGCATAGCGTTCTCCCCCCGCGCCCAGCAGGACAATTAGGCACACCTGGCCGCCGCCGGCCTTGACGGCTTGCGCGGCGGCTACCGCGTCGGCGGCCAGGCCGGGCTTGTTCAGGCAGCGGAGCAGCGGATCGTGCCCGCTTTCCAGGCCGATGTAGACGCGCCGCAGGCCGCGCTCGACCAACTCGGCATATGCCTGGTGCCCTTTCCTGGCGCCCGAAAAGCCGTCCAGAAAAGCGCTCCAGCCAAGCTGGGAGGGATCGGCCTCGAGCCGGGTGTACATCACGTCGAGCAGCTCAATCAGTCGCCGCTGCGGCGCGGCCAACGCGTTAGCGGCAGCCAGGAAGATGCCTTTGCGCAGCGGCCTGGCCGGGCCGAGGTAGGTCAGGACGCTGTCCACGTGGGTGCGGAACTCGGCTGGCGACTTGATGCGAAAGGGGATCTGACGGTAGAAGGTGCAAAAAGTGCAGGTGTTGAACGGGCAGCCCTCGGTGGCTTGCAGCACGAGGGCCAGGTATTGGTCGGGTGGCAAGATGCCCAGCGGGGTATAGATGGCCTTGAAGCGGGCCGCGTCCCCGGCGCTGGCGGACGGGCTGAAGCGCGCCGCGCGGCCGATGATGGCTTCCAACTCGGCCTGCGTGTCGGCCAGCGCCTCCCAGGCGCAGCCGTCCAGGGGGCGCATCAAGGCGGCCGCGCGAGCGATCACGTCTTCGGCTTGTTGATCGCTCAACCAGGTGCGCTGGCGCTGCCCGCCGAGGCGGCGCTTGGCCAAGACGCGGCCGTCGTAGCCACGCCGGTAGCTCGTCCCCTCTAGGAACGCGCTCCACAGCCGCCCGGCTCGATCGTAGACCAGCGCGGTCTGCTGGTCGAGGGCCAGGCTCAGCGCGCCGGGCTGCAGCTTGGCCGTCAGAGTTTGCCCATTTGCCAGCCGGCCCTGAACGACCACCTCGGTTTACCCGCGCCTTTGGTCAGATCGCACAGCCTGGATGGCCTTGATCAGGCGCTCCGAGTCGATGTTTTTGAGCACGTAGCGGGAGGCCCCGGCCTCGAAAGCCGCTTGCCGCTCGGCTTCGTCGAGGTAAGAGGTCAAGATGATCACGCTGGCGCCGCCAGCGACGATCTGCCGGCAGGTTTCCAGCCCGCTGCCGTCGGCTATCTTGACCTCCAGCAATACCACGTCGGGTTTTTTCTCGCCCACGAGCTTCAGCCCCTCCTGGCTCGATCCAGTGCTGCCAACTAGCTCGATTTCGGGAGCCTTGCCCAGGCGCGCTTCGAGGGCCTGGCGCACGCTCTCGCGGTCGTCGATGATGAGTAATTTTGTCTTGATCACTGCTGTTGTTCCTGTTCGAAGAGATAGCTTTTAGAAACCGTTTTTTTGCCTTGCATCCCCAAGCGCGGGGAAGGAAAAAAATCTCGGTTTCTGGCCGCCGCGTATTTGTGTTCCATATCGATGGTGTAAGTATAGATGAAACCGGGCATTAATTCCAGTGTCATTTATCCTGATCCTTTGTGACAAGCGTCACGCCAGGCGCTCGCCGGCGGCATGGAGGGGCACCTGGACCTCCACACGAGTGCCATGGCCTGGCGCGCTATCTACAGTGAGCTTGCCACCCAAGGCGCGCGCCCGCGCTTGCATGTTGCTCAGGCCATGCCCTTCGTGACGGCTCGCGCGGCTCGGATCATAGCCGCGACCGTCGTCGGCGATGGACAGGCAAATATGCTCGTGACCGTCGTACAACTTGACGCTGACCGTGTTGGCACGGGCGTGCTTGGCCACGTTGGCCAGTGCTTCTTGTGCGATATGAAAAAGCCCAGAGGCTTGGGAGGGCGTTAGATCGCTACCGCTTTCCACTTGCACGTCAGCCTGGATGAGTGTATGGGCGTGAAAAGCCCGGGCCAACTCGTCTAGCCCGGTGGCCAGGTCCTTATCCTGGAAGCGCTGTGGCCGCAAGTCGAGGATATAGTTGCGAATGTCCTTGATGACCTCGTTGAGACTGCTGATGGCCTGGCCCAGGTGCTGCTTGGCTTGGGCCGGATCCTCGTCAAGCAGCAGATTGCCGTACTCTAGCGTCAACCCGACTGCATAGATGGACTGGATGATGCCGTCGTGCAGATCCATCCCGATCCGCTCGCGTTCTTCAAATATGGCCAGACGTTGGATTTGCTGATAGAGGCGGGCGTTCTTGATGGCGATGGCGGCGTGAGCGGCCAACATCACGATCACTTTTTCGTCGTCGGCGCTGAACTCGCCATCGTCCAGTTTGTTGGTAAGGTATAACGTGCCCAGCACATTGTCCTTAGAGACGATGGGCACCCTCAAGAAACTGGTCATGGCCGGGTGTCCCTGGCTAAAGCCGGCCGAGTGCGGGTGTTCGGCGATGTCGCGCAGCCGGATGGCCTGGGTGGAACGCAGCATCTCTCCCAGTATCCCCTGCCCCTGGGGGAATGGCCCGATGTGTGTCGCTTGCTCGGCTGTCAGGCCGGAATACAAGAATCGCTCTAGCTTACCGTGTGTATCTGGTAAGCCCAAGGCCGCGTAGCGAGCATTGACCAACTCGCGCGCCAGGTGGACGACGTGCTGCAAGACGTGATCGAGCGATAACTCGGCCGTGATGGTTAGGGTCGCTTCGTGAAGCGCTTCCAATTGCGCGCGGAGTGATTTGTCGGCTGTGCTGTTACGCCTGCGTTTGACCATAATGTCTGGCTAAAGATACAAGTTTCAGGTTCAAGTCTCGGGTTCGAGCCTCGTCTCAC
This sequence comes from Thermoflexales bacterium, assembly GCA_016931085.1. The sequence goes on from JAFGFO010000284.1 coordinate 11,954, forward strand.
TGTCCTCTTGTCTTTGGTGAGGGGCTCTGATAGCTCATTATAACTGCAGGGCGTTTACTTGGGCAGGCCAAAACGTATGTGGACCTCACATACGGTGTGCCTGGGGGGAAAGATAGGGGGATACTCATGGCAATGCCGGGCTAACTAGTCTGCTTGGGTGTGCGACAGGCGGAAACGAGTGGCCATGTCGCGCAGTTGCCGGAAACTGACGGGCTTGATGAGCACCACGTTCGCTTCTTCTTGTACAGTTTCGGCCATCGCCGCGTCAGCCGTGGCAACGATGACGTAGGTGTTGGCCATTCGCTCGTTGGCGCGAATCTGGTGCAAAATGTCTGCGCCAGAGATGTTGGGCAGGTGCAGGTCAAGCACGATGAGATCTGGCGCGTCGGCGGCCACTCGCATGATGGCCGTCAGTCCGCCCATGATCACCTCGGTCTCAAATCCAGCCGCCCGGAGCGCTTCCGAGTAAATGTCGGCCAGACTTCCCTCGTCTTCTACCACTAGAGCTCGTGGCTTGTCCATAAATCCGTCTCCTGTATGCTATGTTCTAACATGTGCTTCCCCTAAGTATACACCAATTTCAGGAATTTGCATTCTCTGCTTTTTGACTTTTTGGGGGCGCGAGGTTAGAATCTATACAACGTAAAACGCAAAACACGAGAGGAGAAACGATGTCCAAGCCCAAGCTGGTGCTCATTGACGGTCACGCCCTGGCCTATCGCGCCTACTATGGCCTGCCGCCCGATCTCAAGACCCGGACCGGCGAGCTGACCGGCGCTGTGTATGGCTTTACGTCGATGCTGATCAATGCCTGGCGCGATGAGCAGCCAGACTATATCGCGGTGACCTTTGACGTGGGCAAGACTTTTCGCAATGATCTGTTTGCCGACTACAAAGCCACGCGCGCCAAGATGCCTGATGAGCTGGCGGGACAACTCGGCCGCATCCAGCAGGTCGTGCAGACCTTCAATGTGCCGGTGGTCACGGCCGAGGGTTTTGAAGCTGACGACGTGCTGGGCACATTGGCAGTGCGTGCCACAGTCGATGGCTTGCAGACGATCATCGTCACCGGCGACACCGATGTGTTTCAGTTAATCGGCCCGGACGTGCGTGTGCTGATCAACCGGCGCCAGTGGTCCGACACCCAGTTGTACGACGAGGCGGCCGTGCGCGAGCGTTACGGCCTGGAGCCGCACCAGTTGATCGATTACAAGGCCTTGGTGGGTGATAGCTCAGACAATGTGCCCGGTGTGAAGGGAGTCGGCGACAAGACCGCCACCCAGTTGCTGCAAAAGTACGGCAGCCTGGAGGCTGTTTACGAGCACCTGGGTGACATCACGGCGGCCCGTGCGCGCACGGCCTTGGAAGCCGGGCGCGATAGCGCGTTTTTGAGCAAAACGCTGGTCACGATCAAAACTGACCTGCCACTGGTCCTGACGTGGGAACAATGCCGTGCTCAAGATTACGAGCGCGGCGGCGTGCTGGCCCTGTTTGACGAGCTGGAATTTCGTTCGCTGGGCAAGCGGCTGCCGGCCGACAGGCTGTCTGTGTCGGGGCACCCCTCTGAGCACGGTCCTAGAGAATCGCGCCAGTTGAGCATGTTTGAGCACGAGTTGCCGCCACCTGAGACCTCAGGCCTGCAACCTGAAACTATCTTGAGAGGGGAGGAGATCACGTTGGCGCACGTGGTCACAGACACAGCGGGACTTGAAGCGCTGCTGGGTGAGCTGCGCCAGGCAACCTTGATTTCGTTCGACGTGGAAACGACCGGCACCGACCCGATGCGGGCCGAGCTGGTGGGGATCGCCCTGGCCATCAAGGAGGGCGAAGGCTATTATATCCCGCTGGGCCACCGCGCAGGCCCATCGGATGCTTTGGATGAAGGACAGTTGCCGCTCGAAACGGCCCTTGAGGCGCTCCGGCCTGTAATGGCCGATCCCGCCATCCCCAAGATCGGCCACAATGCCAAGTACGACATGGCCGTGTTGGCGCGTCACGGGCTGCAAGTGGGCGGCCTGGCTTTCGACACGATGATCGCCGAGTGGCTGCTCGACCCCGGCAGCCGGACGTTGGGACTCAAGGCGCTGGCCTGGGCGCGCTTGGGCCTCAAGATGACGGAGATCAAAGAGCTGATCGGCAGCGGCAAGAAGCAGATCACCATGGATCGCGTGCCAGTGCCGGACGTAGCCCGCTACGCGGCGGCTGATGCCGACGTCCCACTGCGCCTGCGCTGCCAGCAGGAAGCCGAGCTGACCGATTTGGGTTTGTGGCAGTTGTTTGCGGAGCTCGAGATCCCACTGCTGCCTGTGCTATTGGACATGGAGATGACCGGCGTGTTGGTGGACGTGGATTTGTTGCGCCGTATGTCGGCCGAGCTGGAAGAGCGCTTGTCGGCGTTGGAGCGCGAGATCATCGCCCAGACCGGTGAGTTTAACGTCAATTCACCTCAGCAACTGGCCGGCGTGCTGTTTGACAAGCTGCGGCTCAAAGCGCCGGGCGGGGGGCGCAAGACGGCTACCGGGCGTATCTCGGTGGCCCAGGACGTGCTGGAATCGATGAAGGGACAGCACCCAATCGTCGATCAAATCTTGGAGCATCGCCAATTGGCCAAGCTCAAAAGTACCTACGTGGACGCGCTGCCGGCGCTGGTGAATTCCGTCACGGGACGTATCCACACCTCGTATAACCAGACCGGCACGAGTACCGGGCGGATATCTTCGTCGGATCCCAACTTGCAAAACATCCCCATCCGCACCGAGCTTGGGCGGCAGGTGCGGCGCGCCTTTGTCGCCGCACCTGGGCACGTGCTGGTGGTGGCCGATTATTCCCAGGTGGAGCTGCGCGTGTTGGCACACATCTGCGACGATCCGGGCTTGAAGGAGGCTTTCGCGCGCGGCGAGGATATCCACGCCAGCACGGCCGCCACGATCTTTGGCGTCCCGCTGGCAGAGGTCACGTATGAGCAGCGCCGGATTGCCAAGACCATCAACTTTGGCTTGGCTTATGGCCAAGGCGCTTATGGCCTGGCGCAGAGCGCCGGCATCTCGCAGGCTGAGGCGCAAAGATTCATCGATGCCTATTTCGCCCGCTTCGCCGGCGTGCGCGCTTATGTCGAGCAGACCAAGCGCAAAGCAGCCGTCGAAGGCTACGTAGAGACCCTGCTGGGCAGGCGGCGTTATTTCCCCATCTTGCAAAGCGCTGGGGGCGACCAACGCGCCCAGATAGCCGCCCGCGCCGCCGAGCGCGAGGCGATCAACATGCCCATCCAGGGCAGCGCGGCTGATATTATCAAAGTCGCCATGATCAAGCTGCATCGCCGGCTCGCTGCCCAGGAGGCCGGCCTGAGAGCCAGGATGACCTTGCAGGTGCATGACGAGCTGGTGGTGGAAGTGCCTGAGGAGGCCGCCGACCGGCTTGTCGCCGTGGTGCGCGAGGAGATGGAGAACGCCTATCGCTTGAGCGTGGCGCTCAAGGTAGAGGCCAAGGCAGGTAAAAATTGGGACGCGGCGAAATGACAGACCTGTCAGGTCTTAGTTTTTACTCTTTTCGTGGCTTGTGGTATACTTGACAATATGGAGGCTCTTGGTTATGAATCATTTCCTTTCCCTGGCTGATCTGACCCCGGCCCAAATGGGCGACTTGCTCGCGCTGGCCGCGAGTATGAAAGACGAGTTGCGCCGGCAAGGCCGCAACGAAGCGCGGCTACCCGGCAAGACGCTTGGCATGATCTTTCAAAAGCCCAGCCTGCGCACGCGCGTGTCGTTCGATATGGCGATGATCCAGCTCGGCGGGCAAGCTCTGTACATCAGCCCCAACGAGATTTCGCTGGGCAAGCGCGAAAGCGTGGCAGACGTGGCGCGCGTGCTCAGCCGTTACGTCGACGCCATCATGGCGCGCGTGTTCGCTCACACCGACGTGGTGGAGTTGGCCCAATACAGCCAGGTGCCGGTCATCAATGGCCTGTCTGACGCCTCGCATCCCTGCCAGGGACTGGCCGATATCCTGACGATTCGCGAGCGTTTTGGGGAACTCGCTGGCCTCAAGGTGGCTTTTGTCGGCGATGGCAATAACGTGCTCGTGTCGCTGGCGTATGGCTGCGCCTTGACCGGCGCGCACTTGGTTGTCGCTTCGCCGGACGGGTATGAGCTGCCCCCGGACGCGGCAGCCAGGGCGCGCGAGATCGGCCGCTCGACCGGCAGTACCCTTACGCTGCTGCGCGACCCGCTCGAGGCGGTGAGCAGCGCCCACGTCGTTTATACCGATGTGTGGATCAGTATGGGGCAAGAGGCCGAGACGGAGCAGCGCCTGGCCGTCTTTTCGCCGCGTTACCAGGTGAACAGTGAACTGCTCGCTTGCGCCAGGCCAGACCATATCGTCATGCACTGCCTGCCGGCCCATCGCGGCCAGGAGATCACCGACGCGGCGTGCGACGATGACATCCATTCCGCCATGTGGAACCAGGCCGAAAACCGCATGCATGCTCAAAAAGCGATCCTGGTTGATCTGTTAACAGATAGAGACCGGAGATAGAGATAGCGAAAGACTCTATCTGACATCTCTATCTCTATCTGACATCTCTATCTGTTAAGGAGGTGCAGTGTGCCTGGCAACCGTCAACTCTTTGACCAAGCACTCAAGCGTGGCAATCAACTCGTGTGGGACAAGGCGTGGGACAAGGCCATCGCCGAGTACGAGGCCGCGCTGACCGAGTTTCCCGAAAACTCGGTCGCTCTGGCCAGCGCCGGCTTTGTGTATACTCAGCTCAAGCGCCTGGACGATGCCCTCATCGCTTACCAAAACGCCGACCGCTTGCAGCCCAACGACCCGGCCATCATATCTCGCTTGGCCGAGGTACAGGAACGCCTGGGCTTGACAGAGGATGCCATCGAGTCGCTTCTAATCCTGGGAGATTTACACTCGAGCCGTAAGACGACCGATAAAGCGATCCAGTATTGGGAGCGCGTTGTCAAGTTGGCTCCCGATAATGTGGAGGCTCACCAGCGTTTAGCGGCGATCTACGAAACGATGGGCAAGAATGACCTGGCGGCGCGCGAGCACACGGCACTGGCCCAGATTTACCAAAAAACTGGGCAAACGGACAAGGCTGTGGCCGCGACGCAGGCCGCTTTGACGTTCGCGCCTCGCCAGACTGGCTTGCTGAGAGCGTTGGGCGAAATCGGCGACGCCGGCCCCCTGACGGCTCTGCCGACCGCCGCGCAACCGGCCACCCAGAGGCAGGCTGCCGCGTCGGCCTCTTTTGGATGGGACCTGGACAATATGGCCCTGGACGAGTCGGAAGCTGGGGGACGGGGCAGCCCGCTCGAGATCGCGCGTGACAAGGCGATGTCGGACCTGGCTGAGACACTGTTTGAGGATGCCGAATCGCTGCAATTGCGGACGGACGCGCGCGGAGCGGGCGCGCGCCTGAACAAGGCTGAGATCGACGCGTTCATCAACCAGGCCTTGGATTACCAAACGCGTGGCCAGCTCGAGGAAGCGATCGCCGCTTACCAGCACATCCTGGGGGCCGTCGACATGGCGGCGGCCCGCTTTAACCTGGGCTTGCTTTACGAGCAGCAGATGCGTTTTGACGAAGCGATCGTGCAGTTTACCCAGGCCATCAATCACCCTGACTATACCGTGGGGAGCCACTTTGCCCTGGGCGAGTGCTATCGTGCTCTCGACCGCTCAGATGAAGCCCTGGAGCATTTTGTCGAAGTGCTCAAGCTGGTCGATTTGCAGATGGTGCGGCGGGAGCAAGCCGACGACCTGATCGCTCTGTACGGGAACCTGGCCGAGAGCTACCGGGCCAAAGGTGACCGCGGCCAGGCGGTTTCCTTTACCAATTCGTTGGTCGAATTTCTGTCTAATCGCGGCTGGGAGGACAAGGCGTCCGAGGCTCGCAAGCGCCTGGATAGCATTGCCGAAGAAGGCAGTCCGGCCGTCAGCCTGGTCGAACTGTTCACGATACCCAATGCCGAGCAGGTGCTGCAGTCCATGGCTGCTTCGCAAGAACACGCCAAGCAGGGCAAATACTATATCGCGACGGACGAGCTGTATCGTGCTATCGAGGTGTCGCCAGAGTACCTGCCGGTTCACTTGCGCCTGGCCGAATTGTTGTGGGCCGAGCGGCATTCAGAGGAGGCGGTGATCAAGCTGCGCACGATCGCCAATGCCTACCAGGTGCGGGGCGACTTGCCCCACGCCATGAACATCTACGAACGCATCTTGCGCATGACGCCGATGGACATCCCCACCCGAGCCATGTTGATCGGATTGCTGCTCGAGTACAACGAAATCGATGGCGCGCTGGATCAGTATATGCAATTGGCCGATACCTACTACCAGTTGGCCCAGGTTGACAAGGCGCGCGAAACCTACCAGGAAGCGCTGAAATATATCACGCGAGGCTCGACCGGCAAGCTGTGGGCACCCAAGATTTACAATTGCCTGGGTGATATCGATATGCAGCGTATCGACTGGCGGCGCGCTATCCAGGACTATGAGCAGGCTAAAGCCTATGCGCCGGAGGACGAAAAAGCGCGCTTGTCCCTGGTGGAGTTGTATTACAAGGTGGGGCAGAATCAACGCGCCCAGCTCGAATTGGATGGCTTGCTGGAACTCTATAGAGCGGCCGGCAAGACGAGCAAGATGACCGCTGTGCTGGAGGACCAGGTCCACGCCAGGCCGACTGAAAGGATGTTGCGTTCCCGCCTGGCGCGCGTGTACGTCGAATCCGGCATGAGGCAGCCAGCTATCGAGCAACTGGATGCGCTGGGCGAGATGCAGTTGCAGGCCGGACTTAAGAAGGAAGCGGCCATGACGATCCGCGGCATCATTGCCCTGGGACCGCCTAACTTGGAAGACTATAAGCAACTGCTGATCCAGATCGGCACGTCTCTGTTAGGGCCAGCCCAAGGCGCGAGTAAATGATAGACGCGGCCTGAAACCCTGAAACTGAAACAATCATGTCTGATTGGCTGTATTTGTTCCAGCGCTTTACCTGGATGAGCTTGCTCGATATCAGCCTGGTGGCGCTGCTATTTTTTGTATTGCTGTACCTGGTGCGTGGCACCCAGGCTGTGCCTTTGCTGCGTGGCGTGATTGTCCTGGCGCTGTTCATCGCGCTGACAGGCTATGCCCTCCACTTGCCGGCCCTGAGCTGGTTGGTGCAACGCGCCATCCCGGCTCTGTTGATCTCGATTCCCATCATCTTCCAACCCGAGCTGCGCCGCGCCCTCGAACGCCTGGGACGCACCGGTGCCTGGTTGGGCTACGTCCCTCACGAGAGGGTTGTGATTGAAAAAACGATCGCCGAGACGGTGCGAGCATGTGAGCGCATGGCCGAGCGCCGCCATGGCGCTCTGATCGTCCTGGAACGCGAGACTGGATTGCAGGACTATATCGATACTGGCTTGACCATGGACTCGATTGTGTCGTCAGAGTTGCTGCAGACGATCTTTTTTCCCAAAACGGTGCTTCATGACGGCGCGGTGATTGTGCGCGGTGATCGTATCGTGGCGGCAGCCTGCATTTTGCCCTTAACCAGCCAGTTTCTCTCCGACCGGCACATGGGGTTGCGTCACCGGGCAGCCATCGGTATCACCGAGGCAACGGATGCGATTGCCCTCGTCGTCTCGGAAGAACGAGGTAGTATCTCTATCACGCACAATGGCCGCATGATTCGCCGCTTGAGCGCGGCCCGGCTCGAAACGGTGCTGCGGGCTTTCTACCAAGCGCAACTGCAGCGTACCTGGTTGTCTTGGCTGATCAAGCCGGCAGATGCGGGCGCTAAGGATGCGGGCGCTAAGGATGCGGGCGCTAAGGATGTGAAGTGATGGTCCGTCAAGTGGTTGAAAGCGTGAGCCGCCTGGTGCTGGCACTAGCCCTGGCCGTGATGGTGTGGTTGATCGCCGTCCAGGAAAGCGACCCCGTGATGGTGGACACTTTTTCGGCGGCTATCCCAATCACTTTGCTCAACCAACCGCCTGATACGATTGTGTACGGCGTGAGTGCTGAAACGGCTCGAGTGACGCTGCAGGCACCCGGCAGCGTGTGGAACAGCCTGACCGTAGAACAGATCAGCGTGACATTGAATCTGGCTGATCAAGCTTATGGCAAGTTGAGCGTTCCGCTGGAAGCACAAGTGGCCAGTCCGATCGTTCGCATGGTGCGCGTGGAACCACCTTATGTCAATTTATACCTGGAGCCAACCCGCTCGCGCCAGGTGAGGGTTGACCTGGCGATCGGTGGGGAACCGGCCCTGGGGTACACGGTCCATTCGTGGGAAACCGCGCCGTCTGAGGTCACTGTGTCGGGCCCAGCCTCCCGCGTCGAGCGTGTAGAAACGGTCAGTGGCTTGATCAACGTGCAAGATGAACGGCAAAGTGTGGAGCGATCTGTTCGCCTGACCGTGCGCGACAAGAACAACGCCCTGGTCGAGGGGGTGGTGCTGTCGCCAGAGATCGTGCAGGCCAAGGCAGCGATCGAGCAGTTGGGCGGTTTTCGGGATTTGTCGGTGCGCGTTGTCATCACGGGTCAGCTCGCCTCTGGCTACCGCATAAACGCTGTCAAGGTCTCGCCGCGCATCGTGGCCGTCTTTGGCAGCGCACGTGTCATCGAGGGATTGCCCGGTTATGTGGAAACAGCCCCGGTCAATGTAGAGAATACCCAGAGCCACGTGACCGAACGTGTCCCTTTGGATTTGCCGGGCGGCGTGTCCATGTTGGATGACCCTTCGGTGCAGGTGGATATCGAGGTTGAGGCGATTCAAAGTGGATTGACCTTGCAACTGCGCCCGCTCATGCAGGGACTGCCAGATCAGTGGGAGGCGCGTGTCTCGCCAGAGTACGTCGACCTGGTGTTGACCGGTCCATTGCCGCGCTTGCTCAAGCTGCAGCCAGATGTCGACGTGCGCCTGGTGATCGATGTGGCTAAACTTAAACTGGACCTGGGAACCTACCAGGTAGAACCGCAAATCATCGTGCCTGAAGAGATCGAGGCTGAGAGTGTCTTGCCGTCGACCGTTCAGGTGACTATCGTGGAACTGGAGATTTCACCGCTGCTCACGCCCACTTTGCCGGCGATCACATCTACGTTGCCGGCGCCCACGCTGGTCCCGACGCGCCGCCCATGACGTGAAATGTGAAGCGTAAAACGTAAAACGTGAAATCTGAAACACTATGACCAAACCGCTTGTGGCCCTGGTGGGCCGTCCGAATGTTGGAAAATCGACGCTGTTCAACCGCCTGGTGGGAGCGCGCCTGGCAGTGACCAGCGAATTGCCGGGTACCACGCGCGATCGACTGGAAGCCAGCGGCGAGTGGGCCGGCCACAGCTTTGTCGTGGTGGATACGGGCGGTATCGAGGTGCTGCCTGAGCGAGTGGAACGCGGCGACGTGCCTTTGTCTGAGCATAGTTCACTTTCAGTGGCCTCGCTCCAATTTATCCCTCAAATCCGCCGGCAGGCCGAGATGGCGATTGACGCGGCCGACGTGATCGTGTTCCTGGTCGACGCGGCTGATGGGCTGGTCTCGGCCGATGAGGAAGTGGCCACCATCCTGCGCGCCAGCTCCAAGCCGGTCTTGTTGGCCGCCAATAAGGCCGACAATGAGGAGCGCCGTCTGGCGGCACTGGATTTTTATCGCCTGGGGCTGGACAGTGAGGTGTTCCCCGTCAGCGCTTTGCACGGCCAGGGCACCGGCGATCTGTTGGATGCCATCGTGGCCGCTTTCCCGCCAGCCGAGCCGGAGGACGAACAGGATGACTCGATCAAGATCGCCATTGTCGGGCGGCCTAACGTGGGCAAGTCCAGTTTGCTCAACGCCATCCTCGGCCAGGAGCGCGCCATCGTCAGCCCTATCCCGGGCACCACCCGAGACGCGGTCGATACACCTATCACCTGGGGCGATTTGCCGTTGACGCTGGTGGACACGGCCGGCATCCGGCGGCGCGGCAAGATCGAGGTCGGGTTGGAGAAATACAGCGTGCTGCGGGCGCTCAAGGCCATTCAACGCTGTGACGTGGCGCTGCTGCTGATCGACGCCGTCGACGGAGTGACGGCCCAAGACGCGCACGTGGCCGGCTTTATCCTCGACGAGCTCAAGAGCGTGGTCGTGCTGATCAACAAGTGGGACGCTATCCCCAAGAGCGGCGAAACGATGGACGAATACACTCGCCACGTGCGCCAATCACTGAACTTTTTGGACTATGTCCCGGTGTTGTTCGTCTCGGCGCTCAAGGGTACCCGCGTGAACCAGGTGCTGCCCACGGCGCTGCGGGTGCAGGAGGAGCGCCTGGTGCGCATCCCCACCGGCGAGTTGAATCGCATCATCCAAGATGCACTCGAGAGGCAGTCCCCGCCCAGCAAAGCTGGCAAACGACTCAAGATTTATTACTGCGCCCAGCCGCGCACCGACCCACCGACCTTTCTTTTTCACGTCAACGACCCGGCCCTGGTCCACTTCTCCTATGAAAGATACCTGGAGAACCAGATCCGGCGACATTACGCTTTCAGCGGCACCCCGCTGCGCTTTTCGTTCCGCCGCCGGCGCCGAGGATCAGATAGAGATGTCAGATAGATATAGAGAGAGGAGAGAGATGGAGAGTGAGAAGAATCCCTACAAGTTGTTGGCCCAACGCCTGGACGCGCTGCCAAATGGCTTTCCACCCACGGACGACGGCGTAGAACTGCGCTTGCTGGCCAAGCTCTTTACGCCGGAAGAGGCGGCCCTGGCTGCCCAGTTGCGTTTGCAGTTGGAAACGCCGGCCCAGCTTGCCGAGCGCATTGGCGGCGACCCCGCCGCGCTGCGCCATCAGCTCAAAGAGATGGCCCGCCGTGGACTGGTGGCCAGCGGACGCTTGGAAGGTGGCCTGGGCTATGGCTTGATGCCGTTCGTCGTGGGCATCTATGAAATGCAAAATGCTCGCATGGATCAAGAGTTAGCGCGCTTGTTCGAAGACTATTACCGGCAAGCGTTCGGCCAGGCCTTGGCCTGGCAGCCGCCGGTGCACCGCGTCATCCCGGTGGGTGAGAGCGTGCGGGTGGAGCTTGAAATACAGCCTTTTGAAAGCGTGACCAGCATTTTGGATAGCGCCCAGGCGTGGGGGGTGGTGGATTGCATCTGCCGTAAGCAAAAGGCGCTCATCGGCCAGCCGTGCAAGCACCCAATCGATAACTGCCTGATCTTTAGCCAGGTCCCGGGTGCCTTTGACGACCGGCAGTCTGTTCGTGCCTTGACCCGCGATGAGGCGCAGGCCACGCTGCGGCGCGCGGCGGAGGCGGGGCTGGTTCATTCGGTGAGCAATACCCAAGAGGGGATCTGGTACGTCTGTAATTGCTGTACGTGTTCGTGCGGTGTCCTGCGCGGCTTGGCCGAGCTGGGCATAGCCAACGTGGTCGCCCGCTCTGCTTTCGTCAACCGCGTGGACGAGGCGTTGTGCCTTGCCTGCGGCGCGTGCCTTGACGTGTGCCAGTTTGGGGCCTTGTCCCTGGAAGACATTGCCCGCGTGAACGAAACTCGCTGCGTGGGCTGCGGCGTGTGTGTGTTAGCGTGCCCGGAAGGCGCCCTGGGCCTGGTGAGCCGGCCGGCTGGCGAAGTGATGCCACCGCCGCGAGGCGAGCCGGATTGGCGAGTCGCGCGCGCGGCGGCGCGCGGCCTGGACCTGCGTGAGATAACGTGAACGAAGGTTCACATCTTTACACGGAACCTCACAGAGAAGTCAGAGAAGCACAGAGAATTTACGGAAATGATATTTTCGCAATGGAGCAAAACTTGCTTTGCTAGATCACCAGACCGGATTTTTATCCGCTAATTCACGCTAATTTTCACGAATTTTACAACC
>JAFGFO010000285.1 GCA_016931085.1 Thermoflexales bacterium
GCCAGCGATCGAAGCATGTCGGCATCGCCCTCGTCCAGGCCGCCAGCCTGTTCGGAATAGACCGACAACACCCCGATGGTTTTATCCTCTTGAATGATCGGCACGGCGAGCTTGGAACGCACTCGCGACAGCGGGGGCAGCGGCTGCCAGCCCGGCTCGTCGCGGACGTCGCCCACGAGGATGGCTTGCTGCTCGCGGGCCACGCGGGCGCTCAGGCTGGTGGGGTCGTCTAGCGAGATGCTGTGTTGCTCGCGTTTCATCTGGACGCCGGCCTCCCCATAGCCCTCGGCCAGGACCAGCCGGTCGCCGGCCGGGTTGAGCAAATAGATGTGAACGTGATAATAGTTGAAGGTTTCTTTGGTCTGTACGACCAGCTCGCGCCAGAGGCGCTCTATGTCCAGGATGCTGTTCAGGTGGCCGCTGAGGGTGGCCACGGTTTCCAGGCGTTGGGTGCGCGCTTTCACGCGCTGTTCCAGGCCCTCCAGGATTTGTTGTAATTGGGTCGTCATGGTGTTAAAGACATCGGCCAGAACACCAATTTCGTCGCGGGCGCTCACCTCTGCACGCGCTGACAGGTCGCCCCCTTTGATGGCCGTGGCCGTGGCAGCCAAAGCGGCAATTGGCCGGATGATGCTGCTAGCCACTAGAATCCCTGCCAGTAAACCTACCCCCAGGGCAACGATGGTAATAAAAACCCAGCACGTGCGAATCAAATTTTGGGCATGCACCGTCGTTGTGATCAGGGTTTCCACATCATCTTGGATGTTTGTCCGAAGCCGATCCAGGTTCTCGCCGAAGCGCCGTTGTAATGAAGCCAGGTTATTGTGGCGCAAAAATTGCGCTTGAGTCCATTGCTCTTTTTGGACCAGGGCGTTCAATTCATGTACAGTATCTACCAGTTCGATGCCCAAAAGGAAAAGGTCGCTCATAATCTCTTGGTTTTGAGCGACCTTTTCCGAACCTTTACCCGCCGTTTGAGTTTGCAAGTCTGCCAATCGTTGGTTAAAATCTGCCAATTCGTCGTTTAATCGCCGTTCAATCAGGTTCGTTTGACGTGTCAGGAGCATATTGTCAACGGTAGCCACAACAGTCAGCAAGCTCATCTGGAGGTCGGTTATACTTTCAATCTGCTTGCTGCCATTATACATCGCCGTGGCAGTTCTTTCAGCCGAGGCGCTATATCCCAAGCCGGCGCCACTGGCAATGAGTACGAGCAGAAACATCAACGTAAAACCCAGTATAGTACGCTGTTTAATGGACACATTCGATCTCATGACCGTCTTGACAGGAATGCCAAACACTAAATAACCCTGCCAGGTCTTGACATTACCTGGTTATCAAGGCCAAGTCTACCGGGATAAACTTGGGCACCTCTTCCCCTTTTAGATATTTGACGACCGTCTCTACACCCAGGCGTCCCATGTCTTCGGGCCGCTGGGCGATGGTGGCAATCAGATCACCCTTCTCCACCGCCACAACCGCACTATCAATAGCATCGAAACCAATAAACGCAATCTTATCAGCGCGACCGGCCTCTTTTGCCGCTTCGACAGCCCCCAGTACCATGTCGTCGTTGTGGGCAAACACACCATCAATCTGAGGCTGCTGAGCCAATATTCTGGCGAAGACGGTTTTGGCATCAGCTTTATTAAAGTTGGCCGTTTCCCGCACAATAACCTCGATCTCGGGCGCGGCGGCTATCGCCTGGTTAAAACCGGCCCCACGGTCACGGGCGGCCGCCGAACCGGGAGTACCTTCCAACTCTACCACCTTGCCCTTTTTGCGGAGAGCTTCGGCCAGGTACTTGCCAGCCATTTGCCCGCCAGCGATATTATCGGATGCAATGTGGGAGATAACGGTGGTACTGGATGAACTGCGGTCAATGGTAAACGCCGCCACGCCGGCGGCGCTGGCGGCATCCATGTCTGGCACTAGATCTTCGCTAACAGGATTAACCAGCAGCGCGCTGACTTTCTGCTCGACCAATGAGCGAATCTGGGTGCGCTGTAATTCAGCATCATCGTTGGCATACTGGACAATCAGTTTTACGTTTTGGCGGTTAGCCGCTTCTTCGGCACCCTTCACCAGTGAGACAAAGAAAGGCGTTTTTTCGGTCATGCAAAGTAAAATCCCAACGGTAACTGGCGAGGCTTTGGCAGGTTCGGGCGTAGGGGGTGTCTGGGGCCGCGACTGGCCGCACCCCGTTACTGCCACGATCATCATAACAACGATGAGGCCACTCACAATGCGCCACATGGAACGCGACCCCGTGTGTATTTGCTCTTGTGGGCGACACAGTATTCGCAGTACCATTTTTAGTCTCCTTTCACAATCTGCGACAGACCATTTTTAGCGACGGAATGTCTAAACACGAGTCAATAACCAATTCTATTATAGCATATCGTGTGGGCCTTGTCTGTAGGAAAGTGGGGACAATTTTGTAGGAAAACGGGGGCAACTTACGCCAGAGGCACCAGGCCATGCGTGATGGCAAACTTGATCAGGCCGGGCAGGTCGTGGATGTCCAGCTTTTCCATCAGGCGCTTGCGGTAGGTGTGAACGCTTTTGGGGGACAGGCACAGCATCGTGCTGATGTCATCATTGGATTTCCCCTCGGCGATGAGCTGCAGAATTTCCCGCTCGCGAGGGCTGAGGCTGGCCAGGAGATTGGCCGTGTGGGCCACTTCCAACTGCTGCTTGTAGCCGGCCACCACCTGGTCTGAAATGGATGAGGGCAGGTAATAGTGCCCGGCTTGAACCATTTGGATGGCCTCGATGAGCTCGCGGCCGGCCGACTCTTTCAGCAAGTAGCCGTGCGCGCCAGCCTGCAAGGCGTGCGTGATATACTCAGGGCTTTTGTGAATGGACAAGATGATCACATGTGTGTGAGGACACAGCTCGAGGAGCTGGCGAGTAGCCTCAAGGCCATCCAGCTTGGGCATGGTGATGTCCATGATCACAATGTCGGGGCAAAGCGCCGCTTTCTGAAGCGCCGCAACCTGGCGCACGGCTTCCTCGCCATCGGCCGCGTCGCCCACGACATGGAAGTCGGGCTGCGCCTCCAACATGTAGCGCATGGTATCCCGCAGCATGGTGCTGTCTTCGGCCAGAAAGACCGTTATGGTATTATCTGGACACATCCATCACTTGCCTTGCTGTCCTCTTAAAGATCTTGCTCATTGGCCGCGCGGAGCGTGCCGATTTGCTCATGTGTTGATTTGCACGACCACGCTTGTCCCCTGGCCGGGTGTCGATTCAATCCGGCACTCACCGCCCACAGCCATGGCCCGTTCGGCCATGTTGAGCAGCCCCCAACGGCCTTTTTGAGCCGGAGCCGGTGACGGGGTGGGGTCAAAGCCGACACCATCGTCGGCAACGACCAGCGAAATCTCGTCAGTCGTGGTCAGGCTGATAGTGACCTGGCTGGCATGGGCGTACTTGGCGACGTTGCTCAAAGCCTCCTGGGCAATGCGAAACAGCGTATTTTCAATCAAGGCTGGCAGGCGCGCCGTCAGCTTGTCGCCTTGCAGCGTGAATGGGATGCCTGTCCGCTGGCTAAACTGATCCCCATACCAGCGCAAGGCGGCCGCCAGGCCATAATCGTCGAGCACCGAAGGGCGCAACTCGGCCATCACATCTCGCACGTCTTCGGTGGTCTGCTCGACCAAGGTCAGGGCATCGTCCACGCGCGCCAGAGACGCCTGGCTTTCGGCTTCAGGCACAAATTGGCTCATCTGCTTGCGGATGATGTTCAACACAAAGCCCAAGATCGAGAGGTTTTGCCCCACCCGGTCGTGCAATTCACGCGCCAACTGCTTTCGCTCCAGCTCTTGGGCTTCGGCCAGCCGGGCCGATAGCTCCCGCAGCGCCTGGTGGCTTTGGCTGACCTTGGCTAACAAGGTGTCCTTCTCCTGCTCGGCGCGCTTACGCTCAGCGATCTCGACTTGTAGACTGGCGTTGGCTCGAACTAATTCGGCCGTGCGCTTCTCTACCTGCCGTTCCAGCTCGTCGTGTGCGCGTTGCAGGGCGCGTTCGGCCTGTATCCTGGCGCGCAGCTCTGATTTGTGCCCGGCAATTTCGTGCTCTAACTGCTCGTTGCGGACGTCGAGTTGCCTTTGCGCTGCCCGCAGGGCCAGGTGTGTTCTCACCCGCGCCAGGAGCTCTTGGGGCTGAACGGGCTTGGTGACATAATCCACGCCGCCCATCTCAAAGCCCTTGACTTTGTGCTTGATCTCTGCCAAGACAGTCATAAAGATGATGGGGATATCCTGGGTCGTCTTGTCTGCCTTCAAGCGGCGGCACACCTCAAAGCCGTTCATGCCTGGCATCACCACGTCGAGCAGGATCAAGTCCGGCCGGGTGCTTTGCATGGTTTCCAGGGCGTCCTGGCCATCCATGGCGGTGAGGACCCGAAGATCCAAGGCCTGCAGATGGTCCGCAACGACGCTCAGGTTGGCAGCATTATCATCCACGACCAGAATAGTAGACCTTGATGGGTCAGTCGCTACACTCATCACGTTTCCCGCTTATGCTCATAGCGTGGCCTCCAGCCGCAACCCAATCTGTTTTACCGCCGAGAACGCCGAGAAGAATTTTAAAAAACTCTGCGCCCTCTGCGTGCTCCGCGGTTAAAAATCTTCGCGATCGTGATAGTTTTTCGCGGGTAATATTATACTAACCTATTTTACCACATTATCACCAACATGTACCCGCCGTGCAAGTGAGACTATTGACTTGCGCTCTTTTTGTGGTACACTATAGCTCAAGATAGATACGCAAATCGAATCCAAACAGTAGCTTTAGGGAGCGACTATGAACAAGCGGGGTGAAAATACAGCATCTGAAGGCAGGGGCAAGGCTTTGGAAGTGGCCTTAGCCAGTCTGTCCAAGCGCTTTGGCGACGGCGTCGTCATGCGCTTGGGTGAAGCCACTCACTTACAGATCGAGGCCATTCCGACGGGCGCGCTGTCGCTCGACATAGCCTTGGGCATCGGCGGTGTGCCGCGTGGGCGCATCACCGAGATCTATGGGCCAGAGTCGTCAGGCAAGACGACGCTGTGCCAACACATCGTGTCCGAAGCGCAAAAGATGGGCGGCACGTGCGCGTATATCGATATGGAGCACGCGCTCGACCCCACCTACGCCGAAAATTGCGGCGTGAACGTGGAGGATTTGTACATCTCCCAGCCGGACACCGGCGAACAAGCCCTCGAAATCGCCGAAGCACTCATCCGTTCCGGCGCGATGGACGTGGTCGTGGTCGACAGCGTGGCCGCGCTCGTCCCCCGCGCCGAGATCGAAGGCGAGATGGGCGACAGCCACATGGGCCTGCAGGCGCGCTTGATGAGCCAGGC
>JAFGFO010000286.1 GCA_016931085.1 Thermoflexales bacterium
GAGACCCACTGAGGCTTTGAAAGGTTAAATCTTCTCTGTGAAACTCCGTGCAAGCTCTGTGTAGCTCTGTGACCTGAGTAGTTACGATGAGATTACTATTCAGGCTTATTTGCCGTTTGCCCACTCTTGGCTGGTCTCCCGATCGAGGCGAAATTGGCTCTATCCTGGAAATAACTCACAACCTGCCATTGAATTTTGATGAAACTGGCGGGACCTTCAATTAACAATTAATAATTAATAATTAACAATTAATCATTAAAAAGCAGCTTGTAGCCGAGACCGCGGACTGTGATCAGCAGGTGTGGGTTGGCCGGGTCAGGTTCGAGACGGGAACGCAGCCGGCGCATCAGGTTCTCAATCTGGTAATCGTAGACGCCATCTTGGTACTCGGGCCAGACGGCCCGGCAGATGTCGTCCTTGGAACACACTTTGCCGCGTTGTTGGTAGAGATAAGCCAGCAGTGCGTATTCTTTGCCTGAAAGCTTGATCGCCCGCCGGTTGACGCGCACGACGCCGGCTTCCAGGTCAATGTCCAGATCGGGGAAAGGCGTGTCGCAAAAAGTGGCGTCGGGGTCGTGAAAGACCAGCACCACGTCGCCGATCGAGACCTGGTCGCCATCGCGCAGCTCGACCGGGGCCAGCACGCGCTCGTCGTTGAGAAAAGTGCCGTTCGTGCTTTCCAGGTCCTCCAACGCCACGTGCCGCCCGTCGCGCCGCAGGCGGGCGTGTTCGCGCGAGACGCGCTTGCTGGTGATGACGATGTCGCTGTCGACCGCACGACCGATCATGCTGATCTCGCCGCTCAGGAGATGCTTCCGTCCGGTGGGATCGGTAAAAAAAGGCACGGATTCTGTTGCCGACAAGGCTGCCTCCATCTTCCAGACCCTAAGGATCTTGATTATTCAGACCCTTAGGGTCTATTATACCATGGCCTAAAAATAAGCTCGCTGCGGGCGTTGGCTTTGACCTCCGCCTCGTCCCACAGCAGCGGGAAACACTCGCCGGCCTGCCAGGCCGCCAGCCCGCGACGCGCCGCTCCGGGCTGATCGCCGGCGAGCGCAAACGACAACGCTTCCCCCCCAGTAAGTCGCCACTGCAACGCCGGCACGAGGGCCGGCTCGAAGGACTCGGCCGGGTTGAAGGGGAGGCTGGGGTCGCTCGTGTTGTCTCCTCCCAAGGGGATCGG
Organism: Thermoflexales bacterium; assembly: GCA_016931085.1. The sequence continues at coordinate 1,187 of JAFGFO010000286.1, forward strand.
GCCGCGGTTGAGTAGTAGTCGCCTTGGCCAGTCGCCCCCTAGGGCATGCTCAAACGTGACAGCGTGCATCTGCCCCCATTCCCAGATGGTGTGCAGGTCTCCATAATGTCGCCCCAGGTAGTCCAATGCGTCGGCGTAAGCCAGTTGCATGATCTCGTCACGGCTCTCACGTTGTGCTGTCGTGACGTCATCCCACCAGGGGCTGGCCGGCTGCGTGGCCAGGCGGGCCAACACGGCCGCCTCGCGCCCGCTGGCAGCGTAACGCGCATGCAGCTCTGCCCCCAACTCGTCAGCCAACGTCCGGCGGCCCAACGCGGCCAGCCACGCTTCGTACACGGCGGCCGGCGAGCTGCCAGCTTCGAGGCGATAATCCCACTTGCTCATCATCGACGTCACGCGCTCTTGAAGCCAGCCTCGCGTTTCAAGGGCGACCAGATAAGGCGTCAGGCGCTGCGCCAGCTCAGAGGGCACGTCTTGGGGCGCTCGTTTCTGCGTGCTCTCTGCCTGTGCTAGCTCGTCGAGCCCCACGCACGCTGGGCACGCTACGGCCGCGTTCCCCGCCTCTAGCATTTGCTTTGACCACTTGATATCCCAGGCGCGCTGGGCGCCTCGCCCGGCTACCACTCCGGGTAGGCCGGGCAAGGTCGCCCCGGCTGCCTCGTAGGATGGGCTGTGCAGGCCGGCCATAGTCCAGGCGGCTGGAACGATCGGGGCCGAGTAGCCGGCCGGCAGCAGCACTCCTGCCTGTGGGAAATCGCTGCGGAGTGGAATGGCTGCCAGTTGCAGGACAAGCCTCAACTCTGGCGAATAGGGTGCGGCCATAGGTGATGAGGCTCCTTCTGTCACCAACTCGGCAGCGTGGCTGCTCCCCAGCCGCTCGATCAGTTCACGGTCAGCTTCAATCAGCTCTTGTGCCCAGTCGATCATGCACGCTATGGCCAGGCTGTCCTGGACGGTCCACCGCTCGACCGGCCTGGATATACCGCGGCTTTTCAGCACAGCCATCTCGATAGACCAGGTGGCCGGCGCAAAGCCGGCGCTCTCCAACTGATCGAGGTAAGCGTTGATTCCATCTGTGTACGCTTCCAACGCCTGGCGTGTGTTGAGGTCTAGTTCTTCCCAGCCAGGCCGGCAGCCGGCCTGGTAAAACCCTTGCCTGGCCAGCAACGCATCGGACCCACTGGCGGATGCGCCTAACCAGTCTGCCAGTCGCCCGTTGGCAGCCTGGCGGCGCAAGAGCATCTGCCACAGCCGGTCTTGGGCGTTCAGGTAGCCCTGGGCTAGAAACACGTCGTGTTGGTCTGAAGCGAATAGGTGGGTAACCCCCCACCGGTCGCGGATGAGCGTCACGGTCCCGTGTAGCCCTGCAGCGTGTACGCTGGACGGTTCGGCCCGCACACGGAGCAAGACGGCTGCCAGCACGATGCTGGCCAGCAAGCCAGATGCGATCAAGTAGTGTTTTCTCACAGGCCCAACTTTAGCACACTCGCGGCAATTTGTCACGTAGGGGCCCCTTACTTTCCCCCAAGCGCGATTTGTGTTATGATAGATTAGAGTGAGTGAGACGGACATGACTGCTTCGAATCAACAGGCACAGACAGAAGAAGCGCTGCGCGACAAGACCAGCGCGTGGCAGTCGTTGGCTGAGATGGGCCGCGAAATCATGGCAGCCCCAGATCCGTGGGAAATCCTGGACATGTTTTGCCTGTGGGCGGCTGAGCTGGTGCGGGCGCCCAAGTCGGCCCTTTTTGTCGAGCGCTCGCCAGGCGAAGTGATCCTGGCCGCCAGTTATGGCTTGTACGATCCAGCAGGCATGGCCGAAGAATTCAAAAGTTTGCGGCGAACTGGCGTGTTCCAATCTATCCACGCCGAGGCGCGCGATGTGGTTGAAGTGGCTGAGGTTTCGCACGACGACCCTAATATGCCCCAAACCCGCGCCCGCGAGGGGATTCGGGCGTATGTCTATGTGCTGTTGGTCGCCAGCGGGCAGGTGATGGGTGTGCTGATCGCGGGCGACGTTGTGCCACGCGCCTGGCCGGCGGACGAGTTGCAGCTTCTCAGTTGGTTGGTCAGCCAGCTTGCCGTCGCATTTGACAAGGCCTTCTTGCACCAGGAAACCCTGGATCGAGCCGAGCAATTGGCCTTGCTGTACGAGGCAGGCTTGACGCTCAACCGCGAGCTTGACCCGAGCCAGCAGTTGAGTGTGGTGTTCGAGATTGCGATGAAAGCCCTGCGCGCTGAGCGCGCCGAATTTTACCGCTATGACGCATTGAATGACATGTTGAGCTTTGAAGTCGGCGTGGGTTACGGGCGTGAAGTTTACGATACCAGGCGCCGGATGAGCGTTCACCTCCGCGATGAAAAGAGCATCGTGAGCTGGGTGGGCCGCAGTCAGGCTTCTCTCTACGTAGCGGATGTCCCCATCCATTCGGGCCGGGAGGGAGTGGACTCTCTCATACGCTCGGGCCTGTGGGTGCCTATCCACTACGAGAGACGCTTGCGCGGCGTGTTGGGTATACTGAGCACGCACTATGACGCTTTCACGCCGCAGGACGAACAGATGTTGAATTTGTTTGCTAACCAGGCTGCCATCGCCATGGAAAACGCGCGCTTGTTCGAGGAAACGCGCCGCCGCTTGGATGAGTTGGAGATTGTGTCGGAGGTGGCGTTGGGGGGAGCCACCGGTGAGACCTTTGATGAGACGGTTTCTCACGCCACCCTCATCCTGGGCGGTTTGTGGCCTGATGGGCAAGTCAACTTTCTCTTTATGGACGAAACAGGCCAGGCGCTGCGCCCGCCTGAACCTGGACAGGGTATGCATATAGGTGACCCCACCCGCGCCCAGCTTGCCTTGGAGCATGGGGCTATCGGCTGGCTGGTACGTGAGCGGCGGCCCATCCGGCTGGGTGATCTGTCATTAGGCAATGGCGCGCCATTGAGAAATAGCACGGCGTCCGACTCGCGCTGGATAAGCCTGGTGGCCGGCTCTCGCTCCGAGATGGCGGCTCCCTTGATCATGGCCCGCCGCCTCATCGGGGTGGTCAACGTGGAAAGTCCACGCCCGAATGCTTTCTCTGAGGACGATTTGCGCTTGCTGACGACGGTGGCCGGCCAACTGGCGACTATCTTTGAAAAGGCTCGTCTAGACACGGCGCTAAGCAGATATGCTGATTTCCTAGAGTTGCGCGTGGACGAGCGCACGGCCGAACTAAGCGCGGCCAACGTTGAGCTGGCCCGGGCTGCCCGCCTCAAGGACGAATTCCTAGCCAGCATGAGCCACGAGTTGCGCACACCCTTGACCTCCATCTTGGGCCTGTCAGAGGCGCTTCTAGAAGGTACCTTTGGCCTGTTGGGCGAACAGCAGCTCAGGCCAGTTCGGACGATCGAGGAAAGTGGCCGTCATCTCCTGGCTTTGATCAACGACATCCTCGATTTATCCAAGATTGAAGCCGGCAAGTTTGACCTGCTGCTGGGCCAGGTTGTTGTGAGCTCAGTCTGTAAAGCCAGCTTGCAGCTCGTCAGGCAAGCGGCTTCCGCCAAGCAGATCGAGGTCTCGTCCAGCTTGGATGAGCGGGTGGAGGCCATCTGGGCCGACGAGCGCCGCCTGAAGCAAATCCTGGTGAACTTGTTGAGTAACGCGGTTAAATTTACGCCGCCGGCTGGAGAGATTGGCCTGACCGTGTCAGGGGACGCCGAGCAGCAGGTAGCCCATTTTAGTGTTTGGGATACCGGCATCGGCATCGCCAGAGAGGACATGCAGCGCCTGTTCAAACCTTTTGTGCAGTTGGATAGCAGCCTCTCGCGGCAATATCCGGGTACCGGTTTGGGCTTGTCATTGGTTTACCGCATGACCGAAATGCACGGCGGGAGCGTGTCGGTAGAGAGTGAAACCGGCCGGGGCAGCCGCTTCACCGTTTCATTGCCCTGGGGCGATGCGCCAACTGAGAGGAAAGCTGGCAGTCCGACCAAAGAAGTCGCCAGGCCGGCTTTCCCATCTCCCGCTCGCCTGCTCACGATTTTGTTGGCTGAAGACAACCAGTTCACCATCGATGGCCTGTCAGACTGTTTATCGACCAAGGGTTACCGCCTCGTCGTAACCCACGATGGCTTCGAGACCCTCAACCTGGTTGGTGAAGTCAAGCCGGACCTGATGCTGGTGGATCTCCAACTGCCAGGTCTGGATGGGCTGGGGGTGATACGACTTGTGCGGACCATGGCCAACCTGCGCACTGTCCCTATCGTCGCCTTGACGGCACTGGCGCTGCCTGGCGACCGCGAGCAGTGTCTGGCAGGCGGGGCGGACGAGTATCTCGTCAAGCCACTTGGCTCGCAACAACTTGTTGGCATGATCGAGGCGCAAATCGCAAATCGCAAACCGTAAGGAGTGTATAATGCCGCACGATGATCGATATGCTCATCTCGCGACGGGACAGGCCAGCAGCACGATTTTGATTGTGGACGATGAGCCGGGCGCGTGCCAAACCTTGGAGGCGCTGCTGTTGAACCAGGGCTACCACCTGGCTTTGGCTACGAGCGGCCAGCAAGCCTTGGCGATGGCGGCCGAGCTTGCCCCCGACGTGATCCTGTTGGATGTGATGATGCCCGATATGGATGGCTTCGAGGTTTGCCGGCGGCTGCGCTCCGACCCGCGCCTGGCGATCGTGCCTGTCATCATGGTGACTGCGCTTGACGACCGCGGCTCTCGCTTGCAAGGGTTGGCGGCTGGCGCGGATGATTTCGTCTCCAAGCCTTTCGATCGAGCCGAGCTGCGAGCCAGGGTGAGGACCATCACTCAGCTCAACCGTTACCGCCGCCTGCTGGCAGAACAGGCCAGGTTCGAGTGGGTCGTGCAAAACGCCCGCGACGGTTACCTGGTGACCAAGCAGGATGGCGAGCTGATTTACGCTAACCCGCAGGCGTGCGCATACCTGGGACTGTCGCCGGAGGAGGGACGGATGGCTGAGATACAGGCTGGGGTCTCGCGACGCTTTGTGGATCTGGCCCGGCAGCAGTATCACTGTGAGCCGCAGAATGCGTGGGCGGCCTGGGGAAGCGCCGACGCCGGCTCGCCGCTTTACCTCGTCCGGCCCGAATCCCACACGGCCCAGGCTTTTTGGCTGCAAGTGGATGTGTTTAACCTGTCTTCTCAACTGGCGAGAGAGCGCCTCATCCGTTTGCAAGACGTCACGCTGCAGATGACTCTGCGCCGTAATGTGTGGGACTTTCACTCGGCCATCAACCACAAGCTGCGCTCGCCGCTGGTGATTATGCTGAACAGCCTCGAGCTGCAGGTGCGTGAGATGGCGGACTTGTCCAGTGCTGAGGTGGCTGAACTGTCCCGCCTGGCGCTCAAGAGCGTGACCCGCCTGCGCGACAATATCGGAGATATCCTTCAGTATCTGAACGCGTGCGCTATGGCCAAGTCGGGTGAGTGCTTCAAGCTTTCCAGGCTGGAAGCGATGGTAGACGAGATCGTCACTTACGAGGGGCTATCGACTGTGAACGTCTCTCTCCAGGATGACCTGACACAGACTAGCCTGGTGTTGTCTGAGCGAGCCATCGAGTTGATTTTGTGGGAGCTGGTGGAAAATGCCAAAAAGTTTCACCCCTCTCGTGCACCAAGCGTAGATGTGGCGGCTTACCGCTCGGCGCTTGGGGAGGCCACACTCAAGGTCAGCGACGACGGGCTGACTCTGTCGCCGGAACAATTGGCCTGTCTGTGGATTCCCTATTACCAGGGCGAAAAGTTTTTTACCGGCCAAACAGAGGGGATGGGCCTGGGCTTACCCATGGTCGCTGCGCTCACATGGGAGGTAGGCGGCGACTGCCGCCTGTATAATCGGCCGGATGGCCCAGGCGTTGTGGTGGAGCTGACTGTGCCGCTGGCAGAGCCTGATCCAGGCGCAACGCACCTGGGGTAGGGCGAGGCACTGCCTCGCCCCTACTTTTTCTTGCCTTTTTTCTTGCCTTTGCGAGTCTCGACCTCTGGCGGCTGGTAGTCCAAAGCCTGGCCTAACACTTCCACCAGTGTGTGCAAGGTCTTGACGCGTGCCCACCATTTGCAGTTGCCCTCGACCACCGTCCACGGCGCGCTGATCGTGCTGGTCTTGAGCAGCATGTCGTTGACGGCCTCGGCATACTGATCCCATTTCTCGCGGTTGCGCCAGTCCTCGTCGGTTAGCTTCCATGCCTTGTAAGCAAGGTCCTGGCGCTCCTCAAAGCGGCGCAACTGCTCGTCGGGGCTGATGTGAATCCAGAATTTGACCAGGATCATGCCAAAGTCGACCAGTTGCCGCTCGAATTCGTTGATCTCGCGGTAGGCACGCCGCCACTCAGCCTCGCTGCAAAAGCCTTCGAGGCGCTCGACCATGACACGCCCGTACCAACTGCGGTCAAAGATAAGGATTTGCTTTTCCTCGGGCGGCCTCAGCCGGCGCCAAAATCGCCACATGTACTGGTGAGTGCGGTCCTCGCTGGCCGGCGCGGCGATGCTGAATACCTCGTAGCCGCGCGGGTCGAGCTTTTCGGTCACACGCTTGATGTTGCCCCCCTTGCCGGCCGCGTCCCAGCCCTCGTAGACGACCACCAACGTTCGCTTGTGCGCGTACAGTTGATAGGCCAGCGCTCGCAGTTGCAACTGGTAGCGCACCAGCTCAGTCTCGTAGCTCTCCTGGTCTAATTGCTTGTCCAGATCGACGGTCTCTAGCATCTAGTCCCCCTCCTTGTCCGCCTGGTCGCTGTCAGGATTGGGGTGGCCAGGCGGCGCTGGCGGCAGCGCTGCACCACGTTTTTGAAGCGCTTCTTCCAGGTGACGAATGATCGTTTCGAAAATCTTGGCTCGCGCCCAGCGGCGGTCAGTGGCCTCGACGATCGTCCACGGCCCCCACTCGGCCTCAGTGCGTTCCAGCATCTCTTCGATGGCTAGGAGGTACTCGTCGTACTTGCGATGGTGTTCCCAGTCTTCTGGCTGGACGTGCCAGGCTTCGATCGGGTCCTTCTCCAGCTTCTTGAAGCGTTGGGCTTGCTCTTTCTTGCTGATGTGCAAAAAGAACTTGATGAGCACATAGCCGTCGTCGGCCAGGGTGCGCTCGAAATCGGCAATGTCCCGGTAGGCTTTGCGCCACTCTTCCTCCGGCGTCAGCCCTTCCACGCGCTCGACCATCACACGGCCGTACCACGAGCGGTCGAAAATGGCCATCTCGCCATAATTGGGCAACTTGAGCCAAAAGCGCCACAGCCACGGCATGTGCAGCTCGTAGGTGCGGGGAGCCTGGATGGCGTACAGCTTGAAGCCGCGCGGATCGAGCCGCTGGGTGAGCAAGTTGATCGAAGTGCCCTTGCCGGACGCATCCCAGCCCTCGAAGAGGGTCACGCTGGGGATGTGAGCGTCCCAACACGCTTTTTGAAGATCGGCCAGCCGGCCGCGCAGAGTGGGAAAGCGCTCGTTGTAGGCCGCTTTCGACAGTTTTCTGCTCAGATCAACCTTCTCGAGCATAGTCACCTCCCCAGACGAACCTGAAACCTGAAACCATCTTCATGCCACGGCCGCCCGCAGCTCGGCTTCCACTTTGTCGATGGCCTGATTGCCGTCCACTTCGACCAGCACACCTTGCTGGCGGTAGTACGCGACGAGCGGGTTGGTCTGCGCCCAATAGACCTGCAGCCGCTTGCGCATGGTCTCTTCGTTGTCGTCGTCGCGCTGGTACAACTCGCCGCCGTCCTTGTCGCAGACTCCTGGCGTCTTGGGTGGGTTGAAGCGGACATGGTACGACTCGCCGCACGTCCGGCACAGCCGCCGCCCACTCACCCGCTCGACCAGCACTTCGTCCGGCACGAGGATGCACGGCACGACGCCGATTTTCTGTCCCTTGGCCGCCAGGGCCTCGTCCAGCGCCTCGGCCTGTGCCAGCGTGCGTGGAAAACCGTCGAGCAGGGCGCCGGCGGCGCAGTCAGGCCGCGACAGGCGCTCCATCACCATCTGGATGGTGACATCGTCGGGCACCAACTCGCCGCGATCCATGTAGGTCTTGGCCAGCTTGCCCAACGCGGTCTCGTTCTTGAGGTTTTCGCGAAATAGGTCGCCGCTGGCCACGTGCGGCAGGGCCAATGCGTCGCGCAGCTTGACCGCCTGGGTGCCTTTGCCCGAGGCGGGCGGGCCGATGAGAATGATGTATTTGGATTGCATGACTGTTCTCCTTAGAAGATAGTTCTTCGCATAGTCGGCTTGGCCGCAGTGAAGCGCAAAGTGAGTCGCCAGCCGGACGATGTGCTCGGCCAGCGACTCGTACTCCTCGCCGCAGGGGCTTGTATAAGGCTGCTCGAGTTTCGCCTCATCGATCGCCCCGACGATCTGCTTGGCTACCCCCACGGCTGCTTGCAAGTCCGCGATCACCTTGGCTTTGAGCAGCCCTGTTTCGCTAAACTCTCGATCGCGCTGGCGGACGTAGCCGTTTTTCAGGATGCCGGCGCCAAAGTAATGATTGAGATTGCCGGTCAGGTGGCGAGTCAGTGTGCCGATTGAGTTGGGGATGTTGCCTTCTTTGGACCACAGGCGGTCTTGCGGCAGAGATTCTATCAGCTCGATCAAGCCGTGCGCATAGCGCTCAATTGCTTTCACGGCCAGTTGAACGATCAGCAAATTTGACATTTAATCTCCTTGGTGTGATAGCTATTGCTCAAATCGCGCTTGGCCAAGTATAGCCTATAAATGCTCGCAGCGCAAATAGAGTCTACCACCGGTGGCAAGAACAGATAAACCAAGAAACCCACCACAGCTTGCCAGCCAAACTTGCTTGCCTCAGGCTCGCGCGTCGTCTCTACGTCAGATTTGCGATCAATTGTCATTGCCTTCCTCCACCATCTGAATTGTCTTTAGACGTTAGGTTCATAACCACTATCATTGTATCTGTATTCGCCGAGCTTGTCAAGTGCCTCCACGGTCAGGAACCGAGTTTGGAAAAACTCGGTTTCTTAGAGGCAAGTCACAAATTTCAACATTTCAGTCATTTTCCTTAATGATTTTTGCCTGCAAAACTCGTATAATATGAGAGATATTTTTGTTACGAGATGTGGAAAGGCAGGCTTTACCCCCATAACAAAACTGGCGACATCGTAGAGCATGCAAAGCTGAGATCTGCAACCTGCAATCTGAAACTATTTTGAGAGGAGGTGTTTATGTAGGAGACGATGCCAGGGGCAAAAGTCGTTTGTTAAGGAGAGTTCACCAGTTTCGCATCCCAAACTCGAAACTCGGAACTCGAAATTCAATTAATCTATGAGGGAGAGGAAAATAATGACTCGCAAAATCGTATTTACACTGATCGCTTTGATCACTGTGGCCAGTATGCTGGTGAGCGCCTGCACGACACCGGCGACACCCCAACCGACGGCTACCACGCCGCCGTCTCAGCCGGCCAAGCCCACAGCCGAGCCGGCCAAGCTGACAGGCAAGGTGGAGATCTTTTCGTGGTGGACGGGGGGCGGTGAGGCCGATGGCCTGGCCCAGATGTTCGGGATCTATAGCCAAAAGTATCCCAACGTCGAGATCATCAATGCCACGGTCGCCGGCGGGGCCGGCTCGAACGCCAAGGCCGTGCTCAAGACGCGCATGCTGGGCGGCGATCCGCCGGACTCGTTCCAGGTGCACGCCGGGCAAGAGATCGCCGACTGGGTCTATGCCGACAAGATGGAGCCGCTGGACGATCTGTAC
>JAFGFO010000287.1 GCA_016931085.1 Thermoflexales bacterium
CGGCGATGGAGAACCCAACGTTGGTCATCCTCACCGATCGCAATGACCTGGATGACCAGCTCTTTGGCACGTTTGCAGCCTGCCAGGATTTATTGCGACAGACGCCGGTCCAGGCAAAAGACCGCGAGCACCTGCGCGAATTGCTGCGAGTGGCTTCGGGTGGCGTGATCTTTACGACCGTCCAAAAGTTTCTTCCCGAAGGCCGAAGCGACACATTCCCCCTGTTGTCCGAGCGTCGCAACATTGTCTTTATGGCCGACGAGGCTCACCGCAGCCACTATGGATTCAAAGCTCACCTGGTCAGGCCCAAAGATGAGGACGCGGCTTACCTGGCATACGGGTTTGCCAAGTACCTGCGCGACGGCCTGCCCAAGGCCACGTACATCGGTTACACCGGCACGCCGGTCGAGGCCGGCGATAGAAACACGCCGGCCGTCTTTGGCGACTATATTGACATCTACGACATCCAACGCGCCGTAGAAGATGGCGCGACCGTTCGCATCTACTATGAGGGCCGCCTGGCCAGGCTGGAACTGAAACCGGAAGAGCGCCCCAAGATTGACCCGGAATTTGAAGAGGTCACCGAAGGCGAGGAAACCTTGGCCAAGGAGCAGCTCAAGAGCAAGTGGGCGCGCCTGGAGGCCATGGTCGGCGCCGAAAAGCGTATCGCGTTGGTTGCTCGCGATGTGGTGGATCACTTTGAGCAGCGGCTGTCCGTAATGGATGGCAAGGGGATGATTGTGTGTATGAGCCGCCGCATCTGCGTGGCTCTGTACGACGAAATCATCAAGCTGCGCCCGCAGTGGCATCACGCTGACGACGATCAGGGCTTGCTCAAAGTGGTGATGACCGGCGCCGCTTCTGATCCACTCGACTGGCAGCCACACGTGCGCAACAAGCCCCGGCGCGAAGCGATTGCCCGGCGCTTCAAAGCATCTGGCGATCCTCTCCAGTTGGTCATCGTGCGCGACATGTGGTTGACGGGTTTCGACGTGCCATGCTTGCACACCATGTACCTGGACAAGCCCATGCGTGGGCACAACCTGATGCAGGCCATCGCCCGTGTCAACCGGGTGTTCAAGGACAAGCCGGGCGGGCTGGTGGTGGATTACCTGGGGCTGGCCGATCAACTCAAGCAAGCGTTGGCTGATTACACCGAGGGCGACCGCGGCGAGACCGGCATTCCTCAAGAAGAAGCGGTGGCGGTCTTGATGGAAAAGTACGAGATCGCCGCTGCCCTGTTCTATGGATTCGACTACACCAAGTTTACCAGCGGCACGCCGCGAGAACGATTGGCCGTCATCGCTGCTGGCATGGAACACATCCTCACCCAGTCCGATGGCCAGACTCGATTCGTGCAGGTGGTGGCTGAGGTCTCGAAGGCATTTGCCCTGGCTGTGCCTCACGAACAGGCTCTGGCAATCCGAGACGAGATCGGTTATTTTCAAGCTGTACGGGCCGGATTTGCGAAAGCCACACCCGAAGGCAGAACCAAAGAGGATCTCGACACTGCCATCCAGCAACTTGTCTCGCGGGCAGTCGCCTCTGATCAGATCGTGGATATTTTTGCGGCGGCGGGATTAAAGACGCCCGACATCTCGATCTTTTCCGACGAGTTCCTGGCCGAAATCCGCGGCTTGCCTCACCGCAACCTGGCGTTAGAGCTGTTGCACAAGTTGTTGAATGATCAGATCAAGACCCAGTCCAGGCGCAACCTGGTGCAGGCGCGTTCGTTTGCCGAGATGTTGGAGCGTACCATCCGGCAGTACCAGAATCGCTCCATCGAAGCGGCCCAGGTCATCACCGAATTGATCGAGTTGGCCAAGGCCATGCGAGCTGCCGGCCGGCGCGGCGAAGAACTGAATTTGACTGAAGAAGAGTTGGCTTTCTACGACGCCCTGGAAGTCAATGACAGCGCGGTCCAGGTGCTGGGTGACCAGACCTTGCAGACGATTGCCCGTGAGCTGGTCGAGATGGTGCGCCGCAACGTGAGCATTGATTGGACGGTGAAAGAGAGTGTCCAAGCCAAGCTGCGCACCCTGGTCAAGCGTGTGCTGCGCAAGTATGGCTATCCGCCGGACAAGCAGGAGAAAGCTACGCTGACCGTGCTGGCGCAGGCTGAGCTGCTGTGCGCAGATTGGGCCGGGTAGAATCCGATGTGGACCACATACACAAATCCTTGATATTGGGCAAGCCAAGGCAGTACAAGGTCTTGATTTGGAGATGGTCGCACCTACCACATGCCCCGGTTGACGCGGCGCGCGCATGATGGTAAAATAAGCCACATGCTGATTATACTAATCTGCTTGTGGATTGTGTAAGGAGGCGCGTGTGAGATTCGTCAATCGACAGACCGAGTTGGCTTTCCTGGATTCCATCCTGGAGCGCAAGCACCCCACCGCAGCCCAGTTCCTCCTCCTCTATGGCCGCCGCCGTGTTGGCAAGACGGTCTTGCTGCACCATTGGGCCGAGAACTCTGGACTACCCTATACGTACTGGGCAGTAGAAAAAGAGCCGGCCGCCCTGCAGCGGCGCAAGCTGTTCGCTCGCGTGATGGGCGTCACACCTTCCCAAGCAACTACCTTTGATTCGTGGGCCGAGTGCTGGCAGGCTATTGCCGCGTTCCTGGCCGAGCGTCAGCGCATCCTGATCCTGGACGAGTTCGCCTATGCTGCTGAATCCGACCCTGCCATGCTCTCGTCGCTCCAACACGCTTGGGATCACCTGTTCAAGCAATCCCAGACAGTTCTGGTATTGTGTGGCTCGCACGTTCATGCCATGGAGACACTCCAGGCCCGGCAATCGCCGCTCTTTGGTCGCTTGACTGGCCAGTGGTGGCTGCAGCCCCTGCCTTTTTCTACCCTGGGCGAGTTCTTACCCAAGTGGCCAGCCGAGGAGCGAGTGGCCGCGTACGCGGTTGTCGGTGGCGTGCCGGCTTACCTGGAGTGGCTCGACCCCGATCTGTCGCTCAGCGACAATATCCGCGATGTGATCCTCTCTCCTGGGAGCATGTTCGTGGCCGAACCTGCCTTTTTGCTGTACGATGAGGTGCGCGAGCCTGCTACCCACCTGGCCATTCTCAAGGCCATTGGAGCTGGCAACCACACCTCGGCTGAGATTGGTAATGCTGCTCTGGTGGGCAAAGCTCACCTATCGGCTTACCTGGCTCGCCTGCGAGAACTCCGCCTGGTCGAACGGCGACTGCCTGTCACTGTACCCCCGGCCCAGCAGCGCCGTGCCCGGAGCGGGCGGTATCACCTCAGCGATCCCTACTTTCGCTTTTACTTTCGCTTTATCGCGCCGCACCACGATGAGCTGGCCTACCGGCCAGAACTCGTGCTGCCCCGCATCCGTGAGGGATTGCGAGCGTTTGTGGGGATGACGGCCTTTGAGGAGTTGAGCCGCCAATGGGTGGTGGAGCAGGCACGAGCCGGCAAGCTGCCTTTTGAGCTGGATGACCTACAAAGCGTGGGCAGCCATTGGAGTCGCGGGGTTCAGGTGGATGTGGTGGCCATCAACTGGGCA
>JAFGFO010000288.1 GCA_016931085.1 Thermoflexales bacterium
ATCTCTGACAATAACAATAACTCAAAGGCAGCGCTCCTCAGCCAATCCACGTCAGTTCGATAGCCACACACAGCGAGCGCCTCCGTCCGTTCCAAGAAACGCTTGAGGTAGCGCTTGTCAATGCCCAAAGTACTGCACGACGACATCATGATCAAGCGATTGGCACACTGCCCCTCCAACACACCCGCCAAATCGTCCAACGAATACGATTCCGCTCCAAGAGTTATCGCGTACTCTACACCATGGGATGCCACGTAAAGGATTGGGTAAGCCTTGTATTTCTTTTGAACCCACTTGCCCAGGTAAAACTCGAGCTCTTGGCCTGTAGCACAATTACGGTGGATATAGTTAATCCCAGCAACTTGCTGAAGCAGTTCGAGTAGCGGCCGCACACTTGAGCGAACCTTCAGGTCAGGATCCCAAAGCCCTTCGACACAGAATATTCCTTTAGTATGCGCTGCTTTTCTCATATCCAAGCTCCTCAAATGCGCACAGCCCGTTCACGCCTGTAACAGTATGCGCGTGTGGATCGGCGCAGCTATCTCGCGTAAAAAGCTCTCTTCACATTATAGCATACTTGGCTCTCTCCCGGCGCAGAATGAGGCAGAAAAGCACGGCTGTTGCCAAGTCCATGCTGATATGCCAGGTAGGTGGTGAAGGATTGATCCTTTCCGAGACCCACCGCACCTTTTTGGCCTGTTTGCCTTGCAATACTCCGGGTGGATTTGGCGTTATCCACGGCCGCGGGTAAAAGCGCACCTCTCCCGCATGCGGGAAAAACGAGCTGATCAGAAACGGGGGTGTGTTGTTCTCGAACGGCGCAAGCCGGCCGGACACGTCCAACCCAGCCTGTTTCCACGCTTCCACCAATGCGCCAAACAAGGTGGGGCCGGATGGTGATGTGAATTACGGGGTTGATTCCAGGTCGCCCTGCTTTTTGTAGGCCAGGCCGAGATCCCAACTGGCGAGCGAGTTGCTCCATTGGCGCAGGCCAACATGGGTAGTCGTGGACAGCGTCGGAATGTGGTAAAATGAAGGTGTGCTCAAATCGGAACTCGTCCGCCCACGCCTGGTGATGCAGGCCGGTCAGGTGTCCACCCGTCCCATACCGGCCGATTACCACTACCTGGCCGTTGCCGGCGAGCTAACGTCGCTTTTCCATCAGCACCTTGGCCGCACGCGCGGCGCGCTGGCCGAGGCGCTGCGCGAGTACGAGGGCGATAGCCTCGACTATCCCGTTATCCGCGGCTTGGCGGCTGTGCTCGAAGGCCAATGCGTCTTTGGCGCTCCCCTGCTGGATGGACGCGATCCCCCCCTCAAGCCAGCCGACTTGCGCGCGGCACTCTTTCGGCGCGGGCCGGTGACTGACAAGCCCGACTTGTTCGCGCCGCTCACGCGCGGGCAGGCGTTGAAGGAAGCGGCGGCCGAGTTTGGCCTGACGGGCGAGCAAGCCGAGGCGGCGATGTTTGCCGACCTGGCCGAAGAGCAGGTGCTGCTTGGCGCGGGTCCCTCAATCACCCCGGCTGACTTGATCGCTCGCTACAACCTGGAACTGGCGCGCGGGCTGCTGTACTGGGCGCGCGAGATGCGCATCGTCGTGCGTGACAATTACAAGGACATATTTCGCTATGTAAAACTTTTTAGGCTGATGTATGAGGTGAGGCCGGACCTCTCCCCCGGCCCCTCCCCGACACGGGGAGGGGAGTTCTCCCCTTCCCGACGCGGGAAGGCGGGTGGGGGGTTAGCTCCGAGCGCTTACCACATTACCCTCTTCGGCCCCATCTCCCCATTCGTCAAGTCTACACAGCGCTACGGCATCCAATTCGCCAAATTCTTGCCAGCCTTGATGTTGTGCTCGAGCTGGCGGATGGAGGCCGATGTGTGCCCACCGCGCACAGGCGGGGCCAAACCCATAACTCGAAACTCGCAACCCGAAACCTATCTCTACACCCTCGATGACAGCACCGAGCTGCGCACGCATTTCAAGCCATCTGGCGAGTTCGACAGCCGGCTTGAGGCCGATTTCGCGGCCGAGTTCGAGGCCAAGTACGGCGGGGTCGAACGCGAGTGGGTCCTGGCGCGCGAGGATGAGCTGATCCCTGCCGGTGATGCGGTCATGATCCCCGATTTCTCCTTCACCCACCGCAAGGACGGCCGGCGGGCGCTGCTGGAGATCGTGGGCTTTTGGCATCCCAACTACCTGCGGCGCAAGCTGGAAAAGGTGCGCCAGGCCCAGCGCGGTGACCTGATCCTGTTGGTCTACGAAAGCGCCTGCGTGGCCGAGGGCAAGTTCGATTTCGCCGCCGCCTCGCCGGGCGAGGTTCTGACCTTCAAGCGCAAGCCGGTGCTGAAAGACGTGTTGGCAGCCGTGGAGCGCTGCGCACTGGCGCCACCGTAGGGGCGCAGCAAATGGGCCCCTACACAGCGATTATTTTCACAGATCTAGGAGCTTGTCGGAGAGACACCCGTAGGGCAGGTTTCCACGCGAAGCGTGCCACAGGCGCGGCGGCTATCCACAGGACGCCTTCGGCGTGGAAAGCCGCCCTACAAAATGCTTTCTCCGACAGCCTGCTAGGCGTTCCGCAGTATCACCGGAAGGTAGAGGCGAGCGCCTACAACTGACACAGCGCTGGCGCTGCCGCTCGCGCCTTCAAAACTGGTGACCTGCGCGGTGTTAGTCAACGAGCCAAAGTAGCCGCTGGCCAGCGTGACGCTAAACGAGCCTGTCCACGTTGCCCCAGGCGCGATGGTGAGATTGCCCCAGACGACCGTCCCGCCTGGCACAAAGGCCGTCCCGCCGGGCGTCGCGCCGGCCAGGACCTGGTTCGGCAGTGTGTCGGTCAGGGTGGCGTGCAGGGTTACCACGCCCGTGTTGGTGATGCGGATGGTGTAAACGAGCTGCCCGCCAGGTGGCACCGGGTCGGGCGTGGCCTGCTTGGTGACTTCCAAAGCGGCCAGCACCTCGTCCGCGCCCAGATCGGGCCGCCCGTCGATACGCGGCTCGCCGTCGATGTCGTGCGACGCTTCGTCGCCTGTCACGCCAGATGCTACTCCAGCGTCGATAGCGGCCGAGCTGCCAGTCAGGTGATAGCCGTCGGCGGCGAAGGCTGGATCGCCGTTGTGCTGGTTCTGCACCACGACGGTGGCGGTGGGTGATTGCCAGACGGTGATGGGCGTGTCGTGCCACAACACACCGTTGACCGCCACCGCGTTGCTGCCGGTGACGCTGATGCCCACCGCGTGGCTGACCAGGATTGTGTTGGTCATCAGCACCGAGCTGTACAGGCTGCCGGGATCGCTGTCGACATAGACCCCACTGCCCTGACCATCCGCGCTTGGGGTGCGTCTGCTTGCCAAGCCATTGCGGGCGATGGTGGTGTGCAGTAGATGGGCTACGGAGCCGGCGATGTACACCCCACTGCCGTCACGGCCCCGGTTGTCGACGATGACGTCGTTGGTTGATGCAGCCGTGCTCGTAAACAACAACAACCCACCACCAACATAGGCCGAATTGGCCGAGATCATGTTTGCGTCTAGTGTGGCTGTGCAATGATCTTGCAGTATCAGCCCGCCGCCGGCGACGCCGGCTGTATTGTTTGAGAGAGTATTGTGACTCAGTGTAATAACACTCCCTCTCATCACCAGCAAGCCGCCGCCGCTTAGGGCAGCAGAGTTAGCCGAGATGACGTTGCCCTCAAGTTCAGCGCTGCCTTCGTCCAGGTAAAGTCCTCCGCCGGCATCACCGGCTGTGTTGCCGGAGATGGTGTTGTTGTTGAGGACATAACTGCCTTCCCCCATCGCCAGGCCGCCGCCGAAATGGGCACTGTTAGCCGAGATGACATTGCCGGTGAGTGTGACATCGCTATAGCCGGCAGCCACCCCTCCCCCGATTCCAAGCATGTCGGTCGTGTTAGAGACAATCGTGTTGCCGGCGAGTACGGCATGGCTGTGGTCCAGGAATATACCGGTGGCCGAGTTGCTGAACACGTGGCAATGGCTGATGCTCACCGTGGCGCCGCTGACGCAGATGCCGCCACAAACCGAGTTTGTGGCGCTTCCCCCCGTGATGCGCAATCCCGCGATCGTCGGACTGATGCCGCTGGCGACGGACAGCACTGGCCCTTGCCCTCGTGCATCCAGCGTGGTCGGGTAGGCGGCCGGATCCCATGTGGAAAAGTCCGCGCTGTAGCCGCCCTGCAGCGTTACGCTCTTGTCGAGATAAAGCACTGGGGTTACCCCGCCAGAGGCGCTGATGTTGGTGTAGACGCCAGTGGCCACCAAGATCTTCTCGCCGTCTTGAGCCGCGCTCATTGCTGTCTGGATGTCGTTGTAGCAGGGAGTGTGCCCATTGCAGTTGCCGTCCGGCGCCACGTAACGCGTGCCCTCACTCGGTCCTTCCCAGCCGGCCAACCGCGCCCACAGCCACCAGGCCGCGTAAGCCTTGCGATTGCAGTTCAGGGGCTGCGAGTGGGCGCAAGAGCAACTGTACCAGTCCACGTTCTGGGTGTGCGTGCCTTGCCAGTCGATGGCCCAG
>JAFGFO010000032.1 GCA_016931085.1 Thermoflexales bacterium
GAAGCCTTTTTAAAAAGCCTCTGTGCCTCTCTGTGCACCCTCTGTGAGGCTCTGTGTAATTAAAAATGCACCAGGCTGAGTAGTTACTGGTAAAAAAGAGTTGTGGCTGCGTAGATACTTAAATTGTACGGAGTGGGCATTGGGTGTATAATGTTTCATGACCATCTACGATGCTGTGATAGTGGTTTCAATTTTTGTTCAGATTTGAAAAGGAGGAAAAGGCATGGACAAGAAGGCCAGCGAGCTTATGGGCGAATCTGTGATTGCCGGCGTGACACTAGAAGCCCAAGAGGCCATCAAGGGGGCAGTGGGGGGTGTTGTGGGGACGATCCTGACAGGCGTCGATCTCAAGCCAGCGTCGATCCCTGGCGACCATACGGGCATCCTTTACGTGGCTGTCGGGCCCACCAAGGTGGGGTTCTTCTCAATAAAGCGAGGGCTGTTCAAGAATTCGCTGGACAGCTTGCTTATCGAGCATGCCCGCAGCGACGTGCAGACGGTGGAGATCAAGAGTGGCATCATGCCGGCCGCACACTTTGTGCTTCAAGACGGCACGCACTATGTCTTGATGTGTCCAAGAATCCACCTGGGTAAACTCAAGAAGGTACAGGAGTTGTTGGTCGCCCAGTAGTGACTTGCGCAACGTGTTGACAATCTGCGTGGGAAAAAGCTCGTACGCCACGTGCTATAATTGCAACGCGCCGCCCTTCGAAGCACTAAAATAGATAAACCCTAAAGGTCTTGCCCCCTGCACTTGCCCGTGTCCGGCGCGCGCCTTTTCCGCTGCGTAGCAGCGGGGGCGTGCCAGGCAAGGCGCCAGCGGGCCGCCGGGCGCGTTTGGGGGTGCTGCGCAAAGACCTTTAGGGTTTGACAGTTACTATGGGCGGAACAGGGATCGAACCTGCGACCTCTTCTGTGTAAGAGAAGCGCTCTGACCGGCTGAGCTATCCGCCCTCACAGGCACATTGTACGCGAATCTGCACTTCTTGTCAACAACGTCAATACAAAAAAGCCACATACTACAGCGAGGCAAATATCGAACAAACCAAGAATAAACAGAACAAAATGCACGATCGTTTCGGTTTTGCGGCATTGACAAAATAGATAGCCATTTATGCATCAAACATCGGAGATCACAAAACATGAAGATGTCATACAAAACAAAGGGTATCGCTTGGATCATCTTGATCATCAGTTTGTTTTGTTTTGCCGTATTCAACGTAAGCATCGATCTGAAGGCGGCCGTGATTTTGATGGGGCTTTGTTTCGCCTGTGAGTTGATCGACAGTGGGCTGGGTATGGGGTATGGAACTATATTAACTCCGACCCTGCTCATGATGGGGTATAAAGTTGAGGATATTGTCCCTACCGTACTCCTTTCAGAATTGTTAAGCGGGTTTACGGCAGCTTTCTTTCACAACGAAGCCAAGAATGTAGAACTGCACCTCCGCGGGAAGGACTTTACCCCAGCGGCGATTCTAACGGGAGGCAGCATAGTCGGCGCAGTTTCCGGGGTCTTCTTGTCGATCAACCTACCCAAAGACATGCTTGGCATCATCGTAGGTTGTATCATTCTGCTCTCTGGTATGTTTGTCGTCCTTCTTTCAAGAAAGATCGTTGAATACAGTTGGTGGAAAATGATCCTATTGTCCACCGTCGCTTCCTTCAATAAGGCTATGAGTGGGGGTGGATACGGCCCCTTGGTAACCAGCGGGCAAATTATTAGCGGTGTGCAAGGCAAAGCGGCGGTGGGCATCACATCGTTTGCCGAAGCCTTTACCTGCCTGCTGGCAGCCACGTTATTCTTGCTAAAGGGGGGATTCATCAATTACATTCTGTTTATCCCGATGTGTACCGGCGCCCTCCTATCCGTCCCATTTTCAGTATTTGCGATCAGCAAGGCAAAAGAAGATCACTTGAAGATTGTCATAGGCTTTGTAACAATTGCACTGGGAGCACTCACAATCTATAAAGCGCTTTCTTGAAAAAGCGGACAGACGGATATAGAATGTGACCGACGACATCGTGATCCGGCCTTTTCGCCCTGAGGATCAAGCCGCTGTTGGCACCCTGATCCTTTTGTCGCTACGCGAAGCCACGCGAGCAAAAGGATATGGCCAAATCGTGCCGGAAACTACTTCGACATGGGATGATGCGGTCACATTCTACCAACGACGCGGCTTTCGCATCACCGGCTCGCACGACGGCGACACTCACTTTATGCTCGATCTCAACTCGCCGTCACCGTAAGACATTGCGTTTACTGTAAGAAGCCCGACTGTGCCGAGAACTTGCTGATCCGGCCATTTTAGAGTAAACTTGGCTTATGAGCGCGAGCCTGTGTTCATAAGCCGGTTTTTACATAAGGAGCAGCAAGATGGAAGCGAGACGACTTCTCACGCCAGTCGTGACTCTAGCCATGTTGGTTGTCCTAGGCGCATCGACCAGCGCTTTGGCCACAGACACGCCATCAAGAAATGGTACAAACCAGGCGTCAGCCAGTTTGTCAGAACCGGCCGACTTGGGACAGCCTTTCCCTAGGTTGACGAAATCCGCCACGGCCGCCCCGCAGGCGGACGGCCCCATCATCGCCGACCATACCGTTGTAGATCAATACGACGACATCCCGCAGGAATACATCGACGAGGTCAAGCAGATGTGGTTCAACCTGCCCGGTGAGTCACATTCGCGGGGATACCGCAACGGGGTACGCATCCTGCAAAGCCTGGACAGCCGCTTCCAGGTCAACGTCACCGATTCCGGCGCGCCGGAAGCCTACACCGACCAGCATCTGCGGGTCAGCCAGGTGACCCGGAGCGCTTCCGGGTGGTACGAGACCTACGGCGAAGCGAACTGGTACACGAACGCCTCGGCCATCACCAGGACCAAGAACCACCTGGACTATTGCAACACCCACAATCTGGAAATCGCCGCGATAGGCTTTGGCTGGTGCTGGGACATGACATGGCACAACAGCCCCGGCGGCGGCCTGGACCCCGTCCACCAGGTTCATTGGGCAGGCGCCTCGGAAGGCGGCCCGGACGGCGATTTGCGCTGGGGGCTGGACGCCGAAGATTACGAGCTGACGGGGAACCATGTTTCCCTAGACACTTATCTCTCGGCGACACAGGAGTACGTGGATTACGTCAAGGCGCAGGGATACCCGACGGTCGTGTTTTTCACCACCGGCCCGGTGGACGGCTATTCCGGCGAAAGTGGATACCAGCGCTACCTCAAACACGAGCGCATCCGCGACTATGTCAAAGCCTCCAGCGACCTGGTTCTCTTCGACTATGCGGATATCCTGTCTTGGAACGATGCGGAGGCCCATTATACCATGTCGTGGACCGACTACGGCGGGACGCCACGCACCTACGAGATGATCCATCCTGACAACATGAACGACTTTGACCCAACCGATGGCGATCCGAGCGGCGGCGATCACATCGGCGATTATGGCGAGCTGCGGCTGGCCAAGGCGGTGTGGTGGATGTTGGCGCGCATCGCCGGTTGGGACGGCAGTCCAGGTCCGTACAAGATGGCCTCGGCCCAGACGGCCACGCACGGACAAGCCGTCACGTACACCGTCGTCATTCGAAACACGAGTATCCCCTCCACGACCACGCTTTACATGAGCGACACGCTGCCGGCCGGCCTGACCTACATCCCCGGCACGCTGAGCGCCACCGGCGGCATTGCCGACGACAGCGGCGCCCCTGGCCTGCACTGGTCAGGTACTCTGAACCTGGCGCCGGTCGTGACCGTCACTTACGCCGCGACCGTCACGGCGGCCGAGCCGCAAGCCATAGTCAACACAGCCCGCATCGCGGCCGCCGGCTACGAGGGCATCACGTCCACTGCCACGATCACCGTGAAGGGGGGCAGCCGGGTCTCGGATCAAAGCGGGAA
This sequence comes from Thermoflexales bacterium, assembly GCA_016931085.1. The sequence goes on from JAFGFO010000032.1 coordinate 3,910, forward strand.
CTGGAGCACGCCCAGCACCTGGGAAGGTGACGTCGTGCCCGTGGCGAGCGACGCCGTCACGATCACCGCCGGCACGACCGTCACGTTGGACACGCCCGCCCAATGCTATAGCCTGACCGTCGCACACGGCGCGACCCTCATCATCCCCGACGGAGTGGCGCTGACCGTCACGGCAGGCCTCATCAACCAAGGCACTCTGCAGCAGACGCATGGCCTGAACAACGCCGGCTTTGCCTTCCTGGAGATTGGCGATTATCGGGGTGCGACCATCACCAGCACCCACAACCTGGGTTCCGTCACGGTGAGGGTGCGAGCGCTGGCCGAGGGTGAGTCGTGCACGAGCGCCGGCCCCAGCGCTAGTTACGCCAGGCGTTGTTTCGAGATTGTGGCCCAGAATAGCGACGCGGCCACGCTGCGCCTGTGGGCGCTCACGACCGAGCTGGACAACAGTCTCACGCTGCCGCGCGTCTTTCGCTACGTGGCGCCGGACTGGGTCGAGTTGGAGCAGAACGTCGCTTCCGGCGTGGAGAGCGACTATACTTTTGCCCAGGCCAACACACCTGGCTTTTCGCATTTTTTGATGGCGCAATCCGGTAGCACGCCCACTGCCGTCGGTCAGCGTGCGCTCGACGTCCCAGGTGAGCGGCCGCCAGCCTGGCTGCTGGCCATCCCGGCGTTGGCCTTGGCCGGGAGCGCGGCCTGGAAACTTGGCCGGTTGTGGCGGCAGAGAGCTAGAAACCGGGTTTAGGACTAGGCCATGTGGCACAAGCTCAACATCGTGTTCATAATCGGGCTGCTCCTGGCGCCAACCAACGTCCCTTCGAACGCCGCCGGCACTGTCTATTACGTTTCCAGCTCGGGCGGCAATGACACCATTACCCATGAAAAACTATCACAACCGCGAAGATTTTCGCTTGCGTGCCGAGCACGCAGAGTGCGCCGAGAAGATTTTTAAAAACTCTGCGTTCTCGGCGCTCTCGGCGGTAAAATCTTTGGTTGCGGCGCGA
>JAFGFO010000289.1 GCA_016931085.1 Thermoflexales bacterium
CGTCATCGGGCGGGTGTTCTTTTACCGCGTGCTGGCCGCCATCGCGGGCGCCATCGCGGCCGCCGAGCGCGAGCTGGACGATCACCTACTGACACTGCAACAGCAAGAGATGATCCGCGAACGGGCACGCGAGCCAGAGCTGGAGTACATCTTCAAGCACCACCTGACCCAGGAAGCGGCTTACAACGGCCTGCTCAAGCAAGAGCGGCGCGTCTTTCATCGCCAGGTAGCCGAGGCGTTGGAACGATTGTTTGCCGAGCGCCTCGACGAGCAAATGGGCTTGCTGGCTTTCCATTGGGAGCGAGCGGAAGAGGCCGGCAAGGCGACTCCCTGCCTGCTGCGCGCAGGCACACTAGCCGCCGCCGTCTACGCCAACGAGGAAGCTATAGCGTACTTCCGGCGCGCCCTCAAGTTGATCGAGTCGCCATTAAGAAATGGCGCGCTACCCCAAAAAGGCGCAGCCACCGAGCAGCAGCTCAGTTGGCGGATAGAGGCCTTGAGCAAGTTGGGACAGGTCTTGTTGGGGATAAGCGAGTTGGACCAGGCCAGCGATTGCCTGCAAGAAGCCATCGCACTTGGCCAGGGCAAGCTGCCGCCGTGTGAGTTAGTGCGCCTGTATTATTGGCTATGCGAAGTGCTGTGGTGGCAAAACCGCCGCGCGGAGGCAGCCCGCCTGGCCCACGATGGATTGGCCCTGCTGGGAACAGAGGATGAATCCGTCGAGGCCGCCCTGATGAACAAGCACGTCGCCAGCAACCACTGGGTCATGGGTGACACGCTCACGATGCAAGAGTTCACCCGGCGCAACGAGCGATTCATCCAGCGCCTGCCCTACACGGAAGAGCTCAGGCCAGTTTACACCGACATCGCCACAGAATATGCCTTCATTGATAACGATCCCGGCGAGGCGCTCAGGTGGCTCGGCATCCTCGAACGGCATGCCGCCCAACACCACGACCTGCGCGCGTTGGGCGAGGTCCAGCGCTTCACGGCGTATGCAATCCTTAGCCGAACCGGCGACCTGCACGGGGCCATCTCGCACTACCGGCAAGCCCTGGAGTCGTTCAGGCGCACCGGAGACACCAAGCACGTGTGCGAGTGCCTGGCCTGGATGGCCGAGACCTACCTGGCCCTGGGCGAGCTGGAGCAGGCCAAAGCTTGCACAGACGAAGCGGCACTGCTGGCTCAAACGCCGGGCAGCCGCCTCAACGTGGTGGACCTCAATCTAACCGCCGGCCTGATCCTGGCCTGTCAAAACGCCCCCGATCAAGCTCTGAAGGCCTTTCGAAGCACTCTCGAAACCGAGGCCGGCCCGGTCGATCTACGCTACGAATGGCGGATAGTCTTTTACGCCGCCCAAGTGCACCTGGCGCAAGGCAAGCCGGCCGAGGCGCTGCGCGAGCTCGAGCGCGGTTACCAGCAGACCACTTTGTTCGACGATGCCAAAAACTTTCCCTACATGCTGGCCAGGCTGCTGAACAGTCTCGAAGAGGCCCACGCCGACCCGGCTGCCTTCCGAGCCTTGTGCCAGCGCGTCCGGCTCGACTGGGGCGAGCCAGCCTTGCCCTTGGTTCAATGGTACCTGGAGCCGGCGGCCGTCGCGGAGCCAGGTGAGCCGGCCTTTGAGGTCAATTTTAGCTTCCCCCTGGATCCGGCCTGGAGTTGGCGCGATCCGATGGGCGACTGTTCCTACCGCGTGCAAGACGGCCTGGAAATTCACGTGCCCAACGGGCGGGGTTTGTGGGGGATCAACCTGAGCGCACCGCGCTTGCTGCGGAGCGTCACTGGCGATTGGTCGGTGCAAGTCGCAAGCAGCTCCGTTTCGCCTGAGCAACCCGCCACCGGCGGACTGCTCGTGTGGAAGGACGACAAAAACTTTATGCGCCTGGATCGGGGCAAAATCGGTCGGCGGGAGATCGCCTTCTTGGGCTGCCAGGGAGGGCAAGATATCCTGGTCGGGCGCGGCTGCCTGTCCTTTCAGGAGCGCGTCTGGCTGCGCCTGGAGCGGCGTGGGGAAGAACTGCGCGCTTTTTGCAGCGCCGACGGCCGGCAGTGGTTCACCGCCGGGCACGTCAACTTTCCGGCCGAGGACCCGCTCCAGGTGGGGATGTACGTCATTGGCGACATTGACTTTACGGTCTACCAGGGGGCGTATCGCCAAGGCGCCTCGCTGCGCTTCACGTCATTCGGCTTGTTCGCTTGAGTGGCCCCGGCTTCTTGACCTTGGCGCAAGCGCCGACCAGGCGCGCATAACCTTCTTCGCCGAGCGCGTGCACGAACTCGTCCTTGAGCAGCACATAGACTGGTTGGTGGGCCGGGATGGTTTGGCCGTGGCAAGCGGCGTGTTGGTAAAGTGGGTTTTCGCTGTCCAGCATCAGGCACCACTCGTCAATGACCAACGGGAAAAGCACGCAGAAAAAAGGCTTGAGTGCCCAGCGGTCCAGGCCATTGGCCACGGAGGCTACCTGCACGGCGCACGTGGCGTCTGGGCGCAAAAAGATGCACGTCCCCCCGTCCGGGTAATCTGGATTGGGGATGGTGTTGGTAAAATCGAAGCGTTTGCTGGGGAAGGAAGCGTCGGCAACGCTTTCGTCGCAAAACCACTCGCTCTCATCGCGCCGATCTGGAGGCAGGTAAGGCTTGATCATCTCGGCGTGAAGCAGGATGGCGGCCTTTTGCTCCATGGCCACGTACACGCCGTACGAACAGCACACGCCGCGGCACACCGCGATATCACAGCGGTGCACCGGCTGCACCTCTAGCAATGCCGGTTCTATACGCCACCCATTAATAACAAGTTCCTCTGTCATTTCGTCTTCACTCACGCCTAGGAGCTTGTCGGAGAGACACCCGTAGGGCAGGTTTCCATACCTGCCACAGGCACGGCGGCTATGGAAAGCCGCCCTACAAAACGCTCTCTCCGACAGCCTGCTAGCAACCCACGTTTAGCCGGCGGCGCTCGTCAGGCGAAGAATGCCACGCTGATGCCCACGACCAGTATCAGGACCACGCTCGGCAGCAGAGCCTTGCGCAAGGCGGGCGCCCCACTCGCCAGCACGATGCCGCCCTTGACAATGGTGTTAGACATGGCGGCCAACACCACCGCCCGCGCCGCAGTGCCTACATCCAGGCTGCCGCCGGCGCGACTCAGCTCAGCCATCGACAGCGTGATGGCGTCGACGTCGGCCAGGCCGGCCACGATGCTGGACAGGTACAAGCCAGTGCTGCCCAGGTAGGTTTGAGCCGCCTTGGAAACCAAGAGAATGACGGCGTAAAGCAAGCCGAACTTGACCGCCGGCCCCAGCTCGAAGGGGTTAGAAAACGCCATCACCTCTTGCCTGTCCGTGCGCTGAGAAAAGTAAAGATAGCCACAATAAGCCAAGCCGGCAGCGGCGGCGGCGGCCATTGGCGGCCACAAAACCCGCAGCAGCGCCGGGTTGAGAGCAGCTACCGCCACCATCACCCGGGTGAACATCACGGTCCAGGCCACAGTAATGGCCAGTGCAAACGGACGGGCCAACTCGGCCTCGCGTTGGCTGCGCTGGGCAAAGCTGAGCGTGACGGCCGTGCTAGACACCAGCCCGCCCAGCAAGCCGGTCAGCCCGATGCCTTGCCGCGCCCCCACCACCTTGATCAACACATAGCCCAAAAAGCTGATGCCAGAGATGAAAATGACCATCAACCATATTTTATACGGGTTGAGGACATCCAGCGGTGGCGGGCCAAAGACCTGGTTGGGCAGCACCGGCAAGACGATGGCCGTGATGACGGCAAACTTGAGCGTGGCGTACACGTCTTCCTGGGTGATACGCTGGGCGAGCGTGTGCATCTCTAGCTTGAGCGAGAGCAAGACCGTCGTCGCCACGGCCAGCGCGACCGCCAGGTCCACGTGCTCCCAATAGCACAACGCCCCGGTCAGGAAAGTCAACACGGCTGCCATCTCGGTCGTCAGCCCCACCTCGCCGCGCCAGGCTGCGATGAAATAGGCCACGGCGATCAGCCCACCCACCACCAACACCAGGCCGACGAACACCCAAGCCGAGGACAACTGCTCGGCCCCCAGGGCCGCCAGGCAGCCGGTAAGGCCCATCAATGCGAAGGTGCGCGCCCCGGCAAACATTTCCCGGCCATGGTCGCTTTTAGAATATTCTCGCTGAAGGCCCACCAGGAAACCAATGAACAAGGCCACGCCAAAACGGTAAAAAAGGGTTGTCTGCGCCATAGTTCAATCCACGATGTGGATCTTGAGGAAATTGGTCAGGCCAGAGCCACCCACCGGGATGCCAGCGGTCAACACAATCACGTCACCCTCCGCAGCCAGGCCAGCTTGCTTGACAGCCCGGACGGCCTTTTCGATCATCTCGTCGGTGGTGCCATATTCGCTCACCAGCCAGGGGCGCACACCCCAGACCAAAGCCATGCGGCGCTGCACGGCCGGGTCGGGCGTGGTAGCCAGCACCGGCGGGCCAGGCCGGTAACGCGCCACCATGCGCGCCGAATAGCCCGACATGGTGGACGTGACGATAACCTTGGCGCCCAATTCGACGGCGATCTCGACCGTCGCCTGGGCGATAGCCTCGGTGGGATCGGTTGCCTTTTCCAAGCGGGCCGAGTGCACCCGGCAAGCCAGGTGCGCTTCAGTATTGGCCGCGATGCGCGCCATCATGCGCACCGCTTCCAGGGGGTACTTGCCCACCGCCGTCTCGCCTGAGAGCATCACCGCGTCGGTGCCGTCGAGGATCGCATTGGCCACATCCGAAGCCTCCGCGCGGGTGGGGCGAGGATAGTCGATCATGGACTGCAACATCTGCGTGGCGGTGATGACCGGCTTGCCGGCGTCGTTGCATGCCTTGATAATCCGCTTCTGGTGGATCGGCAACTCTTCGGGCGGGGTTTCGACGCCCAGGTCGCCGCGAGCCACCATGATGGCGTCACTGGCGGCGAGAATGTCGTCAAAGTCCTCCAGCGCCTGTCTTTTTTCGATCTTGGCCACGACAGGGATATCCGCCTGCAGCTCATCCAGCAGCGGGCGTAGTAACGCGCGCAGCTCGAGCACGTCCTGGGCGCTGCGCACGAATGACAAGGCCAGGTAATCGACAGCCTGCTCGACCGCAAAACGCACATCAACGCGGTCTTTTTCGGTCAAGGACGATAAGGAAAGGGCGGTGTCTGGCACACTGATGCCCTTGTGCGAACCCAGGCGGCCGCCAATCAGCACGCGGCAGTTAAGATCAGCGCCATCCTTGGATTCCACGCGCAGCTCGAGCTGGCCATCGTCCAACAGCAAGCGTTGGCCAACTTCCAGATCGTACGCCAACTCGGGATGAGGTAGATGCACGGCCTGAGAGTCGCCGGGGACCTGGCGCGTGGTCAGGATCAAATGGCTGCCTGGCTCGAGATCGACACCGCCGCCGGCGATGTCTCCCACGCGCAGCTTGGGTCCCTGCAAGTCTCCCATGATAGCCAGGATGATCCCCTCTTGGTCGGCCACTTGGCGAACCAAGGCTATGCGCCTGGCGTGCTCGGCGTGAGTGCCGTGCGAAAAGTTGATGCGTGCCACGTTCATCCCGGCCCGCATCATGGCCGCCAACACCTCCGGCGCGTCGGTCGCCGGGCCTAATGTGCAAACGATTTTTGTCAGTGACACGGTAACCTTTTAGAGGTGACCGGCGCCCGCTTCGCGAGGTGCCGGTCACCTGACAGGGCAAACATGGCCTGTGCGGACACAGGAGGAGGGGTCTGCCCCTACTCTACAAAGAACGACACACCCAACCCCCCCGGACCGGTGTGGGTGGAGATCGTCGGTCCAACCTCGACAACTGCCGATTCAACCAGGTTGTCAAGTTGAGGCGCCAGCTCGTCGTGCAACTGTTGAGCGAGTTCCGCATCAGCCGCGTGCAAGATGGCCAGGTAAAGGCGCTTGTGGCCGGCGGCGTGCTGGAACACGATTTCCTTCGCGCGCGCCACCGCCTTGGAGCGCGTGCGGATGCGCTCGAACACCTCCACGCGGCCATCAAACACCATCAGGATAGGCTTCATCTGCAGCACTGTGCCCAGCAAGGCCTGCGCCCCACCAATCCGTCCGCCCCTACGCATGTATTCCAGCGTATCCAGGGTAAGGTACAGATGGCTGTTCTTTTTCATAAACTCGAGGCGATCCAAGATCGCCTCGACGGACTGGTCGGCGGCGGCCATGCGGGCAGCTTCCATGGCCATCCAGCCTTGGCAGGCCGAGATGATCAGCGTGTCGACCACGTGGACGTTGGCGTCTTCCAGCATATCGCGCCCCGCGCAGGCCGAGGCATACGTCCCGCTGAGCCGGGAAGACAGGTGAATGGAAATGATCGAACTGCCATCGGCCGCCAGTCGCCGGTAAAGCTCCAGGAATTCACCGGCTGGAGGCTGCGAGCTGGTGGGCGGGCGAGGCGAGGACTTGAGCAAGCGGAAAAACTGCTTGCTGGACAGGTCTACTCGATCCCGGAACGTCTGCTCGCCAAAATGAACGCGCAGCGGGACGATCTCGATCCCGTGCTGCCGGGCGACATCTGGCGACAGGTCACTGGTGCTGTCGGTGACGATCTTGATCATAGCCGGATCCGAAAATAAACCACCAAGGACACTAAGGACACCAAGGATTCCCTTTGTGATCTTTGTGTCCTTGGTGGTAAAAATTTTTCACGAGCGCTTGATGCGCGGGAAGGCGCTAAAGCCAGCGTACTGGCCCGTGTCGCCCAGCTCCTCTTCGATGCGCAAGAGTTGGTTATACTTGGCGACGCGGTCGCTGCGGCACGGCGCGCCGGTCTTGATTTGCCCGGCGTTCATCGCTACCACAAAGTCAGCAATCGTCGCGTCCTCGGTCTCGCCGGAGCGATGGCTGACGACAGCCGTCCAACCAGCGCGCTGGGCCATGCGCACCGCATTGATCGTCTCGGTCAGCGTGCCGATCTGGTTGAGCTTGATCAGGATCGAGTTAGCGCTGCCTTCCTGGATGCCGCGCGCCAAGCGCTCGGTATTGGTCACGAGCAGGTCATCGCCTACCAATTGGATCCGCTCCCCCAGCTTGTCGGTCATGAGTTTCCAGGTCTTCCAATCGTCCTCGGCCAAGCCGTCCTCGATCGAGATGATGGGATATTTGTCCACCCACTCGGTATAGTAATCGACCATCTGCTCGCCCGACAGGTGGCGGCGCTCCGGCGGTTCCTTGGCCAGGTGGTAAGCCACCCCGTCCACGAAAAACTCGTTGGCGGCCGGGTCCAGGCCGATGAAAATCTGCTCGCCCGGCTTGTAGCCGGCCGCGCTGATGGCGTCGACGATCACCTCGACCGCTTCGACGTTATTGGCCAGGCTGGGGGCAAAACCGCCTTCGTCGCCGACGTTGGTGTTGAGCCCCTTCTGCTTGAGGACCTTTTTGAGCGCGGCGTAGACTTCCGCGCCCCAGCGCAGCGCCTCGGCAAAAGTGGGCGCGCCGACCGGCAAGATCATGAATTCTTGCAGATCGGTCGAGTTGTCGGCGTGCTTGCCGCCGTTGAGAATGTTCATCATCGGCACCGGCAGCACACGCGCTTCGACGCCGCCCAGATAACGATACAGGGGCAATTCCAGGCTATTGGCAGCCGCCTTGGCCACCGCCAGGCTTACGCCCAGGGTCGCGTTGGCGCCCAAGTTTTGCTTGTTAGGCGTGCCGTCCAATTGGATCAGCAACTGGTCGATCTCGACCTGCTCGGTGGCTTCCATACCGAACAACTCGTCGGCGATGGTCGAGTTGACATTCTCGACCGCCTTGAGCACGCCCTTGCCGTTATAACGCGCCTTGTCGCCGTCGCGCAGCTCCACGGCCTCGTGGGCGCCGGTGGACGCGCCGGACGGCACGGCTGCTCGCCCCCACGCGCCATCATCCAGCAGCACCTCGACCTCGACCGTCGGGTTGCCGCGGCTATCCAAAACCTCACGTGCTTGAACGAACTCGATTTCTGACATAATTTTTCTCCTTTATTAGATCGGTATCAGGCCTGGAGAACAAGGGGTTCGCCAAGCCCAGTTTTCCACACAAACGTGCAAAGCCCAAGTGTTCGGCCATGACCGCCTCGAAGCGAGCCAACTTTTCGGGTTGAACCACTCGCCCCTTGCCAAAGAAACGCTCGATCAGCTCGACCGCGCGCATGGTGTAGTGAAGCGTGAGCACGATGGACACTCCCACGTTGGCCGCCTGCTCCAAGAGAGCGGGGCCCGGGTGCAAATCGCCAGTGAGGATAAGCCCTCCTGCCCGAAAGCGTTTCGATGAATGTGATTTACAACGCGGTCACAGCACCAGCATAGTGCAAAAGCCGAGATTTGTCAAGGAAAGGCCAAGATCCGGTCATAATTCTGTGGCCCTATCCGGCGGCGTGGACTCTTTATCACGAATGGCACGAATAAACGAATCCTTCAACTTCGCTCAGGACAAGTTTTCACGAATGTTCTCAAGAGTTTCTAGGCCAATTCGTGTGATTCGTCGATCCGCCCCGAAGAGGGTTCGCGATTTATTGATGACCAGATGTCAGAAGGGCGGCCGATTTGCAGACTTGCTCGATTGACTCTATCTATGATACAATGGTGGTAGCGACTGACCAACTCGGAGTATAGTGATGCTGATCTCTCACGGGACCGTTGTGACATTAGGCGCTGACAATCGCGTCATCGAGGATGGCGCGCTCCACATCGAGGGCGACAAGATCACCGCCGTCGATACCACTGGCGCGCTCAAAGCGCGCTATCCTGGCGAGGACGAGATCGACGCGGCCGGCAGGCTCGTGATGCCGGGCAACATCTGCGCGCACACCCACTTCTACGGTGCGTTCGCCCGCGGCATGGCCATCCCCGGCGAGCCGGCAAGCGGGTTTGTGCAAATCCTGCAAAAGCTGTGGTGGCGCCTGGACCGTGCCCTCGACGAGGAAGGCATCCGCTTATCGGCGCTGGTCTGTCTGGCGGACGCCATCCGCAATGGCACGACTACGCTCTTCGATCATCACGCCAGCCCCAACGCCATCGAAGGTAGTCTGGACATCATCGCCGAGGCGGTGCAGCAGGCCGGCGTGCGCGCCTGCCTGTGTTACGAGGTCACCGACCGCAACGGCGACGTGGGCGCCAAGGCTGGCATTGCCGAAAACGTGCGCTTCCTGCACAAGGTCGCCGCACAGCGGGCCCAACTCGAAACCCGCACCTCGCAACTCGCAACACTGCTATCCGCCTCCTTCGGCCTGCACGCCTCGCTCACACTCAGCGATCGCACGCTGGAACACTGCGCGGCCGAAGCGGAGCAGCAAAACGCCGGCTTTCACACACACCTGGCCGAGGATGCCACCGACGAGCAAGACAGCTTGCAGAAATACGGCGAGCGCATCGTGCCGCGCTTCAAGCGCCTGGGGTTGCTGGGGCCGCGGACGATTTGCGCCCACGGCGTTCACCTGGACGAAGGCGAGTTGTACCTGTTGTCTGAAACAGGCGCCAAGTTGACGCACCAGCCGCGCAGCAACGCCAATAACGCCGTCGGCGTGGCGCCAGTGCAGCAAGCGCTCGACCTGGGCATCTGCGTGGGCTTGGGCAACGACGGCTTTTCCAACGACCACTTTGCCGAGATGAAGATGACCTACCTGGTTCACAAGCTCCACGAACATGACCCGCGCGCGATGGGCGGCGAGAGTGTGGCACGCATGGCGTTTGCCAACAACGCCCACATCGCCGCCGATCACTGGCCGGCGCCGCTGGGGCAGTTGGCGGCCGGCGCTTACGCCGACCTCATCCTGCTGGATTACCACCCCCCCACCCCGCTCACGAGCGGAAACTGGCCATGGCACGCTATCTTTGGCGTTACCGGTGGCCACGTCCACACCACGATCGTGGGCGGGCAGGTGTTGATGCGCGACCGCAAGCTGCTCACATTGAACGAGCAAACCATCGCTGAGCAGGCGCGCGAGTGTGCCCAAAGGACGTGGAAGCGCCTGGTGGAACAGAACCCGTGAGCGGCATATAACCCTAAAGGTCAAGCCCTTTAGGGTCTGATTGAGCGTCGCTCAGAAGCAGAGCGCGTGCCGGTAGGCGGCGCATAACTCGGAACCTGGATGGAACTGGACCCACCGTTTCCATCTTCTTGCTTGTCCATCCAGATCGTGACCGGCTGGTTATAGGCGTAAATCCTCAAGACCAGGCTATCGCCCGCCTGTGCGTTGGGGTCGATCCCCGTTATGCGGCCCGAGTAGGCTGTCGCCGTGTAACTGTTAGTCGTGGTAAAGGCCTGGAACCACCTGGCCAGCACCACCTCGCTGCCGCTGCGCCGGAGCAGGACCTCGACGTCACAGACGGCGCCACCCGTAGAGTAATAGGCCCGGCTTGCGTAGATAGTGTACGCGTATGCCGCGCCAACCAGGTCTCGATCCAGCTTCATGGACCACTCGTTGTAACCGCCGAACTCGACACGCTTGTAGACGCCGCCCTGCTGGTTCAGGCTCAGGAATTGGGAGGGGGAAGCGTCACCCATATGCAGGTAAAGCCGCATCGGCTCAGGCGGCCAATCCTTCACAACGAACGGCAGATAGGTATGAGCCCCCCCCCCGACGGTGATGTAACTGGGGCGGGCCAGGGTATGGTTCCCCCCCAGTCCACTCACGGTCAAGCTGGCGGTATACACACCATCGGCCATGTAAGTGTGCGCCGGCTGCGCCACCATGCTGGTGGCGCCATCTCCAAAGTCCCATAACGACGTCGTATAGTCACCACTCGATTGGTTGGTGAACTGGACAAGCAAGGGCCACATGCCGCTGGTCGGGCTGGCAGAAAAATCCGCTTTTGCCGGGGTGTACACTACGATGTAACGCGCGCGCGTCAGCGCATCGCTCCCGTCCGGCCCCGTCACGGTCAAGCTGACGGTGTACACGCCGGCCGCCGGATAGGTGTGCGTCGGGCTGGGTAAGACGCTGGTGCCCCCGTCACCGAAATCCCACCGGCTAGCCGTATAAAGGCCTGTAGACCAGTTAGTGAACGCGACAGTCAATGGGTACGCACCGCTGGTCGGGTTGGCAGAAAAATCCGCCTGTACCGGGTGTTGGACTGTGATGTAACGCGTGCGTGTCAGCGTATCACTCTCGTCCACCCCTGTCACGGTCAAGCTGACGGTGTACACGCCGGTCGTGGCATAGGTGTGTGTCGGGCTAGCTAAGACACTGGTTTCCCCGTCGCCGAAATCCCACAAGCTGGCCGTATAAGGACCTGTGGAGTGATTGGTGAATGTGACCGTCAAGGGATGGGCCCCGAGTAGCGGGTTGGCGGTGAAATTGGCCACGATCGACTTGATCGCCACCGTCGTGGTGGCTGTGACCCAGTTGACAGAGTTGCGAGCCAGAACGGCAGCCGTGTAGACGCCGGCGGCCGGATAAGTATGAGTGACGACGCCCCTCAATTGGCTGCCGGAGGGATAGGTAGTCGTAAAGCCGGCACCCTCACCCCAATCCCAGGCATACGTGATGTTCGTGCCGGCGGTGACGGCGGCGGTGAGCACGGTGGGACTGCCCAATAGAGTGGGACTGTCGTTGACCAGGGACAGGCCTGCGATCGGCGCGTCGGCAATGGTAATCAGGTGCGTGGCGCTCACCGCGCCGCTGAGCACGCCGCCTACGTTCGTGGCCGTGACCGTAACCATCTTGATCCCAGGCGCACCCCAAGTAAAGGCAGTCGTATCGCTCAGACCGCCCGTGTGCGTCACCGGCGAGTGCCCGGCGGCCTCCCACAAATAAGTGATAGGACATGTGGCGGAAATCGGGCTGACGGTGGCACTGAAATCATACGCCGCGCCGGCAAAGCCGGCCTGAGGGCCACCGATGGTCACAGCGCCAGGCCCAACGATAAGCGGCAACACTTCGGTCACGGTGACATACCTGGTCGTCGTATCGCTCTCACCAGCCCCTGTCACAGTCAAGCTGACAGCGTACACACCGGTCGCGGTGTAGGTGTGCGTCGGACTGGGCAGGGTGCTGGTCACCCCGCCGCCGAAATGCCATACGCTGGCCGTATAAGGGCCTGTAGAGCGGTTGGTGAACGTGACGGTCAAGGGGTGGGCGCCACTGGGCGGGCTGGCGGTGAAATCGGCCACGAGCGACTTGATCGCCACCGTCGTGGTGGCCACAAGCTGGTTGGCAGAGTTGCGAGCCAGGACAGTAGCCGTGTAGATGCCGAGGGCCGGATAAGTATGGGTGATGAAACTGCTGGTAGTGGGAGGGACTGTCAGAATGGACAATTTCCACTCGTTCAGCGTCCCTTCGACTGCCGCACCGCCGTCACAGATGCGCAGCGTCCACTCACCCGGCTGGTCTCGGCCATCGAAAGCGGACAAGTCCCCTTCGGGCTGAAAGCGACCGGTGAAGGGGGCAGTCCCACTCGTGATCGGCGTGCTGGCCTCGTCGTCGAAGACGGTGTTGTAGTAATTGTCGCCATCCTCACCATTGCCCGTCGAAAGCTCGACCTGGGTGCCATCCGGCCCGCGCACATAGATCCTGAGATCCGCATCCCAGTCATGGCGCAGGTCGGCGATGGTCACGTCGACATCCAGGATGACGCCCGGCTCTGTCACGATGATAGTGTGTTCCAGGTAGTCCCCCCCCCCGCAGCCGTTGTCGGGGATGGCCAGCCCCATATTGTTCTCCGACGGATAGGTGAAAGTGATTCCAGTCTCATCGCCCCAGGTCCAGGCGTAGATGATATTCGTCCCGCTAACAACAGCCGCGGCGAGTAGAGTAGGATTGCCCAGCAGCGTGGGGCTGTCGTTGGCCAGGGTCAGGCCGGCAATAGGCACATCGGCGATGGTGATCAGCTGCGTGGCGCTGATCGCGCCGCCGTCACTCGCGATGGTGACCGTGACGGCCTTTGTCCTTGGCACGCTCCAGGTGAAGACAATCGTATCGCTCAAAGCGCCCGTGTGCGTCACCGGAGAGAGACCGGCGGCCTCCCACAAGTAGGTAATGGGCTGCGCAGCCGAGATCGGGCTGACAGTGGCGCTGAAGGCATACGCCGTGCCGACAAAGCCTGTCTGGGGGCCACTGAGGTGTACGGCCGCCGGCGGATCGGCGACGGCGATATAGCCAGGGCGTGTCAAGCTGTCTGTCCCCCCCGGCCCATTCACAGTCAAGCTGACGGTGTATACCCCCGCCACAGTGTAAGTATGTGTTGGGTGTGGTAGCGTGCTGGCGTTGCCATCTCCCAAGTCCCACAACGCAGCCGTGTAATCGCCGCCGGAGCGGTTGGTGAATGTCACGACCATCGGGCAGACACCGCTGGTCGGGTTGGCGCTAAAGTCAGCCATGACGGACTTGACCACCACCGTCGTGGCAGCCGTGGCCCAGTTGGCGGCGTTGAGGGCCAGGACAGTGGCCGTGTAGGCGCCGGCGGCCGGGTAGGTGTGGGTGATGACACCGCTTGTAGTAGGAGGAACCGTCAGGATGGACAAGGCCCACTTGTTCAGCGTTCCTTCGATCGTCGGACCGCCATCACAGATACGCAGCGTCCATTCCCCCTGCCGGTTCGTGCCATCAAAGCTGGCCAACGCCCCTTCAGGCCGGAAGAGGCCGGTGAAGGGGGGGAAACCACTGGTGATCGGCGTGCCGGCCTCGTCGTCGAAAACGGCGTTGTAATAGTCGTCGCCATTTCCGCCATTGCTTGTCGAAAGCTCGACATGGGTGCCATCCGGCCCACGCAGATAGATCCTGAGGTCTGCATCCCAGGCATGGCGCAGGTCGGCGATGGTCACGTCGACATCCAGGATGACGCCCGGCTCTGTAACGGTGAGAGTGTGTTCCAGGTAGTTCCCCCCCCCGCAGCCATTATCAGGAATGGTCAATCCCAGTCCCTCCTCCGAGGAATAGGCAAAGGACGTTCCGCTGTCGTCGCCCCAGTCCCAGGCATAGGTGATAGCCGTGCCGGCGGTGACAGTGGCGGTGAGCGTGGTGGGACTGCCCAGCACAGTGGGGCTGTCGTTGGCCAGGGCAAGGCCGGCGATGGGCGTGTCAGCCAGGGACTGTAAAAAAATCAATCCTTTAGGAAATGGGACGCCATTTCTCAATGGCGCGCTATCAAGACCCGCGTTGATTTCGGCGTTTTCTAGCCCGAGATCTTGAAGCTGTGCGCTGATGACCTGTGGGGGTAGCGCACCAGCCAGCAGCAGCGACACTATTGCAAACCTAGAAACAAAGCGAACAAAGTGAGTCTTCATGAATTTCTAAACTCCTTTTGACTTGTGAGCAAGAGAGGGCCTCTCATGCTCATACGCGCATGCGCACTCTAATTGTACCTGAAATTCGCTTTTTGCCTAGTGCCCCGGCTACGATAGTCTCCCTGTGGGGTGTTGATAGTCAATGGCTGAAACATTCTTAACCGCAAAGACGCGTCCAATCCACTGCCTACGGCGGGGATTGGCGAACGCAAAGAAACCATAAGAAAACTTGTGACCTTTGCGCCTTGGCGGTGAAAAGTCTGGTTTGCCTATCAACACTTGACAGAGAGACTGCCGGCTATTTGCTCCAGCGAAAACTGCTGCCAGGCGTGGGTGGCCTCGTGTATCATGATGCCGGCAACGTCCCAGGGATTGTAACTGAAATCAAAAGTTTCCCATTTCTCTTTTGGGACGCGGATTTACGCTGATGAACGCGGATTCAAGGCTTAAATCAGCGTCAATCCGCGTTTATCCGCGTCCAAATCAGAATGAATGTGCGCAAAAATGACGAATCGTGTAATAGGCAGTGACATCTTGCACATCGGAGAGGCGTAGCATAGCCCCTTGTGGGCGTCTAAAACAGGCCGAACCAGCGGAAAACGGGCACAAGGCTCTAGGCTACGATTCTCTCCGGCCAGATCCTGGAATGTGCAAGCTCTTGTTGACCATTACAAAAAATGACGAGTCGGAAACTTCTGTGAAATATGTCAATTTGGGGGTTAGTATCTCTATGCACCCGATCAGGCCGGTACTCCAGTCGTACACTCCACCGCACACCAGGTTGAGGCTGAGGTTGAGGTTGAGGTTGAGCGCCGCGCCCCACCACATTCCCTTCGGTCACGACGAGCCGCGCGCCCAGGGCCATCGCACTTTGCAAAGCCAAAGTGTAGCGAAAGCGGGTGGTCAGGGTCAAGACCCTGGCCTCGACCATGCGCCCGGCGCCATCGTAGGTGAAGGCGCGCGCAGGCAGGCCCCTCGTCCACTCGGCCAGCATTTGCCCGCACGGCGACCAGTTGTAGGTATAGCTCCAGCCGTCGCTCCTGGCGCGCGCCGTGAGCCGGTTGGCCGCGTCGTAGGCGTGGGTGGTGACGACGGTGCCGCTGACACTTGCACCTGCGGTGCGCTTCGCGAGTGCAGGTGTCGGCGTGACCGAGGTCACCACTGTGCGGTTGCCGGCCGCGTCGTAGGCGTACTGGACGGCCGAGTCCGGGTACTGGATCGAGAGTAGCCGGTTGAGGCCGTCGTAGCCGTAGGTCGTGGCGCCGCCGTTGGCGTCGGTGACGACGACGCAATTGCCAAGGGCGTCGTAACGGGTGTAGCTCCGGATCCTTCGGCCGATTGTTGGTAATGGGAGAGCTGAATCAAGCCGTTCATACTGTCGGATGAAGGACTTGTTCTGCCAATCGCTGCGTCTCGGCGCCAATCTGGGCCAGGTTAGCGTCGCTGTAGTGCACTTCCCCATAGTGCGCATCCACATCAAGCGTGCCCACTCATCCCACGCGCCCTCGCCCTTGAAAAGTCAGATCTATCGGTACACGCCACACCCACTTGTCGTCAGATAGGCGCACCAACTCGGGGGTATTGACCAGCAGTAAATTGCTGACATTCTCCAGCATCAGCACATTCACCTTCTGCCGGGCTACCAACGCCGAAATAGGAACTTTCGGCGTCGAAATGGTATGGCGCAACTGATCTTCCAACCAAG
>JAFGFO010000290.1 GCA_016931085.1 Thermoflexales bacterium
CTGGGCCAGGATGGTCGTCGGCACCAGCACGGCCACTTGCTTGCCGTCCTGGACGGCCTTGAACGCCGCGCGCAGGGCGACCTCGGTTTTGCCATAGCCCACATCGCCGCAGATCAGCCGGTCCATGGGGCGCTTCTTTTGCATATCCGCCTTGACGTCGTGGATGGCGTGCAACTGATCCTCGGTTTCAATGTAGGGGAAGGCGGCCTCTAGCTCCTGCTGCCAGGCCGTATCGGACGAGAATGCAAAACCGCTCACCGTCTCGCGCACGGCGTACAGCTCGAGTAGTTCTTTGGCCACTTCCAGCGCAGCCTCCTGGGCGCGCTGCCTGACCTGTCCCCACTCGGCAGTGCCGAGCCGGTGCACTGTGGGCGGGCGGTCGTCGGCGCCGATGTAGCGGGATAGGCGATCGGCCTGGTGGATCGGCACGTACAACTTGTCGCCGGCGGCGTACACGACCTGCAAGTACTCGCGCTCGACTCCCTCCATCTTGAGCGTGGTCAAGCCGTGGAATGTCCCCACGCCATGCTCGATATGCACCACGTAATCGCCCGGCCGCAAATCGGTGAGATAGCTTTCGGGGGCGATGGCGTGCGGGCGCGCGCGGCGGCGCGGGGCCGGCCGCACCCAGCCGAAAATCTCGCTGTCGGTCAACAAGTGAAGCGTGGCGAGTTGTGAGTCGCGACTTGTCCTGAGCGTAGTCGAAGGAGTTGCGCGTTGATACGCAAAGCCGTCCGCGATCGCACCCTGCACGAACGCCACTCCCCGCGGCGGCTCGAGCAGCTCCGTGACGGGGCGGGTATAGTCGCCCGCGTCGTGTTCCCGCCACAAGTGCGCCAGGCGCTCGGCCTGCCGGCTGGCGACGACGACGCGCTCACCAGCCGATTGGCGCTGGGCGATGTGATCGATGAAAGGCTTGATCTGTCCCCCAAAGTGTGGGCCGGGGGTGAAAGCGTCACTCAGCGGCTGGACTTCAGCCTCGACTGTCTCCTGGTCACTTGCTTCGCCCAAGGCCAGCGTCGTGTGCCGGCCGAGCGCGTCGCGCCAGTCGTCCCAGGTCAGATAAGGCAAGGTATAGTCAGGCGGAAGGCTTTGGTCGAGGAGCGCCTTGTCGTGCAAGTCGACCGCTTGCTCTTCAAGCTCGTGCCAGGTATCTTGTATCTCGCCTGGTTCATCGAGCACTACCAGCCCCGCGCCGGGGGGAAGGTAGTCCAATAAGCTAGCCGTTTCGTCGTAAAAATAGGGCAGGTAAAATTCAATGCCGGCGAAAGGCTCGCTCGAGATCAGGGCAGACAGGTCTTGGGCAAAAGCTGTCGCCACATCCTCGGGCAGGGCTGTCATATCCCAATCTTGCAGCCGGGCGGCTGCTTGTGGTCCAAAGCGAGCCAGGGCTTCGCGGGCTGGGGTAATGGTAATGGACTCGATCGTCTCTTGCGAGCGTTGCGAGGCCGGGTCGAAGCGGCGCAGCGACTCGATCTCGTCGCCAAACAACTCGATGCGCACCGGGTATGGCGAGGCTGGCGGGAAAACGTCGACGATGCCGCCCCGGCTAGAAAACTCTCCGGTCGATTGGACCACGCTGGTGCGCTCGTAGCCGACGTTGATCCAGTGCAGGACAGTGGCAGACAAATTGCTCAGTTGCCGGCTTTTGAGCACACGCGTGTTGGCGCGGAACGAGCGCAGTGGGCAGGTGCGCTGCATCAGGGCGCGAGCCGAGGCGATGATGATAGGTGCAGCGTATTGCGTATCGCGTAGTGCGTAGTGCGATTCAACCGACGGCTGCGGGACACTGAGCTGCCCGGTGGAGCCGGCGAGCGCAGCGAGGACTGCCAGCCGCTCGCTGATGACTTCTCTCGGCCAGGGGGCGCGCTCGTACAGCAAGGTAGGCGGTTCCGAAAAGCGCAGCAGGCGCGTGCCGGCGGCTGAATCCCCCAGGTAGGCGCGCATCAACTCGAACAGCGCCGCGGCGCGGTCGGGCCGGCCGGTCACGATGAGCAGGGGGATGCCCAGGTCTTGGGCCAGCGCGGCCAGCAGGTAGGGGCGCGCCGCGCGCAGCAGAGGCAACGCACTGCGCTCGCCGGTCGAGGCGCTTTTCAGCTCGTCAAGCCACGGCCGGTAGTGCAGGTCCTCGCTCAGTAGTGGCAGTAAACCAGATAGGTTCATAATGTTCGGCGCTCGTCGAGGGCGGTTTTGAGCAGGCTTTGCACGATTTGCGGGTTGGCCTGGCCACGCGTGGTTTTCATCACCTGCCCCAACAACCAGTTGGCCAGCCCCGCCTTGCCACCCAGGTACTGCTCCACCTGGGTGGGATTCTCGTCCAGGACCTGCTTGACGAGCGCTTCCAGCGCGCTCGTGTCGCTGAGCTGGGCCAGGCCCTTGTCTGCCACGATGGCACGCGGGGAACGACCCGAGGTGAAGGCCTCTTCAAAGACGGCGCGGGCCGTGTTCAGGTTGATCACGCCGCTTTCGACCAGGCCGGCGAGTTCCACCAAGCCAACAGGTGCGATCTTGACCTGGCCGATTTCCTGGCCCGACTCGTTCATGAGCCGAAACAAGTCGCCGCACATCCAGTTGGCCAGCGCCGCAAAGCCAGCCGCCGGCCGCTGGCGCGCGCCGCTTTCAAAATAATCGGCCACGGCCCGCTCCTCGGTGAGCAAGGCAGCCTGGTAGCGGCTCAGGCCATACTCGCGCGCAAAGCGCTCGCGCCTGGCGTCGGGCAATTCCGGCAGCCGGGCGCGAATCGCCTCGACGCGTTGGGGCGAGATTTCCAACGGCAGCAGGTCAGGCTCGGGAAAGTAGCGATAATCGTGCGCCGATTCTTTGCTGCGTTGCACATAGATCTGCTCGCGCTCCTCACTCCAACCCAGGGTCTCTTGTTCCACTGCGCCACCAAGCTCGACGGTGGCGATCTGGCGGGCGATCTCGTATTCGATGGAGCGAACCAGTGCCCGAAAGCTGTTCAAGTTCTTGATCTCGGTGCGCGTGTACAACTGCTCGTCGCCGACTGGCCGGATGGACACGTTAGCCTCAAAGCGGATGACGCCTTTCTCCATATCGCCGCTGTTGACACCCAAGTAACGCAGGATGTGGCGAATTTTCTCGGCATAAGCGCGCGCCTCTTCCACCGAGCGCATGTCTGGTTCGGACACGATTTCCATCAGCGGCACGCCGGCGCGATTGAGATCGACCAGGCTGAGCGCGCCGGTGTGCGTGAGCTTGCCCGTGTC
>JAFGFO010000291.1 GCA_016931085.1 Thermoflexales bacterium
ACCCTGCCCACCCAGGCGTATCTGTCCTGCCCTCTTTATCTGCTCGGCGAGCGCGCGCTGGGCATCGAGGGCGCACTGCCCAGCGAGCTGCTGCTGGCCATCCTGAACGCCGGCCACCACGACAGGAGCAGGGTAAAGCAGATCATTGGGGGCTGGATCTACAGCCTGTGGGCGCATTGGACCACAACATGGAACACGCTGCCGTCCGGACCGGAGCGCGACGCGGTTGCTGCCTGGCGCGCTGCCATCCTGCACGCCGCGCTGACTGCAAGGCCTGACGAGGTAGGCGCAACAATGCCTTGATCGTCAAAGCAGGCCGGAGGGTCAAGTGTACGCCATACAATCATCTTGAACATTCGGAGGATATGCAATGAACCAAGTCAATAAACCAGTCCAGACGCAGCCGGAGAACCGTGTGGTTCCTCACAGCCTGGAAGCCGAAGAAGCCGTGCTCGGCTCGATCCTGATCGACCCCGAGGCACTGTACCGCGTCCATTTCTTGTCGGCCGCTGATTTCTTCCTGGTCAAGCACCAGTGGATCTGGCAGGCCCTTACTGCCCTGAGTGAACACCGCCAGCCAGTCGACTACCTGACCGTGTGCCAGGAACTCGACCGGCGCACGCAACTGGCCGAGATCGGCGGCCAGGCTTACCTATCGCACCTGATCGGCGCCGTGCCCACTGCCATCCACGCCGAAGGGTACGGCCGTATCGTCGAGCAGCACAGCATCCGCCGCAAGCTGCTGGCAGCCGCCTCGGACATCGCCCAATTGGCCTATGCTGAAGAAAAGGACATAACTGACGTGCTGGATCAGGCGCAGAAAGCGGTCTATGACATTGCGCCCAGTCAAAATGGACAGTCATTGGAACACCTGCCGCCCTTGCTGGCCGAATACTATCAGATGATCGAGGCTCGTTACGAGCGGCGTGGTGAGCCAACCGCATTAGGCGTGCCAACCGGCTTTGCTGACATGGACCGGCTTTTGGGTGGCCTGCGCAAGACCGATTTGATCGTTCTGGCCGCGAGGCCCAGCGTGGGCAAAACGTCCCTTTTGCTCAACATCGCGCTCAATGCTGCGACTCGGTTCCAGCAGCGGGTGGCAATATTCAGCCTGGAGATGTCGCGCGACCAGGTGATCGAACGATTCGTGGCGCACCAGTCCGGCATTGACAGCCACAAGCTGCGCACGGGTGGTTTGGCTGAGGCGGACTGGCCGGTATTTGTCGAGGCAACCAGCCACTTGTCCACCAATGGCAAGGGGCTGTGGATTGACGACACTCCGGCTGTTTCGCCAATGCAGATGCGCAGCCGCTTGCGCTGGCTGCAGGCGCAGCACGGGTTGGACCTAGTCGTGATGGATTATTTGCAGTTGATGTCACCTGGCGGCAAGTTTGAAAATCGCGTCCAGGAGGTCTCGCACATCTCACGCTCACTCAAGGCGTTGGCCAAAGAGCTGCACGTGCCGGTATTGGCCGTCTCGCAGCTCAATCGCGCCATCGAGCAGCGCGCCGACAAAAAGCCGCTGTTGTCTGATCTACGCGAATCGGGCAGCATCGAGCAAGACGCCGACGTGGTGCTATTCTTACACCGCGACGACGACAAGATATTTGACCTGGATGCGCCAATGATACCGCTTGATTTGATCGTGGCCAAGCATCGCAAGGGACCCACCGGCCTGGCACCATTGATGTTCATCAAGTCGCTTACCCAGTTTGTAAATGGGGTGGTCAAGGAGGTGATGCTGTGAACGACGAAATATTGGTCCGGTTGCTCTTGATTGAGGCTGAACACGACGAGAAACTGAAACAGCATGAAGAAGCTATCAACGACGAGTATTGGAATATCGATTTGATAGAGGTAGTGCTGGATGCCATCGGCGTGCCGGCTGACAATTCCGTAGAATTGAAGATGAACTTTGACCACCCTGACTTTTTCTGCCGTGACTGGTTCTATCACAAGTGGGGCGACATAAAAGACGCTGGAGCCACGCGCGAGGCCGTAGAGGACTATTTGGCCAAGATCAAGCAAGCCGTCCAAGATTTGTCAGAGAGGAGCTGAATATGAAAGAAGATCACGCCATCCAAGTGCACTATGGGACGTTGGCCTTGCAGTTTGGCATCGGCAGCGTTCCCAATCTGTTCTTGCGCTTTTATCGCCATCTCGTGCACACACCACAGGATGGCAGGCAGCCAATGAGATTGTCTGACACGGAGGCCATGCTACTGGTGCACGTAATGGCGTTGCGTTCCGATCACGATTTTGTATTGCGCTTGAGTAACTTGCCCATGGCAACCAGCCTACGCAAGCGCGAGGATTATTTGGGCAAGTTTCGCAAAATGGGCTTGATCTTTACCAGCCGCATCTATTACAGCCGTGACGAGATGATCGCCTACTATGGCCCTGGCAACCTGCCCGATTCACCCCGCATGAAAGCGCAGCAATGGGATCTTGGCTCGCTCATCCACAATTTGTCGTTGGTCGCTCAAGATTACCTGGTCCAACAGCGCCATGCGGTTGAGGCCTGGAAACAGACTGGTGAAATGGGCCCTCGCCCCGTTACCGAGTTACCTTCTGATTATCAGCACGAAATCGTGCTGCCGCAGGAAGTCGTGACCAACATTGCCAATGGTATCTATTATCCCGTTCCTGGTAACTGGAGCACATACACTGCCGTACCAGCACAAATAGTGCTGGTACGGGGCGACGCTGCCGTACCAGCACGAAAAGGGCCAGTACAGGACGCTGTACCAGCTCAAAAAGCGCCGGTACAGGACCCGTACCAGCACGAAAAGCGCCGGTCATCTATGTTAACACCTAACGGTGTTAACACTTTCTTCGAAAGTGAGCCGCCAAGCGGCTCGCTCGACGCTGAGCTTGCTCTATTGACATCTGACACCCCGGACTCCAGGCAGGAATGCGATGCAGACACCTCTGGCGTTCCCGGCAATGGCGATCTGAAGCGCGCTATGCCAGTCGCTCGCGTGTTGGATGGGGCTGCCGATCGCGGTGCGACCGGCGACCTGCCGGCGAGCAAGGGCAGTCTCGATATCGAGCCGCTTCCGGTCAGGCGCGAGCGAGTGTTTGACGATTTGCGTACCCATTCTAGCGACAGGCGCACCCAAATCTACATCACGGCTGTCAACATCGGCAAAATCATGGGCATGCGTTGGGAAAACGGGCAACTGCGAGTACACCCTATCAAGGCTGACAAGGCCGAGATTGGCAAGATGTGCCGCGATCACGGCGGTCCGGCCAACGTGTGGCGTGTGGCCTGTTCTGTTGCGGGGCACGAGATCAGCGGTGACCCACTCGACTATCTATGGGGAACGCTGCGCAAGCAGAGCCATGCGGCGCAAGCCCAAACGTTTGAGGATGTACCCTATACCCGATCTGAAAACTGACAAGGAGGCAATGTGAAACCAATCCGAATAGACCCTTGCCCATCGCCGGGCCATTGTCCTGGCTACTATTGGCCGTCGAACTTGCCGGCCGGGCATCCGCAGGCTAATCAGTGGATTCCGTGCGCATGCACGTTGGCCAGACAAGCGGCTGCTATCAAGGTCACTCTGCCGACTGGAATACGCGCCATGACGTTCGGATCATTCCAGGTTGAAAACGGCAATCGCGAGGCATACGAGCTGGCCAGCCAATTGGCTGACGATCCTTGGGGGCAAGCTTGGTGTTGGCTGGTGTTGATTGGCGCCAATGGGCGTGGCAAAACACATCTGGCCGCGGCAGTGGTCAATGCGCTGCTGGATTGCGGCGAGCCGGCATTTTTCGAGGGAGTGCCGGCATTGTTGGATTGGCTGCGCGATGGGTATGGTGAGCAATCGGCTGAAGATTTTGCCAGCCGTCTGGCGCGGGTCAAGCAGGCGCCCGTGTTAGTATTGGACGACCTGGGCGCAGAAAGCAGCGGGCGAGACGAACGGGTATCCTGGGCGGAGGACAAGCTGTATCAGATTGTGAATGATCGGTTAGAGAACCGCTTGCCGACGGTGTATACCACCAATCTACCGCTAGAGCCTACCCCAGGTTACCGGTGTGTGCCGCCTCGCCTGGCCTCGCGGCTGCGGGACAGGAGCATCTCGCGAGTAAAGGCTATTGCTTGTGGTGATAGGCGGATCAGGAAGTAGAATATACACCCGGCTAACTATGGCAGCCAGAGTGAGCCAGGACGGCATGTGGCAATTCTGGATCATACCGTCCGGCCCCTAACACCTCACCACCACTTCAGAAACCCAAAATGAACGTGCGTACACAACCCTCCCCATCTACCGATACACTACGTACACGCGATACGGCTGCATACTGCCGCCCGAGTCATAGTGATAGATCTGGACATAGTACCGACCAGGTAGCAAAATACCGGTTTGGATATGCTCATCGAGGCTGCCTTTGTTGTCGGAGTAGGCAATTGGGCTTTTAAAGGCAGTATCCCACAGAGCCAGGTCATAATCCTGGCCAGATGGGATATTGGTCAAGTCCATGCTGACACTGTGCTCGACATCCAAGTCAAAGTAGAAATAGTCTTTGTCAAAATCAGATTGATCAGGAAATGCACCGTAATAGACCAAGCCAAAGACCATCGGGCCGTTGGCCTGGGTACGAGCATCGTCGTTCGGCTCTTTTTCCCATCGCACATCTGCATATTGCAGCGGGTCTGACCAGGCGCTCTGGCTGCAACTGTTGTAGGCTTGGACACGGTAATAGTAACGCGTTGGGCCCTTGCCACTGACAGCGTAAAAATTGCTTACATCAGCATAGACCTGGGTGAAATCGCTATCCACAGGCAGCGTGGTTTTGACAGCCTCTTGCAAAACGTAGCCGCTCGCAAGGTCAACCACATCCCAACCAACAACATAATTACCATTCCCATCTGAATTATCTATCAAGTGCAGCCCGGGAACGCCAGGCGCAGAGATATCGACGTATTGCGTGCTGGACCACCCTCCACACGTCCAAGTGTTGCACGCCCTGACGCGATAATAGTAACGCCCGATTGCCAACTTGCTGCCGGCATAGACCCTCTGCGGTCCCTCGTAAACCTGGATTGCTCCGCTAAAGTCTATGTGGGTATCCTCTTGCAAAACGTAATAGCTAGCCGCGACAGGGCCAGCAGGTTCAGTCCAACTGACTGTATAGCTGCCGCAGGTTAGGTTAGGGTTGATCGGGTTCAACGTAGGCACGCCTGGGATAGGCGGCCAGTTGCGCAAAACCAGCGGGAGATAAATATATGCCGTTACTACCACGGATTGAGGGTTGCTCCAGGCACTGTAACTGCTGTTGTTGGTGGCCTTGACGCGATAGTGCCAGGTTCCCCCTCTCTGCTCACTGATGACATATTGCAAATCAGGGCCGGCATAGCGCACGCTTGGGTTACTAAAAGTAGCCGTGCTAGCCTCTTGCAAGGTGTAGGTCAGCGCTCCGCTAACAGCCAGCCAATCTAGCGTATAGTTGCCGTCTCGATCTGCGTTGTCAATAGCATTCAGCACTGGCGTGTCCAACCCAGGCGGAACGACCACAGTAGACACGCTGTTGCTCCAGGGACTGTCACCCAGCGGGTTAGACGCCTTGACGCGATAATACCAGGTACCTGCGGTTTGGTCACTGACAAGGTGTTGCAAGGCAGCGCCGGTATAGCGTACGGCCGGGCTGCTGAAGGAGATGTTGTCATCCTCTTGCAGGGTATAGCTATCAGCCTTTGTCACAGCATTCCACGTCACTTGGTAGTCCCCATCTCCATTTGGATTACTGATGGGCCAAAGCACCGGTGCAGATGGTAGTGTAGACACCATATTTGTCACCGGCAACGTCTCTACCGGCCCAGTTTGGTCAGAGGAAATGTGAGCCACATTGCTAATAACCGTATCTACCGGCGCACCTGTGTCCACCTGTGCGATAAAGCGCCACTGCCGCAAGTCACCAATGGCCACACTGCCTGCCACCCAACTGACAGCCCTTGTTCCAGGGTCGTAATTGCCACCTGAAACGTAGCTGGTGTGTGCTGGCAGAGTATCGGTAATGACCACGCCGGTGGCGGTCATATCGCCTGTATTACGCACAGTAATCGTATAGGTCAGCAGCCCTCCTGGCGCGATATCCCCAAGCGGCTCGACCATCTTGGAGCTGTCGTCGAGCTTGGGGCTGGGGGGTACAATCTCGACCGCCGTGGTGGTCAGGTCGCTAGAGTCCGAAACACCAGTGCCTGTCGCCCTGACACGCACTGTGTCGGTCACGCCATCAGCGGCCGCGGGCGAAATGGATATACGTACGATTACATCGACACCTGCGCCGTTCGCCAGCGTGTAAACAGTCGTCAGCAAATTCACGGCCCAGGCCGGATCATTGCCTGCATAGTTGAGAATGAACGCATCCTCCACATTGCCCGTATTCGTCAGGCGCAGTGTATAGGTTACTGTTGTACCTGGATGACCGGAAGCCGCAGCGCTGGCCGGTTCGAGCACCACCCCGTACGTCGGCGTGAAAACTGGACCGGTCACGACAAGCTCTTGAGTTGCAGTGATCGGACTACCACAGAGATTGGTTGCCGTCACCACCACCCGGTAGGTGTTGATAACCTGGTAGGTGTGGTTGACTATAGAACCGCTGACCATGCTGCCATCACCCAGATCCCACGTATAGGTAACAGGGGACGTGCCCTGGGCAACGCTGGCGGTGAAGGTGACTACCTGGCCAATTTTGAGTACTGCAGGCGCAAAGCCCAGGTTGACGCCTCCCACTGGAATGCAGCCCACTATGGCCGTCGTCGTCAATATACTTGCGTCGCTGACCGATGGATCGCTTTGTGAGGCCACCGTGATTGTCGCCGCGTCGTGGTCTCCGTCGCTGGCGGCAGTTGGTACGACTACAGTGACTGTGATCGAGGTTATGCCAGAGGGAGGCAAGCTAACCGCATCAGAGGCTATGCTGGTCACCCAAGTGCCGGCCGCATTCAGGCTAAAGCTGTCAGTCACGTTGCCTGTATTGCGTACGGTCAAGGTGTAGACCACCTGCCCACCCGGCGCGTTGTTACCTTCAGCCGTGGATGGATCGAGCATTACACCATAGATGGGGTTTGCGGTTGTGGTCAGCGCAGCGCTGGCTAAGCTGGATGGATTGCCTTGTGAGGCCGCCTGTATCGTGACCACGTCACTTGCGCCGCCGATCGCGTCAACTGGAATGTGCACAACCACCTGCACATCAGTGCCTGCGCCGGCCGCCAGCGGACCCACTGGCGAGGATACGTCCGTCGTCCAGTTGTTGCCGCTCCTGGCCAACATAAAGGTGTCGGGCGTATTGCCGGTGTTGGTCAGGCGCAGCGTGTGGGTGATAGCCTGCCTGGGATCGCCAGACAGTGCTGCCGCAGGCGGCTCGATCACCACGCCGTAAACGCCCATTACTGTCAGCGTGACCGGTATATTCACCTGTGGTTCATTCGGATCGCTGCTGGTAATACGCAACAAGGTTGTATATGCCCCGGCCGTGAAAGGCGCTGTGAATGTCATCACGACCTGTGCGCTTTCAGACGCTGCAACGACGCCGCCAGTTGGTGATGTGTACAGCCAACTAGCCTCAGAGATCTCGACCAAACTCCAAGCGAGATCGGCGCTGCCCACATTGCCAATCGTCAAGGCGCGGGTAGTCGCCTGGCTCGGGCTCAACGCCACGTCGAACGCCAAGGGGCTTGTCGCAACAACCGGTACGCTTGTGATGTTGGTTACCACGTTGCTGGGCGCGGGTCGTGTTTGGTCCGAAGCGACGGTGGCCACGTTGGTGATCATGGTTCCATCGTCCAAAGGCGTATCCACTCGCACGGTAAAGCTGACCTCGCCTGAAGCGCCGATGCCCAAGGAGCCAATGTCGAAACGCACGGTGCCAGCAAGATATGCGCCGCCGGATAAGTAACTTGCGCCGGCAGGCAACGCATCCGTGACGACCACGTTCGTGGCAGCCTGGTTGCCGCTGTTGGTATAGATAAGCGTATAGGTCAAGACTGTCCCCGGCGCTACAACTCCTTTTGGTGTTACACGCTTGGCCAGTTCCAATACCGGCGCGACCACCCTGTTGGCCGTCGAGGGCGTGACAAACGAGCTGGCTTGATCCAAAAGATAAGCTACATTGGTGACGACCGCGCCTGGTGGTGCGTCTTGGTCGACCCGCACAGTGAAACTCACCTGGTGTGAAGCACCCACGGCCAAGCTGTCTATGGCCCAACTGATCATCCTGGTAGCGGAAAAATACATGCCGCCCGAGACGTGGCTCGTATGCGCCGGCAGTATATCGGTAATGACCACATGGGCGGCATCGATATTGCCCGTATTGCGAGCCGTGATCGTAAACGTCAACAACGTCCCCGGCCCAACATCTCCAGCCGGTGCAACAGCCTTGCTGCTGGCGCGCAGATCCGGCGCGCTGCGCACGGTACTGGTCGTGGTGTTGCTGCTTACGGGTACAGCTTGATCACAAACTATGCTGGCCACATTGGTGATAATGACCCCATCATCCAGGAGTGTATTCACCCGCACGCTAAAGCTGGCCGCACCCGATGCGCTGGCATTGAGCGTACCAATGTCAAAGCGTACGGCATTCAGACCACCCAAGTACACCCCACCGGACAAATAGGTAGTGAGGGCGGGCACTGCATCGGTGATGATCACACCCGCAGCGCTTTGATTGCCACTGTTGGTGTATGCGATTGTATACGTCAAGACTGCACCCGGTGAGACCTCGCCCACTGGCGTCACCGACTTGGAAATCTCTAGCACCGGTGCAGTCACGGTGTTGGTCGTGGGCAGTGTTTCTATTGACTCGGCCTGGTCAGAGGCAATGTGTGCCACATTTGTGATCACGGCGCCAACCGGCGCATCGCTATCCACCTGCACAGTAAAACTGAGCTCGCCCGATGCTCCGGGAGCCAAGAACCCCAGCCCAAAGCTCACCACACCGGTCGCCGCAAGGTAGTTCCCACCGGCCAGGTATTCTGTGTGCAGCGGCAACGGGTCAGTAATGATGACACCAGTGGCGGCTAAATTGCCGGCATTGGCATACGCCAGTCTATAGCTCAGCACCGCCCCCGGCGCAGCCGGGCCGGCTGGGGTCACCGTCTTGGTCAAGATCAGGACCGGCGCAATGATTGTGGTCGTGACCGGCAGCGCCATCACTGGCGTAGGCACCTCGTTGGCCGCGACCCCGACCCAATTGACAGCCGGGCCGATCGTGGGCGGCGCGGCGATCACCAGGCTGATTATCCCGCTTTCCATCGCAGCCAGGTTTCCCAACTCGAATTGGACGGCGTGCTCGCCCGGCAGGTAGGTCCCGCCGCTGCCAAAAACCGTCCCGGCCGGCAGCCAGTCGGTAATGATGGTGTTAGAAGCAGGAATGTTGCTCTCGTTGCGATAGGCCAGGGTGTAGGTCAGCCAGGTTCCTGGCGACACGTCTCCGGCCGGAGAAACGCTCTTTTCGAGA
The DNA here is from genome assembly GCA_016931085.1 of Thermoflexales bacterium. The sequence continues at coordinate 9,466 of JAFGFO010000291.1, forward strand.
ACCAGTTCAGGGGCGGTGACAATCGTCGTCGTCACCGCATTTGTTGCCGGTGGCTCCAGGTACATCACATTGATATCCAAATCCCAATTGGCGTTCGGCGTCTGCCAGGTGTTTCCGTCCGGGGAGAGCCTAAAGACGCCGTCGGAATAGGGATTGGCACCATTATATTGTACGCCCACGCTTCCAGCGCTCGTCCGGTCCGTTGATCCATCTACCACCAGCCAATAGCGTGCATTCACCGTGAGCGACAGGGGATAAAGTGGAGTCAAGTGATAGCGCTGCCCGCCCGAGGTCAACACTCCACCAGTGATGATTGCCCCATCTGCGATGCGTTGGGCCGGGTCTGGGCTGCCCCCATTATCACCCCAAAGCTGCAAACGCAGTTCCGGGTACGGTGCGGCCTGGCCATAGATAAAGACGGCCGCGTCAACCAGGCGCGGGGCCGTGGCGACAAAAGATTGAGCATAATAGTACGAGCCGCCGCTTCCACCGAGAGGATACCAGGTGCTGCTGCCAGTGATATTGAGCGGCGTGGTATCATACAGGCCAACAGGATAGACAGGATCGAAAAAGAAACGGGCGCTGTTGGTGATGATTGTCCCCGCCGTGAGCGGCTCTGCCACCTGGGCAGTCCAGGTGACCGTGCCGCTTGCCCCGACCGGCACATCCCCCAGGCTAAAAGTCACTGCCTGGGTAGATGTGATATCACCACCACTATGGTAATGGGTGCCCGGCGGCAAGGCATCCACCAAAAAAACGCCCTCGGCCGGCAGGGTGCCAACATTGGTATAGCTCAAGGTGTAGGTCAACAGGCTGCCAGGCGCTACCGCTCCAAAGGGGTGGACTGTTTTGTGGACGTGCAAGATAGGCGCAAGAACCGGCGTTGTCACCACATTGGTGGCAGCCAACCCTACCTGGTCACAGGCAATCTCGGCCTGGTTGGCCAGCAGTGCGTGGGTGTCCAGCGCCACTGCCGTAAAGCTGACGATACCACCCGTATCCACAGGCACGTTCCTCAACGACCACGTGAGCGTGTTATCCTGGAGCAGGCCGCCGCCAGCGTACGCCATCCCTTGGGGCAGCGTGTCGCTAATGACCACACCGCTCGCATTCATATCGCCGCTGTTGGTATAGCGAATGGTGTAGGTCAAGATCGTGCCAGGTGTAAGCGCCCCAACCGGCGTCACCTCCTTGGTCGAGATGGTGAAATCTGGGGCGCTTGTGATGGTGTGGGTGATCACATTGCTGTTTACAGCCGGGGCCAGGTAGTCATAGAGTGTGAGCGACTGGGTCAGTTGTAATCCATTCGCCAGGGGGCGATGAATCTGCACGCTAAAAGAGGCTGTGCCGCTCGCTCCCATACTCACGTTTTCCACCGGCAGGCTGACCGTGTGACTGGCGGTGATATAGCTGCCGCCCACCAGGTAACTGGCCTGAGCGGGCAAAGGCGCTGCAAGAAAACTGTTTTGGCTGGCAGCGTGACCGGCATTGGTATAGTACAGCGTGTAGGTCAAGACGTCCGCCGGCGTGACGGTATTGGCCTGGGAAGCCGCCAGCGCCAGCTCAAAAGCTGGCGCAATGACCGTGTTGGTCACAGCGTTGCTTGGGGCAGGCTCAGCATAATCGGCGCCCAAGACAGCCTGGTTGGCCAAAGCCGTCCCATCGGCCAGCGGGACCGCCACCTGGGCCGTAAAACTGAGCGCGCCGCTGCTGTTGGGCGGGATCGTTCCCAAAGGCGGCCAGGTCGTGGGGCTGATGACGCCGGCAGGCAGCCAATCGGTGACGAGCGCGCCCGCGGCCGGCACAGAGGCGCTGTTGGTATAGTACAAAGTATAGGTCAGCACAGTGCCAGGTAATACCTCGCCACCGGGCGTCACGCCTTTGCTCAGCGACAAGGCCGGGCGGCGCACGACGGTGGTCACCATATCACTGGTCGACAGTGCAGCGTTGGCGGCGCTGACAACAGCGGTGTTGGTCAGCACGACGCTATCAACCAGGGTGGAGCCCGTTTGAAGGCTAAAGCTGACAGTTGCTGCCGCTCCAGGCGCCAAATCCCCCAGGCTCCAGGCGTGGTCTTGTCCATTAGGGTCGCTGTCCAATACCTGGACGCTGGTTGCCGTCAGGTTGCCCGTATTGGTGATACGTATCGTATAGCTCAAGCCTACGCCGGGCAGAACCGGGCCGGTGGGGGCCACCGCCTTGTCCACAACCAACAAGGGATAGATGGTCGTCACGCTCACCGGGTCGGTCCAGGTCGGGTCCAACAAGCCATCGTCGATCCAGGCCGTATTGCTCATGACTACGCCGGGCAAGGCGCTTTCGCGCACCCGCGCGGTCAAGCTGACCACACCCCCGGCCTGGGCGCCCACGCTGCCCAGGTCCCACAGCACAGCGCCATCTACAAGCCCTCCGCTGCAGCAAGCATCCACGTACTCCAGGCCAGCCGGTAACGGGTCGCTGATAACCGTGCCGGACGAGGGCGAGCTGCCGCCATTGGTATAGGTGACGGTATAGGTCACCAGGTCATTGGGCGCCAAGAGCGCTTTTTGTGGCGTCACGCTCTTGACCGACAGGCCGAAATCGGGCAAAGGAAAGACGGTGTTGGTCACAACGTTCGTGTCAAAGGGCCAGGCACTGCCCACCGCTAACGCAGCACGGTTGGTGATCGCCGTACCGGTTGCCAGCGGCTTGTCTACCCGCACTTGCAAGTGGGCTGCAATCGTCTCGCCAGGCTGCAGCGTGCTTACCGTCCATACCACCTGGCTGTCATCGTACGATCCACCATCTTGGGCCTGCAAAAAAATCGTGTGGGGCGGGACGGCGTCGGTGATGGTCAATCCGCTCATTGCCACGTCGCCGCTGTTGGTATAGGCGATGGTGTAACGCAGCACGCCTCCGGGCGCAATATTGCCGGTGGGATAGACCGACTTGCGAACATCGGCCGGCAGCAAGGTGACGAGGTGCGTGTCCGTGACTGTGCCGGCAGCGTTGGAGGCCGTGACCGTGATGAGCTTGGGGCCGGGTGTGTTCCAGGTGTACGTCACGACCGACGAACGACCAGCGACGAACGACTGGGCGGACTGGTCAGTTGCTTGCCAGGTGTAAGTCACAGGCAAAGTAACTGAAAGATTGACGGTCGCAGTAGAAACATAGGGTGCGTGGGCTACACCTGTCGCCGGTCCATCTATTGTCACATCAAGCGGAGGTACCACCCCATCAAACTCGTCGGCGCCAACATCATAACCTGTGCCAAGAGGTCGGAAGTCTCCTTCAAAATCACTTGCAATCCCTATATCCAAGCCAGCATCAATTGCACACGAGATATTGGTCAAATGATAATCATAGACAGATGTGTTCATAAAGCGTGGATCGCACACCATATTGCCAGTGTTGACAACCGTACCGGTGAATGGGGTGCTATTATTCCAAAGCACGTTGTTGGCTGCCGTCAGGTTTCCGCCGTTAACCTCAACACCCAGCGTATGGCTAGCAATGATCGAGTTCTTTAGCTCAACACCCTCGCCATTTGTAGCTAAAGCGCCGCCATCGTTATTGGCAAAGGTAGCGTGTAGAATTTTGACATTGTTGCCCGCCAAAACAGCACCACTCACACTGCCTGTGCTCGTTCTATTATTAGCAACTATAATATTTGTCACTGTATAATTGTGACTTGGAATGACATATACCGCACCATTGCGAGGTGTATAGTTATCCAAGACAAGGCTGTTGCGCAAAGTGCTGTAATCAAACAAGCAAATACGCAACCCGCCCCCTTCAGTGCCAGAATGGGCTGATGAGTTGCCCCTGATCTCTAATCCATCCAGGACTGCATATTGCCCACAGAAATACAGGCCACCGTGATATCTTGCCGACGTGTTGTCAATAACTTTTAGCAAAGTGATACGGCCATAGTTACTATTTATTTGTGCCCCTGCTGAGTCATAGCTTGCCGTATTACTCAACACAATGACATTTGAAATAACAGCATGAGAACCACTGAGAAACAAACCACCATAACTGCCTGATACAGTATTGCGTTCTATTCGGACACTCTCAAGATAAGCGTTGTCGCCTTGAATGTACACGCCGCCATACTGCGAAGCGTGATTATCCGTTATAGTAGTGTTGATGATCCTTGGATGTGCGTCAACGGAATAGATACCACCGCCATCGTTTGAGTTTCCGCCTATGATAATCAGGCCATCGATCACAGGGGTAATATTACCCGTGATATAGATTACTCGTCCAGATTCTTGTGCCTCTAACGTCGTGGGGTTGGCTATGGGATCAGGCATAGTCCAATTTGTTGTCGTATAGCCACCGCGCAGGCTAATAGATTTACTGATGTAGGCGGTCTGTGTCATGCCATCACGCACCTGGACACCGGCACACATCCCAGCGACTTTGACAAGGTCGCCTTCTTGCGCTGCGTCTATAGCCAATTGGAGAATAGAATAGTTGGTTGGGTCGTCATTGATACGGGCATAACAAGCCTGGAATTGGTTCAACCAGACTGTATTGGCTTGGCCTCCGTTTGCAACAAATGCATCTAGATCACCGTCGCTATCTATATCACCCCAAGCGACCGCCTCGCTCCACGTATTCCCCAGTCGCTGCCCGCTGTCGACAAAGTGGCCTGTACCATCGTTGAACCAGACGCGATCAGCATCAGCCAGCCCATCCCAATGAGTAGCAGCAAAGGCATCCAGGTCGCCGTCACCATCAATATCACCCAACACAATATGGCGGCTCTTTGTGCTGCCTACGTTCTGCCCCAGACTAAAAGCACCTGCGCCATCGTTCAACCACACAACATCCGCCTGGCCAATACCCGCTCCCACGCTTCCTGCATTACCAACAAAAGCATCCAAGTCGCCATCGCCATCCAGGTCACCCAAAGCCACAGCCTCGCTGCTCGAATTGCCTAAATTTTGCCCACTATCACTCAATACACCGCTGCCGTTATTGAACCATACCTTATTAGGTTGATTGCTGACGTTGGCGACAAAAGCATCCAAGTCGCCATCATTATCCAAATCGCCCACAGCAACGCCACGGGCATCCGAATCACCCAGGGTCAGGCCATTTGCTGTAAAAAAGCCTGTCCCATCATTTAGCCAAATCTTGTTGGTCTGGGTCATTGCATTTGCAGCCACAGCATCCAAATCGCCATCGCCGTCCAGGTCCCCGAGTGCAACGTCCCAACTGTCCGAGTTACCCAAACTCTGACCAGTGTCATTAAAAGCACCCGTTCCATCATTCAACCAAACTCTATGGCCATTGCTGGTCCCATTGGCTACAAAAGCATCAAGGCTGCCATCACCATTCAAATCCCCAACAGCTACACCTCTACTGTACGAGCCGCCCAAGCTTTGCGCACTATCGCTAAAAACACCCGTGCCGTCATTTAGCCAGACCTTGTTAGGAGCCCCGCTCGTATTTGCAACAAAGGCGTCAAGGTCACTATCGCCATCCAAGTCTGCCAAGGCTACATCAAGGCTATTCGACCCTCCCAGTTGCTGCCCCGTATCTGTAAATATCCCGCTCCCGCCGGTGGTTTTTGTCCAAAATTGCCACACAGTAGGTGAAATTGGTCCCTGCCCGTTCAGGCTCAGTGGGCCAGTCGTAGCGATCACTTGTACCAATTCGCCTGGCTTGAAAGGCAAAGTGGGGGTCAGCATAACTGTTTCGCCATCCACACCATACGCTGGGGATAACAAGCCAGTCTGCGCGGCGTGAATAACAAAAGTGCGAGTGGAAACAGTTGCTGCGCTAATCGGTTGGTTATAAGAGGCAGAGACTGTTGTAGTATAGTGCACAATGTGCGCGTTGGCTGGCGGAGTAAAATGGATCACTTGCGGGGGAGGCGTAATAGCAAAGAGCGCATTTCGCGTCGGGACATAGAGTGTGCCATCAGACCCCATACTGGGGGAATTTCGGTCGGCATACGAAGCGAGCCTGAGTGCTCCCCATATCCTGGTGCCGCTTACCGGTTCTGTGGCATAAAGGTGTGAGTAATAAGACATGTGATAAATGGCACCATCTCTATCCACAATCGTCGCACCAAGCACAAGTCCAGGTCCAGAATAGGCCTCCCACTTTAGCGAGCAATCTCTTGGGTCATATGCCAGCAATTGACCATTGCTATGACCAACATAGATGGTTCCATCGTGGCCGATAGCCGGTGTAGAGTCAACGACTTGATTTCCGTAATAGTGGCTACACTTGATGCTGCCATCCTCTGGGTTGATAGCATAGAACATGTTTCCATAACTTGACGTGCCAACGAAAATCGTGCCGTCTTCGGCTACAGTGGCGCCTGTCCGCACAGTATTGCCTACATAAGCATTCCACTTTGAAACGCCATTCCGGTCGTAAGCATAGACCCTGCGATTTGTAGACCCAACATAGACCGAGCCATCTGGCGCCAGGCCAGCCGAGGATTGCATAATGGGTGCCTGGATGGCTTGCCACTTGATAGAACCATCAGGATAATAAGCACGAAAAAGGCCATTTTCTGCGCCGATGTAAATCGTCCCATCAGGACCAATGACAGGTGAAGCAGAAATGGTCGCACTCGTATTATCACGCCACCTGAGCGAGCCATCGGCAGTATTGATGGCATACAAAAAGCCGTCCACGCCGCCAACGTAAACGGTCTCATTCGCATCTACTGCCGGAGATGACGTGGAAACCCCACCGCTAATCGGATAGGTCCACAGCACATCACCCTGCCTGGATAAAGCATAGAGTTGATCATCTCCTCCACTAGAGCCGATATAAATCACTTCCCCAGGGCCTACGGCTGGCCTGGAGTTGAATGTACTCGAGATAGTTTGAAATTGCCAGGCGACAAGCAACGGCTCTTTTGGCCCTACAGACATTGTGCGGCTGCTGTTGGACCAATCTCGCCCTACCATAGGCCAGGCGCTTGCGGCTGGGCCTACACCAGGTGGCGAGAGCACGAGATTGACTTGCTGCTTTTTATCCGTCTCGCCTGGGAAAACCCGGCAGACCTTGGTGGCTGCCTGTCCACTGTAGCTGGCAGTTAGAAGAATTTCATCTCCCTGCTGTGCGCCAAGCTCGGCCGCGTCAAACAAATAGATAGGATTGGCGTCTGGGGACCACATAGAGGTAACTTGTGCCAGTGAATTCTTCAAAGTAAGGGTCACCAGAGCGCCCGAGGCAGCCTGCCCCTCGTAATACACCGATCCCCACACGCATGCCGTACATGACAATATAGCCACTGTATGAGTAGCGGTAGCGGCCCCTGCCAGGTTGGTCGCTGTAACAGTGACCACTTGTGTATCGGGTGTCGTCCAACTAAAAACAACTGTGCTGCTCAGGTCACCTGTATTTGTCAACGGCAACTGCCCTGTAGCCTGCCAGACATAGGTAACAGGCGTTGTGGTTGTGATAGGGTTGATAAAGGCTGTAAAAGTGTTGGTGGTACTGACCGTACTGGTCATTGAGGCGGTTAGGGTTATGCTTGCTGGCGAAGCAAGGATTTCCAACTGTCTGGCCTGGGTCACCCGCAAGTCCTGTGCGCTGGCATAATCCAGCTCGATTTGTTCCACCTCGGCCCCAGAACGCAAGACAAAGTCGTACTTGAGCCGTCCCTCAGCACCATAGTAACGCAGGCCAGCATGAGGGTAGAGAGCATGATAGAGGATACTCGCAAAAGGAGAAATGCCGGACGTGAGTGAGGCGTCCGCGGCAGCCTCGCCCGGCCCGGCCTCATCCTCGACGTGCGAACGCATCGAGGCAGCAAACGGCGCTTGCCCGCGTGTAGGCTCCCCGGATGCGAGCGGCGCACCCTGGGCAAGCGGCGGTGTCAGTGATGTTGCCAGCAGGACGAGCAGCAAAGTCAACCGCAACAACATCTTGTGTATGATCATCAAACTCATTCTCCCTTTACCATTCCCTGTTTCCAATGCTCCACACCTGACATCCATCGCTTATATGCCGGGCGTGACGGTTGCCTGTCAAAATTCAACTCTCCTAAAGGCCAGATGTAACCAAGCTTGCTCGGCTTGGATTACCAAATCCAAGCCACAATCGTCACTGTCAGGCTGAATTTCACTCGTTGGGGCCGCCGGATATGGCTACCCGTAGGGGAACGGGAGCCTTAGTTACGGTCAGACAATGGTCTTATGTTGCCTTGACATAGGCCTCGCTGTCATCCATTTTCCATGTGTTATCTATTCTCACCAACTGGTAACAATTAATCGTGTCGTGCTCCACTCGCGTGCCATTTTGATAAGCGGTTGCCCAAATTTCATAGGTGTATGCTTTTGCTTGTTGATAATTTGCCACGTTGACCGAAGCAAAGCTCACTTCCTCTACCGTTTGGGTTATCAAGCTGACTGAGAGGATGTCCAGCTTGAGTAATGTCTGAGAAACGACCTGATTTTGCACCAGGTCATCGTAAAGCTGTTCAGCTTGCTGATAACCCTCGTGCGTGCAGAAAGGGAACAGTTCTCCCATATCGCCTATAGTGATCCCACGAACAAACCCTTGGTTGTATTGCTGAACAAGAGATTGGATTTGTAGATGCGCTTCTTTGACCTGGTTGTACTGCTGCACGAGCGCCTGAACCTGTTCTTGCTCATCTTTTGTGATTTTTCTGCTGAGCAGCATTTTCAATATATCAGCAACTTGTCCACCCAACACCAATAAAAGATCAAGTGTATTCATTATTCTTATCCTTCAAATATCTTGTGTGAATTTGATAACTAGAACCCAATCTGAGACCGAAACCAATCCCAAAAGGACTGTTGCTTGGGAGGCGGGGACACAGAGGGTATCCTGTCTACCGGTGGCTCTGGGGATCGTTTTGGCGGTAGCGCTTGAACCGTCGCTGGCGGCTCCAGGGCTCTTGTGATAGCCTCGCGCCGTGCTTCAAGCTGCGGGTCGCCGGGCACAATGGCCAACGCCCTGTCCAACAAATCCCTGGCCTGCTCCAGTTCGCCTTGCTGCTCCAGAAAAAGCGCATATTCTCTCGCGGCCAGGGCACTGCCCGGCGCTTGCGCCAGGGCGCGTTCAAAAGCCTGGCACGCTTTGGCCGTGTGCTCCGGTGTCCCCTGCCGGCTCAACCAGGCAGCAAAAGCGACTTCCTCTTCCACCTTTTCCAATCGCCTCAATTGGGCCTCTATCTCTTCAGCCTGGGCCTGGATAGCCTCATCCCCTGGACGCAAAGCCACCGCCTGCTGGATGTGCTCCAGTGCCTGGTAGTAGCGTTGGTGGGTGGCCAGCAGGGTTGCCAATTCCCGGTGAGCAACAGCGTCGTCCGGGACAGTTTCAAGAGCAGCTCGCAAGTGTGCCTCAGCATCAGCGTAGCGCTTTTCGTGCCGCAGTACAACGGCGTACTCGCGGTGCAGAATGGCGTTCTGAGGCTCGGTTTGCAGCAGAGCCTCAAAGCGCGGCAGCGCCTCTTGAATCTGCCCCATTCGTGCCAGCACCACGGCGTATTGGACCTGCAGCCGTGTGCTCGCTGGCGAAGCCTCCATAGCCGGCTGGAGACGGTCGAGGGCTTCCTGGTGCCGTCCCTGCTCGATCAGCCAGGCTGCATAGCTGCTTGTCATCTCTTCGTCTCCCGGCCACTGCTCGAGGGCGGCTAATATGTACGACCTGGCCTGTGCCTCATCCCCGCGCTCGAGCAAAAGCAAAGCGTACTGCTTGTTGGCCTCAGGCTGCTGGGGAGAAAGCGCCAGGATAGTCCGCAAGTGCTCTTCGGCCTCGCTGGCCTGACCTGGCAGCAGCAGCCGGGCGTAGGCCAGATGAGCCTGTACGTCATCCGCAACGAGAGTGAACGCCTCATTGAGCAGCGCACGTGCAGCATGGATGTCGGCGGCTGCCTGGGCTTGGGCGACGAGCTGCTCGACCTTTTGCCGGCGTGGTTCAAGATCGGCCCGGAGCGAACGTTGAAAGGCCTGGTATTCAGTATTATCCGGCTCCAGTTCAGCAGCCTGGGCCGCGTGGGCCTCGGCCTGGGAAAACGCCCCTTGGCGAATCAAAAGCGTAGCCTGCACCCGGTGCGCCAGGGCACATTCGGGGTCCATACGCAGCGCGTCTGCCAGCAGCACTTCGGCCTCACCAGCCTCGTCTTGCTCTTCGATCTTGTACTTGGCCAGCGCGGCCAGCTTGCGCGCCTCGATGCTTTTGTCGGCACGCCGCTCGAGAATGCGTACACGTTCTTGCAGTTCAGGGTCTTGGGGAGCCTGCTCCAGGGCGCGGTTGAACACACCCAGCGCTTGCTTGTCGCGCTCGTGCCGTTCCAAAAATGATCCAAAAGCTACCAACCAGGCCAGGTTGTGCCCGTCGATGTCCAGGGCAGACCGGTAACTTTGGTTTGCAGCCTCAATCTCGCCCAAAGCCTCTAGCACAACGGCATGGTCAAACCAGGCTTGCCCGTGAGCAGGTGCAGTGGCCAAGAGCTGTTCAAAGGCCAGCCGGGCATGGTCGTGCTGGCCGAGCTGAGCCAATAAAACCGCCTTGAGGTACATCATGGCCGGATCGTTGGCAGCGCCGGCCAACGCTTTATCCAGCCAGACGGCTGCTACCTGGGCATCGCCTGCGGCCCGCTCAACTTGCTGCTTGGCAGCCTCCCACTTTTCCTGCTGCGCCAAGAAAGCTGCATACGCCATCCAAAAGTCAGTGCGGGCAGGTGCGAGTTCGAGGGCGTGCTCAAACAAGTTTTGGGCTGCATCGAACTGCTTTTGTTCTGCCTTCCATACAGCCAACGCCAATCGCCGCTCGGCTTGATCTGCCTCAATGTACACGTGAGTGGCATCGTTGTCGTCCGCTGGCACAGGAGTGGAATTGGTAATTGCATCCAAGTCTGACATTATACGCGCCTCCTGAGGAGTTCTGTGATTGTGTGAACAACCAGTGCCCCCATGTCGCCGCTGGCTTTGGCTTTGAGAGCGTCGTAGAGATCCTGGCGAGCCTGGTCATCCAGGCGGGCATGGCGGTCGACCAGCTTGACAAGTTGTTGGTCGTCCTTGTCGGGTGTATTACCATCCAGGGCCAGATTAGCCAGGGTAGACGTGTCTCTGGCTAACATGGCACGCGCCAGGTGAGAGAGAAGATGGGCGTTGAAATCGGCACGCAGCGGCTTGTCCTGGCGCTCAATGTCCAGGACTGTCTGGCTCAAGACCTGGAGCTCGCTTTTGGGCAGGTCCTCCGATGAGGCCCAGGCCAGCCCGGCCCACGCCAGGCCACATTGTAACCTGAGAGCCTGGAGCTGCTTGGTGCTTCCTTTCACCCCATAGCCTTGTTGGGCCGCGGCTGTGCACTCGGCTGTATCGCCGGCTTGCCAGGCCGTGACGGAGCGTTGAGCATAATAACGGACAGCCTCATCCGGGTCATCAGGCACCGATTCTGGAGACAGCGCTTCCGCCGGAGATGATTCCTGCGGTGAAGGCTCAATCGGCGGCGGTTCTGGCAGTGGGGGTTCGGCTGGTGATGGTGGCGGAGGCTCAGCCTGGGGCGGTTCTTCCGGTAAGGTCTCAACCGGTGGTGGTTCTGGCAGTGGAGGTTCGGCTGGTGATGGTTCTGGTGGCGGTTCTACTATCGTTGCTTGCTCACGCGCCGTGCGTTTTTGTTCCCATTGGCGCAGCGTCGCTTGGAACAACTCATTGCCAGGCACCAGTTCTATGGCCTGCCGTAGCGCTCGTTCTGCTGCTGCATAATCACCTGCGGCATAACTCTGTTGGGCCTGGTCCCCCAACACCTGGGCTCGTGCCTGCCTGTCTATGAGATCCTTCAGTTCTGCCAGTGCTTTTTGAGCACGCGTGTGTTCGGGCGCCATACTGGCTGCTCGCTCGTAGAGCTCTAGAGCTTTTTTCAACTCTCTAATCTCTTGCGCGGCGTGTCCTTGGCCCAACAGCCCTTGGACGTAGGCTTTCAAGTTTTTATCTACATCCGACAGCGCTTTTCTCAGGCGGGGATCATCCGGCTGGGTTTTCAAGGCATTGTCCAGGACCTGGCGGGCGTCGTGCCAGCGCTCTTGCGTGCCACAATCTGCGGCTTGCTTGAGAGCTTGCTCTATAGCAAACTCGACTTGGAGCCGGGCCTGGATATCTGCCTCAAGAGTCTGGGAGCCTGGAATGTCCGGGGCTGTATTCCGAGCCTGCCTGACCAAATCTAGAGCGGTTGCCAGATTGCTCGAAATCAAGACACGTGCCTTTTCCAACAACGCTGCAGCGTTCCCCTGTCTTTCCACTTGCTGCATGGCCTCGCGAAGGCTAGCATCACCTGGGTCAAGCTGTATGGCTAATTCCAGGATCTGGCGAGCCTTTTGCCTATCACCCTCGGCCACTTTTTGCTGCGCGTCTTGGCGATAACGCGCGACTTGTTGTCGAACACGTTTTTTTCCCTCGATCGCCTCTAAGCGCTCCTGGATTTCATCGTCGCCGGGCAATAACTGCTGGGCCGCTTCCAGCTCAGCACTGGCGCTCTCATAGTCCCCCTGGGCTTCAAATCGCTCGGCGGACGCCAGGTGCTGCCTGACCTGGTCTCTGCGCTGAGCAGCCGCAATCTCGGCTTCAGCCTTGGCCTTGAGTGATTGAGCATCTTTGGATTCAGGCAAGTCGGCCAGAATTGCGTTTGCAATTCGCAGTGCATCCCCCCATTGTTCGGCTTGCAAGGCTGCCTGGCCAGTTTGAACAAGCTGCTTTACCCTGTCAAGGAGTTCTTGATCTTGTGCGCGCTGAGTTTGTAGGGATTCACGGTAAAACTCGAAGCGGTCCCACAGGTCCGAAATGGCACTATTGTGAGGCTCTTGCTCCTGGGCGACCCTGAGCCGGTTTGCCGTCCCATCGGCATCGATTATAAAGGCTTGCTTCAATTCCTCTGCCGCCTCACCTGGTCGCCCTTGCTGGGCCAGGAGAATGGCATACTTGACATGGCCCGACAACAAGCCCGGGTCGAGCTTGAGGACTTGTTTGTACAAGGCCTCGGCCTGGGCATAACGTCGTTCCCAGTGAGCTAACAGGGCCTGATCGAGCAAGGACTGGGCTGCCGCTGGCGGCTGGCCAGTGTTACCCGCCACCACTGTTTGATCCGCGTTATCGTTTTCACTCATCAAGCCACCTCTGCCGCTTCAGGGTTGCCATCTGTGTGCTGCATTTCCTCAACCTTAGCCAAAAGTTGCCCTGCACGCTCCTCGTAGGGATCAAACTGCACGGCAGCCTTGAGGTACGAGAATGCCTCTTGGGAGCGTTCACGCTCCACGAGAAACTCGGCATAATCTACCAGCGCCGGGACAAAGTCTGCACAAACAGCGCACGCTTCCTTGAACGAGGATTCCGCCCCCATCGGGTCTTGCCGGGCCATTTCAAGCGCAAAGGCCCAGGCCAGTTCTGCTTTTCGCACCTGGTCAAGCTTTTCCGCCATCTGGTTATACTCTTCACCCAAGCGTGGCTCATAACGGCCGCGCTCAAGGTGTGCTCGGGCCAAGTCGTAGCGGTGTCTTTGAATCAACAGCTTGCCGTACTGCCAATGAATTTCGATCGACGCGTCGTCCTGGTCGAGGGCGCGTTTGAGTACCGTTTCTGCCTCGTGCACCATGTTTTCCTGCAGCAGCACGCTGGCAAAAGGCGTCAAGGCAGGCAGATATGCCGGCTGCCTGTCTAGAGCCAACTGGAACTGCTCCTTGGCCTCGGACAAGCGACCCAGATTCTGGAGCAGCAAGGCATATGCGCAGCGGCTTTCGACGTCGTCCCCCATCTCTGGCAAACGTTTCTTATAGTGTTCTTCAGCCGCGGCGGGATCGAGTTGGGCAAGGCGAGCCAGGTAGGGACTAGCTTCCATAGGCCGGCCGGTGTCCTCAAGCAACTCGGCATAGCGGATCAGGGTAGGCACATGTTCTGAATCTACGCTAAGAGCTTGTTGGTACCATCGCTCTGCTTCAGCATAGTTACCCGCGCCGGCTTCTATCCAGCCCAGGGCCATTTCCCGGTTGGCCTGCTCAAACTGGGCAATACGACTTTGAGCCTCTTGGCACGTTTGCGCAATCTCTACATCCTCAGGAGACAAATCCTGGGCGAGACGATAAAACTTTTTAGCCTGGTTATAGTCACGCCGGGCAGCCAGGAGTTGGGCATAGTGCAAGCACAAGCTTGAATCGTGTTGGACAAGCATCATGTCACCAGCCAGCAAAGCTTCTGCCTCGTGGCGGCGACCGTCCTTTTCCAGAACCCTGGCCAGCAGCGCCAATGTTTCGGGCTGACCCGGCGACTGCTCTAGCGAATGACGCAACCGGGATTCTGCTTCGTCCAGCCGGTCAAGTTGAACATAGACCCGCGCCAGGCGGTTAAGCGTTTCGCTGTTGTCTCCTCGGATATCGAGGATATCTTGGAAATGTGCAATCGCTTCTTCAGGTGCTCGATCGGCCACAATAGCCCACATGCCTTCGGCCTGATCAAACTTTTCCTGCTCTTCCAAAAATGTCGCAAAAGCCTTGAGGGTAGGCAGATGGTCCTCGTCAATCTCGAGCGCTTTTTCAAAGAGTGCATTGGCTTCATCCATTGCCCCTTGCTTGATTTTCACCTTGGCGAGTGCCATGTAGCGAAAAGCTGCATTGTAGGCTCCTAGTTCGGCGTCCAGTTCCTCGCGCAGCGCCAGAGTGTCGGGATCATCCGGTGCAATCTCTAAAGCACGTTTCAGATGCTGTTCAACCTCGTCGTAACGACTTTGCCGGGCCATCAACTGTGCGTATGCACGGTGCAAAGCTGCATCTTCCAGGCCTCGATCCAAGGCGTTCCTCAACCATTCAGCCGCCTCCTGCTCAAGGTTCAACTCGACAAGGATTTGTCCATACATGGCAACCCGTGCAATGTGATCAGGCTCAATCTCTAGCGCTTGGAGCAACAATGACCGGGCAGATTCCAAAGCCTCCTGCCTTGCATCAAGTGCCGCGCGGAGCGCCAGCAGAGCGGGGGTAGTATCAAGCGGGCGACTGGCCAGGCAATCATCTGCACAAGACACATCAATTTCCATCAGGGTCGCCAGGTAACCCTCGGCTTGTTCGTATCGTTGCTGGTCCAGTAGCAACGAGCTATAGGCTTTTAGCGCCTCAATGTGATGCGAGTCGAGATCGAGGGCTTGTTGAAAAGCTTCTTCGGCACCTTCCCAATCTCCCTGCTCGGCCTTGAGAGCGCCCAATGCCCAGTATCCGTCAACCTCCTGGGAAATACTACTTGCTGGCGCTTGTTCCTCCACCACGATTTGTGGCGCGGGCTCGGGTCCTGGTGGCGATGACAACACTGGCGAATCACCCACGTCTTTTTCCACCTGATCAGTGTGTTCAAGCTTTGACTGCATAGTCTCGTACGCTTCACGAATAGTCCCATCATCCGGGTCAAGTTCCAGAGCCTTGAGGTAATGAGTTTCGGCCTCGCCGTAGCGCTGGCAAGCATCTAGCAGCCGGGCATAGCCAGAATAAGCCTGGGCATTGGCAGGTTCTTGCACAACAGCCTGCTTGAATAACTCTTCGGCAACGTCAAAGCGAGCCTGGGCCGTCTGGGGGTCTCCTTCAAGCTGCAAGCGCATCCCTTGGGCAAAGTTTAGTTTGGCTTGATCCAACGATCCCATGTTTTTCTCTCCTTTCGTGTATAGATTGAATGTTGCACCTGCTACGCAGAACCCTGGTCAATCCAGGCGTTCAGTTGCAGCAGTAATTGAGATGGAAAACTATCCTCTTCACTCGCCAGGGCGTTTTCAATCAGCGCTGCCAACTCTGCTTCTGCACTGGCTTGAATTGCGCTGGCAAACTCGAACAATATCTCTGACCGTTCTTGTCGCAGGGTCGCAGCCAGCCTGGTGTACCGTCCTGTCTCGAGCGTGCCGCGATCGAGCTCGACACCAAGATCGCGCAAGCTGTGCTGCAAGGCGGTCAAACGCCCCAGCTTTTGTCTAAGCATCTTGACCTTGCTAGGATCGGGAGGGCCAACCAGCCCTGTTGGTGCCGGCTTTTCTGCTAGGCTGGCTTCTTGTGCCAGGGGGGAGCGGGCAACTGGCTGGGGCTCACCACCAGTGAAATGATTATAGACGTTGGAAATGTTTACGTCGCCAGCGGCCGTGGTAACCGTATTGTTCTCCCCATCAACCCTGACTTTAACCGAGCGGCTGCCAGATTCCTGTGCCGCTGGTCGGCCGGTTGCGGCTTTTTCCTCCGGTGCTTCTCTATCCCTTATCACCGCCAGCAATTCGGTCATTTTTCCACGTCGCTCGCAGTAATCGAGCAAGAGTTGCACCTTTTGCCCCCTGGTCATACCAGCCGACAACTGCTCGTGCACATCGCGAAAATCATCAAAGCACAATGCCGTGAACTCGTCATCGCTCAAGGATTGAATCAGAAATCGTCGGATATCAGCCGTATTGTACGCCATCTCTATCCCTATCTGCCCTCTATCCTTCCCATATATCCAGAATAAAATGAGCTACCTGGCCTAGAATATCCTGCCCCTCACCAATACGTTGCACCATTTGTGTCTCGTCCCATCCGCGCTGCTGGGCAGCAAGCATCAAAGCCTCGCGAATCGTATGCCCTGCTTGATTCGTGGTGACCATGTCAATCAACTCGTGGGCTTGAGCGTACTCTTGCCGGGTCAAGAGGTTCTTGACCTCAAACAAAAGAGCATTGCGTTTACTCATATACGTATTTGTGAGCTTGGTGAATTGTCCAACATCCACCAAGCCTTTATCATGTTCCTCTTTGGCCTCTTGACAAACATGGAACGCAGCCTGGGCAGCCGCCAACCCCTCTTGTAGCTTGCCAGCCAATTTGGCTCTTTCCTGCCTTTGAGCCTGCCGTAGCTTTGCCAGGGCATAACTTGGCAGCCAGTGCCTATAACACCACGTGTGAAGCAAGTCTATTCTCAGGCGATAGCGGTAGCCGATGTCCAGAGTTTCCTCAACCTGGATCAACGACATCACAGTTTGCAAGCGATGGATCCAAAGAGACAATTCATCACTGGCGAGATGCCCCCCACCCCAGCCTTCCAGGCTCTGCCGGAGCACGTCACCATGCACCCAGCCTGCGACATCGCCAGCCTGGGCCAGGCAAGCCAGGATTAGTTTGTCTTCACTCGCCAACTGATCGCTTTCAGTGATCGCCACAAAATGCGCACAGATATCCCTTTGGCTGACCAGGCCCTCCACCACCCGCTCGACGTCATGGAAGAGAATATCGCGTGGCATACGCTCGACCTGGTTGAGACGATTGATCACATAGTGCCCAAGAGTTTCCAAAGTAACAGCCTCACCTCCCGTGATGTCTATGGCCTGGTTGAGCGCTTCTGGTGTCCACTTGACCGCAACACGCTCTGCGCGTTCCACAAGCAAGCGTTGGGCGTGTTCCTTGTTCAAATACTCGGGCACAAACGGGCGACTGGGTGCCCACACAGGGTAAGGATTGTCAACAGCTTCATAGCGTGCATCCGGGCGTCGCAAAGTGAGCACATATCGAACCACGATTTGCTGACGATCGGTGGGATCAAAATACTTGAGCTTGGCTTCTAGCTCGACATATCCGGCGGATTCTTGCAGGCCATCCAGGTGAAAGCTGGCAGCTTGTGCATGCCTTCCCGGCAAGAAAGGAACAAACTGTTGATCTTTTTGCCCACCCGGTAACGCTACAGTAACCCACACGCAATCGGCCGGCGTCTCGCTGGTGTTGCAAATCGTCACATCCAGCTCCAGTTCATTTCCTCCCTCGTGCGATACCCAAGCTGGCAGTGATAACTCTAGCGAGGCGCGCTCGGGTGCCTCACTGGCCTGTGGCGCCGGGTGATCGATCCAACGCTTCAAGGCGGCTTGCAAGCGCTCTTGTTCTTGTCGGCGCAGCACTGTCCCCAGCCGGCGTCGGACAACCGCCGCTCGATGGAGGGGACCCTGGAACAAGTCATTCACAAGCGGCGACCTGAATGTATTGAAAAACGATCCCAAAAGATCGACCAGGTTTTGCACAGGTCGAGCAGCACGAGAGCGGCCGGCATCCAACAGGCTTTCTAATTCTGAACGAACTGCCGGCGGCCAAGCCTGCAGTGTGCCAAATTTCTGCTCCAGGCTATCCACGTAATCCAGAATGTAGCTAACCAGGGTTGCTGGCTGCAACCTTCCTGTGTCAGATGTTGCCAGGCGGAAGGCCTCGTCGGCAAATGTGCGAGCCAGGCCGTTCTTGCCACGTGCGCGGTGATAGTCCGTCATAGCCTGGCCGTAACTGACCAGGCTATCAATCACCTGGCCCGTTTGGCCGGCACGTTTGTACACGGTTGCAGCCGCCAGGAAGCACTGGATTTGTGCCACGTCGTTGGTGGACGCCCGCCTGGCCTGGCTGCAATAGTCCTGAGCCAACTGTAACAATGCTGCCGGTGACGAGGTGTCCCCCGGTCCAGGTGCAGGCAGGGTATACATATACCATTCAGTGGCGATTGTGGGCGCAATGTTTTCTATTGAGAATGCAGCCTCAACCGGAAAGGAAGGCCGCTCTTGTCCGAGGCGTGCCATCTCCTCCTCCGCCTGGCGCGCCAGCGACTCGAGACTGGATCGGGCTGGGCCTGCTGCCGTGGCAAGCGCCTGCACAGCCTCGAACCACGCCAATTGAGGCTGGCCACATTCAAGGCATAGTCGAGCCAGATCGAGAGCAAAGCTTGGCTGACCAGGGTGAAATTGTTGCAGCAAGCGATAAGTAGCCTGGGCATGCTTTACCCTTCGATTCCGAACAAAGCCAATGTAGAGGGCTTTGGCTTCAGCTTGGTCGCCAGGCATCTCGCACAACTTGCACGCCCTTTCCTCACAGTACTCCTCTCCAGTGACCAGTGTGGCGTTTGAGAAGCGGCTGGGACGCAGCTTGGCCAGACGAGCCTGGGCATGATAATAAAAGGGATTGAGTGCCAATGCTGAGCGATAGGCTTCAACAGACTGGGTATCGATCGCCTGCCTGAAACAAAAATCCCCCAACTTGGCAAAATCTTTGAACGAACCCTTGAGGTCTGCTGCGTGCCAGTAAGCGGCAGCAGCCGCTCTGAACTCACCGCAGGCTTCCTGGGCCTGTCCCAGCAAGCTAAAAACAACCGGGTCATCCACCATAACGTCTGCCAGGGTAGCAAGATACCTGACTGCATCGCTGATTTGCCCGGCTTGCTTCGCTACATCCCACACAGCATACAGATATTGGTGGTCTGGCATGCCTGTACGGGATTCGAGGCGTTGATTGTTTGAACTCTGCCACTTGGGGATTTGGGCCAGGCGGCGCCGGGCTTCTGTGCTGCGCGGGTCATATTCGAGGGCCAATTCGAACGCTTCAACGGCTTGCGCATACAGCCCGGTTTGAATGCAAAATTCGCCTAGCTTGATAAAGGCGTTCGCGTCGCAAAAGATATAGGCCGCATGCTTGTGTGCTTCGTATGCCTGGTCGATCTGGCCAGAATCTTTGTAAGCGTAGGCCATATAAATATGGGGATGAGGGTTGTACAAGTCACGATCTGCATAGGCCTGGAATTGCTCTATGGCTTCTTGGTAACGTCCTGTAGCGCGAAAATCCTCCCACTCTCTGTGGATTTCAGACGGATGCGGCACGGCTGAATCGGCCAGGTCCTCAAGCCGCCGCATGGCTTGGAGATGGTGATGATGGGGAGCGTATTGAATAGCCGAGCGAAATGCCCGTATCGCCTCGCTAGCCTGCCCCATGGCAGCGTATACCTCCCCCAACTGGCAGTACAGATCCGGCTTGGCCGCGTCAAAAGACGCGTCAATGGCTTGTCGCAGCGCCTGGACCGCATCTCCAAGCCGCCCTATCTCTTTATAGGCACGTGCCAGTAACTGGAACGCCGGTACAAAGCTATGCCGGTCAAGATAGCGCCTGAGAAAGTCAACCGCGCCTGCAGCATCATCGCATTGCAGAAACCAATCGAACAGTTGCGTCAACTCTGCAAAGTTATATCTTTGCCTATCTAGGGGGAACGGCGGCAGCCGTTTTTTGCCTTGCACGCGGTGTAGCCCCTCCCGGGCTCGCTCGTGGTCACGCTGAAGATTGATAGCCTGGTTAAAGGCGTGCTCGGCTTTTCCCAGTTGGTCATGCTGCTCACACAACTCGCCCACGGTGACGAAATCATCTGCCTGTTGAGTGGCTTGAGCCCAGGCCAGCCAGAGCTGCCAAGAACCTTCGATACCCCCGGTTTTTTCCTGTCGTGTGGCTGCCTCTCGGAAAAAGCCAGGATTAGCCTTGAGCTGGTTGTCCGCGCGGCGCGAAACGTGTTGTGCTTCGGCCATGCTTGGCTTGAGGTCGATAGCCTGCCGGGCCGTGTGCCTGGCTTCTACCCACCATCCCATTTTCTCATAGGTCTTGGCCAGCACGCTGTAGAGAATGGCAAGCGTGGCGACGTCTGGCTGCTGGGCTATGTACCGCTGCAAGGCCTCAACTGCTTGCGGCAAGCTGCCACTGCTTTCGTGTATATCCAATAATAGGTCAAAAGCTTCGCGGTTAGACGAGTTCACCGCGATCGCTTTGTCAAGCGCATCCAGGCTGTGGCGAAAGCGGTGGCTGGCGTGATAAACACGGGCCATGCCTGCGTAAAGTGCGTAAAGCTGACCCTTGGACAGCCTGGCATCAAGTAAGGTGCGACAAGTTTGCTCGGCGCGCTCAAGTTGACCAGAGCTTGCGTACAGCTTGAAGAGCGATTGCAGACTGCTTGTCGCCCGAGACTTGAGCGCAAGCGCTTCCAAGCGATCAAGCTCGCCGTCTGCCTCGCGTGTCTGGATTTGTGGCTTGTTCATAAGCATTCAGCGCTCCTTGTCAGCAGTTATGACATCTGCTCAGCCTAATGCTACTCAGCTAACGGTACACCACACGCAAGTGATACAGCTGCGTGCTGCCTCCCGAGTTATTGTGATAGACCTGGATATAGTATCGACCAGGCGACAAAACACCGGTTTGGATATGTTCGTCAGCGTTGCCCTTTTTGTCGGAATAAACAACTGGGCTTGCAAAGGTAGTATCCCACAAAGCCAAGTCATAATCTTGCCCAAGCGGGATATTGGTCAGGTCTATCGTGACGCTGTGCTCAACATCCAGGTGAAAGTAAAAATAATCCTTGCCGGAAGAAGCTTGATCCGGAAATGTGCCATAATAGAACACGCCGGAGACGACCGGGCCGTTGGCCTGGGTACGAGCATCGTCGTTCGGCTCCTTTTCCCACTGTACGTCTGCATACTGCAGCGGGTTCGACCAGGCGCTCTGGCCACAACTGTTGTTGGCTTGAACGCGGTAATAGTAACGCGTTGGGCCCTTGCCATTGGCAGAGTAGGAATTATTTTCACCAGCATAGATCTGGGCGAAATCGCCCTCCGAGGGCAGACTGGTTTTGACAGCCTCTTGCAGGATGTACCCGCTTGCCAGCTCGGTTGTTTCCCAACTCACAACATAATTGCCGTCCCAATCTAAATTATCTATCGCGCGCAATACGGGAACACCAGGTACAGAGATATCGACATATTGCGTGCCGGACCACCCACCACACCCCCACGTGTTGCAGGCCCTGACGCGATAATAGTAACGCCCAATCTCAAGCTTGCTGCCGGCGTAGAACAACTGTGATCCCTCGTAAACCGGGCTTGCTCCACCAAAATCTGCGCGGCTAGCCTCTTGCAAAACGTAATAGCTAGCAGCAATAGGGCCAGCAGGTTCAGCCCAACTGACCGTATAGCTGCCGCAGGTTGGGTTAGGGCTAATCGGGTTCAAGGTCAGCACGCCCGGGATAGGCGGCCAGTTGCGCAAAACCAATGGCAGATAGATCTTGCCTGATCGGACGCGCAGCTCAATCGCAATGTCTTGTGGGCTGTCTAGCGTTCCCAGGTCTCCCTCGACCGTGATGACGTCTGTGTATGTTCCAATCGCCAGCCCAGCGGCGTTTACCGACACCACCAACGTTGAGGGGGCAGTACCAGAGGTCGGCGCGATATTCACCCACGCCCCGGGTGTGAGAGCACGCCAATTCAGCGTGCCAGTTCCAATATTGTTGATCGCGACGTCGCACGGCAGCGTATTTCCCCCTTCTACAATGCTAAAGATACAAGTAGATGTAGAAAGATGCAAGTGTGGCGTCATGTCGATGCGAGCCGTGGTGGTCAGGACGCTGTAATCTGACACGCCGGTGCCCAAAACCGTGATATGCACTGTATCAGTCAAACCATCCGCGGCCAAGGCCGGCACCTGCACCACCACATGCACGTCTGCGCCCGCGCCGGCCGCCAGTGGGCCAACTGAAGCCGGCACATCCACCGTCCAGGCATTGCCGCTCGTGGCCAGCGCAAAGGTGTCGGGCGCGTTGCCAGTATTGGTCACCCTCTGGGTGTAGGTGACGGCCTGACCAGGGTTGCCAGAGAGCGCCGCCGTGGGCGGCTCCATCACCACGCCATACACAGACCCGGCCGTCGT
>JAFGFO010000292.1 GCA_016931085.1 Thermoflexales bacterium
GCACTTTAACAGTCAAATATCGACACGTTTTACACGAAATCACACGAATAACCGATCCCGTCTTTTGCTCCCACAAATGTGAAAGACGGGACACGAAAAAGGGCACGCTATACCCTGCAGCCGGAAGAGGCTGTGGGGTCAGTGTGCCCTTTTTGTTTTTGGCTCGCAAATGCCGTTACGGCCTGTACTCCCGCACCACGACCGGCAGGTAGATGCGGTAGCCGCCCGCAACCCCGCCCCAAAAGCCGCCGGCGAGCGTGTAGCCGCCGCCGCTCCACACGGCTGCATCTGGCTGGCCGACCGTGCCGCCAAGGGTGTAGCCGTTGGCCCCGGCGGAGGTCGCCCCGCCGCCGCCAACGGCCCGCTGCTGCCAATGCCACCTCCAGCGCCGCCAGGATGCCCGCGTTCGCTCGTAAAACTCACTAGAGAATGTGTCACGTAAAGCACAGCCTGGCCGCCACGGCTGGACTATGCTTCTAATTTGCCATATGCGTTTCGCGCGTCTGGCGATTCCTGGGGCATAACGGGTCACCCTAGCTTTATTCCTTCTCATTGCAATTTGCCTTATGAGCGCACCTACACTATCATTGCACCACATATTGGGCAGGATCAAGATGCAATCTTGGAGGTATCGCATGCATAACCTCGTACCCCATTTCATCCTGGAACAACACATTCAGGGGGAACACGATGGCAAAAGCTCCCAGTCGGGCCACTTCCCTGCAGCTACCCTCTTCACCGACATCTCTGGCTTTAGCACCATCACCAACACGCTGATGCATCACGGCCAGCACGGCGCCGAAGTGCTGGCAGCCATCATGTGTACCGTCTTCGATCCTCTGGTCAAAGCCGTGTACGACCAGGGTGGCTTCATCGTCGGATATGCCGGGGACGCCTTTACGGCTGTCTTTCCAGGCGACGAGGCCGAGGAGGGAGGGCCTGGCCCAAGTTGCGCTCAGCGCGCCCTGGCCGCAGGCTGGCAGATCCAGCAATACATGATCGCCCACCCCAACCACACTACGCCCTACGGCAGCTTCCAGTTCAGCGCCAAGGTCGGTCTGGCGGCTGGCGAGGTCGCGTGGGGCATCGTGCGTTCGCAGGATGATACCCAGGCGACCTTCTTCTTCCGTGGTTCAGCCATTGACGATTGCGCCGGGGCCGAAAAGCACGCCACCAAGGGCATGGTCCTCCTCAGCCCCACCATCCATCCCCTGCTGGCGGATCAGGTGACCAGCTTGCCGGTGGACGATCACTTTCGCGTGCTCCAGGTCACTGCTGACGCGCCAGCGCCTCAGCCCATCGATCTGCCGCCGGCCTCGGTGGAGCAGATGGCGCGCTTTTTCCCCCACGAGATCGTGACCCAGGCCCATAGCGGCGAGTTCCGCCAAGTTGTCAACGTCTTCATCGGCCTGGAAGGCGAGCTGGACCACGAGCAACTGGCCCAGTTTATGCAATCCGTCTTTGTGCTACAAGAGCAGTTTGGCGGCCTGCTCCACCGGTTGGACTTTGGCGACAAAGGCTGCAACCTGCTGCTCTTCTGGGGGGCGCCGGTCAGCCGGGAGGACGACGTCGCTAACGCACTGCGCTTTGTGCAAGAGCTGCAGGCCGCCCAGCCCATCCCCCTGCGAGCGGGAGTGACGAGGCGCATCGCCCACGCCGGCTTCATCGGCTCGGACCTGCACCAGGAGTACACGTGTTATGGAAACGGCGTGAACCTGGCAGCGCGGCTGCGGATGGCAGCACCGTGGGACAGCATCTGGCTGGACGAACCAGTGGCCCAGCGGGCGCGCCGCGTCTTTGCGGTCGAGTGCGAGGGCGAGTACCATTTCAAGGGCTTTTCCGAGCCGCAGGCGGTCTACGTCCTGCTGGAACAGCAGGCGCCGGACATCGCCAGCTTCTACCAGGGGGAGATGGTGGGAAGGGAGGCAGAGCTGGCCCAACTGGCGGGCTTTGTGCAGCCGCTATGGGCCGCGGAGGGGGAAACCCGATTTGCCGGGATCCTAGCCGTGGAAGGAGAAGCTGGCCTGGGCAAGAGCCGCCTGGTGACCGAATTCCTGAAAAGACTGGTCCCGGGCGAAGCGGAGTGTGCCAGTTCTTCGGTGCAGTGGTTCCTATGCCAGACAGACCAGACGGTACGCCAGCCGCTCAACCCGTTCCGCTACTGGCTGCGCCACTATTTTGACCAATCGCCCGCCCAGTCCGAGACACGCAACAAGCGCGCCTTTGGCCGCCAACTGGACCAGCTCACCGCGGCGGTGCCGCCAGAGACCGAGGATTTGCGTCAGGCACTCGAGCGCGGCCGCTCGTTCCTGGGGGCGCTCTTGGGCCTGCACTGGCCCAATTCGCCCTACGCCCAACTCGAACCCCAGGGGCGACACGAGTGGACGGTGACGGCGCTCAAGAGCCTGATCCTGGCCGAGAGCCTGCGCCAGCCGGTGATCATCAACCTGGAGGATGGGCAGTGGCTGGACGCCGAGTCGATCGAGTTCATAGAGCGCCTGGTACGCCAGGTGGACGCGTACCCGCTGGCCATCCTGGCCACCGCCCGGCCGACGATCGGCGACAAGCCCCTGTTTGGCGCAGCGGCTTATCAAAAGATCGACCTAGGCCTGATGAAGGATGCCGACCTGGTGCAGCTGGCAGCTAACTTACTGGAGGGCGCAATTGGAGATGACGTGGTAGCCCTGCTGGCCGAACGGGCTGAGGGCAACCCCTTCTTTGCTGAGCAGATCCTGCTCTACTTGCGGGAGAGAGGCGGGATCGAGGTGGCGGACGGGACGTGGCGGCTGACGGGTGACCGGCCGGCATCTGCCTTGCCCAGCGACGTGCGGGCCATCTTTACCGCGCGTTTGGACCGTCTCACGGGTGCGGTGAAAGATGTGGTGCAGACGGCGGCGGTGCTGGGACGGGAGTTCGAGTTGCGGGTGCTGGCCCAGATGCTGCGCGACGACGCGGCGCTACCAGACAAGGTGCGGTCGGCCGAGGAGGAGGCCATCTGGTCGGCGTTGAGCCAGGTGCGCTACATTTTCAAGCATGCCTTGCTGCGGGATGCGGCCTACGAGATGCAGCTCCGGGCGCGGCGGCGCGAGCTGCACCAGTTGGCGGCGCAGGCACTGGAGCGGCTGTATGCCGACGATTTGACGCCGCATTACGGTGCCATTGCCTACCACTACGAGGCCGCCTGCCGGCTGGGATTGGCCGCGGTGAGGGACCAGGCCATCGCCGCGCTGCGCCAGGCGGGGGAACGGGCGGCGGGCGACTATGAAAATGCGGCTGCCGTGGACTATTACAGCCGGGCACTGGCCTTGACGCCAGAAGATGTCGCCCCCGAGAGTGCCGAGGCGGAAAGGCGCTACGATCTGCTGCTGGGGCGGGAGGCGGTCTATCATCTGCAAGGGGCACGGGAGGCGCAGGCGGGCGACCTGGCAGCGCTGGAGGCCCTGGCGACGGCCCGACGGCGGCCTACAGAGCAGGCCACGGTGGCCCTGCGCTGGGCCTGGTACGCGAATAATACCAGCGATTACCCGCGAGCCATCGAGCAAGCCCAGGCCGCCATCACCGCCGCCCAGGCCGCTGGGGACGTGGCTCAGGAGGCAGCCGGGCAGTTGGCCTGGGGCGGGGCGCTGCGGCAGCAGGGCGAGTACGCGGCGGCGGCCGAGCACTCGGAGCAGGTCCTGGCACTGGC
>JAFGFO010000293.1 GCA_016931085.1 Thermoflexales bacterium
GGCGTGCGCCTGGACCAGCGCGGTCTGCGCGCTGCTAATAGCGGCCGTGGCAGCCATCACGTGCTCTGGCACGGGTGTGGCTTGCGCTTGCAACTGCCCCAGCCGGGCCTGGGCGCTTTCCAGCTCCAGCTTGGCTCCCGCCGCAGCGCGCTGCAGCTCGGTGTCGTCGAGTGCGGCCAACACCTGCCCGGACTTTACCAGCTCGCCCAGCTCGGCCTCGACTGACTCGACCCTGCCTCCCACGCTAAAGCCCAACTGCACTTGTTGGGCGGGCTGCAGCACGCCGTTAGCTGTAATATTGCCGGCGGCAGGTTGCGCGTACGATTCAGTCCCGGCCGCCCGGGTCGGCGTAGGCTTTGGGGCGATGGGGTTTGCAGTGCACGCTGCCAGGCTCATAACCATTATCCCTAATGCCAGCCAAATAGCTCTCTGCTTTGTCATATATCCCCTCTTTCTCTATCTGATATCTCTATCTCTATCTGCCTTCAATGATAGCCACCGAGTCGAGGCGGGCGAGCATCCGCGCAACGGTGCCAACGTTGGCGGCGAACACTGCCACGGGCACCGGCAGCGTGTACAACCAGGGTGTGGGGTTGAACACGTTGAATCTCAAGCCGAGCGGGGCGTACCAGCCATATTGCATCCCAAACAGGCTGATGGCACACACGACGATGGTCACCAGCCAGGCCGCGCTGGTGGTCAAGAGGGCCTCGCGCATAATACGTCCCACCAGTTGCAGACGGCTGAAGCCCAACGCCTTCAACACACCGAACTCGACCTGCCGCTGGGCGACAAAGATGGCGTTGAGGCCGGCCAGTGCCAGGGCCGCCACCATGGCGATGATGGTTTCCACTAGCGAGAGGGAAAACAACAGCATGCCCAGTTGTTTTTGAAACAAGGCTGTTTGGTTGCCGTAGGTGAACACGAGATGCCTCTCCCCGGCGATTTGGCTTTCCAGCCAGGCGTCGAGCTCCGCCTTTTGCCCGGCTTTGGGCACGACGACGAGCGAGAGGTCAGTCCTCCAAGAGTCCGGATATTCCTCCGCAAACTCTAGTGACATGAAGGATAGCCAAATGTCGTTGGCTGAATCCTCAGGTGGGGCCAGGATGCCCGCAACCACCAGATCGGAGGGCAGCGTGGGCGCATTGAGGTGGACGGGATGGTCGCGGTCGCCAATCACATCGCCCACCTGGATGTGCCGGTTTTGGGCGGCGGTCCAGGGAACGACGATGTCGTTGGTGTGGGGGCGCGGCAGATGGCCTTCCGCCAGTTTCAGACCGTAAAGTTCTACTAGGTAGGCCATATCCTCAGCCGTGATGCCGTAGGCTTCGAGGGGATAGGAGATGCCTGTCGGAGGAATAAAGATTCCCAAGGGCGAAAAGACGGTGACGGGCATAGTGCGCTCCACCGCCGGGTGTGCACGGATTTGCGCAATCACTGTCGTCTCCAGTGCTAGACTTTTCGGAGAGACCAGGCTTAGCTGTCTCAGGTGAGTCAGTAACGGTTGCCTCGCGTCGTTAAAGGCCTCGGCGGCGAATATGAATATCGTTGTGCTCACAACCATCAGCGCCATGGCGCCGATCAGCACCGCGGCCTGGCCCTTATGCCGCTGGTAGAAGGTCGTCGAGGCTAGCGGGTGGGGCAGGCTTCCGACCTGATCGCGCAGCGTGCCCTTGGAGTGCTTCTCTTCCAGGCTCAACTCTCCCCGCTCGACGATTGCCACGGCGTCCAGGCTGCCCAGGGCGCGGCTGGCGGTGAATAGCGTAAAACCGATCACCGCCAGCGGGATGGGCGCCACAAACGGGAGCGCCGTCAATTGAAAAGGATTGTAGGCGAACCCTCTAGGTGTGTAGACGGTGGCGTTCAGGAGCGCCATGGTCCCCCACGCCAGCAGGATGCCAAGCACACTGCCGGTCGTTGCCAGGCCGGCCGTCTCCAGCGTCAGTCGGCGCGCCAACCACGCTTTGCTGTGGCCGACGGTGTGTAGCGTGCCGAACTCGGGCAAGCGCCGCAGAAAAGCAAGTCGGTTGATGGCGCCGATGACCAGTGTGATGGCGGCCGTCACCAGGAGCACCAGTGGAACGCCAATCTTGTGAAGCATTGCTTGTGCCTGTGCCAGTTCCTCCTTCAGGAGCTGATGTGTGGCGATTTCGGTGCGGGAACTGCGGATGGTCTGCTGGAGAAAGTCATCTACCGCCGCTTCGCGGCCTGGTTGGGCTATGACTAACACGCCGTGACGGGCCAGGTCACGGTAGCGTTCGTGGCTGTCCAGGTATTCGTAAGACACGATCCCCAGCCGGACATCGCCCTCGAGAATGCCCACCAGCTCCAGCGGGCTGGCGAGGTTAGCATAGCCTGTCTCGTTCTCAGTCCGCTTGAGCGTGTTACCGATTTCCAATTTGAGCGCTTGGGCCAGTTCCCGGGAAAGCGCCAAGCCATTGGTGTACGGCTGCGGCAGTTGGCCTTCGACGAGGCTGACGCCACTGCGAGCCAGCACGGTAGCCACGACTGCTTCCTGCAGGCCGATC
Organism: Thermoflexales bacterium; assembly: GCA_016931085.1. The sequence goes on from JAFGFO010000293.1 coordinate 2,529, forward strand.
AGGCGGAAGGGGGTGTCCACCCCTCCCGCGTTCGGCACGGCGATTTCCACGTTGTTTTGCGGCAGCACCGCCGCCACGTTTGGATGCACGCGGATCTGAGCCGTCACGGCCGGGTCGAGCGCTGTTCCCAGGTCTGGCTGCACCAGGCTGAATTTGCTCAAGTACCGGTTGATGGTGTAGACGGGAGTTATATACGTTTCCAGCAACATGCCAAAGACCAGGTACAGGCCCGAGACCGCCAGGGCCAGCAAAGCGGTTAGTGTCAATGCCCGGCGCTTATGGCGAAGAGTGTAGGTGAATGGCGAGAGAGGATTCACGCAGCCACCTCCTGTGCCTGGCGAGCCAGGCGATCTTCCATCTTGGTGATTTGCCCGTCACGGAGCCGGACGATCAGGTGAGCCTTGTCGAGGATTTCGGGGTTGTGCGTGACGACGATCAGGCTGCCTTGATCGCAGTAGCTGCGCAGCAATGCCATCACCTGCAGGCCGGTATGCCGGTCTAGCAGCCCGGTCGGCTCGTCGGCAAAGATGAAGCGGGGACGGTGCAGCATGGCGCGCGCCACGGCCACTCGCTGCCGCTCGCCGCCCGACAGCTCGTAAGGGAAGCGGTGCAGCTTGCTGCCCAGGCTCAGGTCAGCCAGCAGCGCCCTGGCCTGCTCGGCGTGGGCTCTGTCCTGCACCGGCGCGGCGACCATCACGTTCTCCAGCGCGGTGAGATAGTTGATCAAAAAGTGCTGCTGGAACACAAAGCCGAACTCGCTCCGGCGCAGCGCCACCCGCTCTCGTTCCGGCATCTTGCTGTAGGCGCGCCCGTCCAGGTAGACCTCGCCGTCCGTCGGCTTGCGCAGCCCGCTCAGCAGGTACAACAGCGAGCTTTTGCCGGAACCTGAAGGCCCCAGCAGGCCGATGAACTGGTGATCCTCGATCGTAATCGACACGTCGTGGACGGCGTTGAGCGTGCTCTCGCCGTCTTGATAACGCAGGATTAGCTTTTCCCCTTGTAGCATTTCTTTCTCCTTTTTTTCTTGCTACTTGCTTAGCAAAAGGTACGAGGTCACGGCGGTGGAGAGCGCCGTTAGCCACGGCAACAGCTTGTGCATTGTCGAGACAACTGCTGGCCAGGGCTTGTCGATGGTCACCAAGCCGCCAGAAATAATGGTGCCGATAAAGAACAATCCGGTGACCACGCCGGCGGCGAGCTCGAGCGCGCTGAGCGCCGTCGTTTTGTTCATCTGGTAAATGGTTACGACGAAAAAAACGAACACGGCCAGCCCGATCAATTTATGGACATTCAAGAGGAGCACATGGTAGGGCTTTTCGGACCGGCCCAACCAGAAACCGGAAAGAAAAATAAAGCAGAAAGCCACTCCTGCGCCAAGAACTCGTGATTGAATCGTGCTCATTCAACTCTCCTTTTTGTAATCTCTCTATCTCTATCTGACCTGATCATATCACTTTTTGGCCCGCTTTTCCATAGGCGCGTGTCACGCTGCGGCAGTGAGAGTTGTCATGCATACCATGACACTGTCATGGTATAATAACTGTGTAACGAACATGGTCTCACTCGCAGATTTGTGATACAATAAAAGACATGATTCGCGTTGCCGTTGTAGACGATCATCCCCACGTTGCCATTGCTCTGCGTGCGATGTTGGGCGAGAGCCCCGATATTCAGTTGGTGGCCGAGGCACGGCGTGGAAGCGAGGCGGCGGCCTTGGTGCGCAGAACGCGCCCGGACGTGCTGCTGCTCGACATGTTCATCGAGCCCGAGTTCGATGCTCTTTCGGCCGTGCGCCATCTGCGGGCCGATTTCCCCGAGCTAAAAATCTGCCTGCTCAGCGCCTACCTCGAGCCGGCTCGGGTGCGTGATTTGCTGCAGGCTGGCGTGTATGGCTATATCCTCAAGGATGATGACTATGTCTCGCGGATCGGCACGATCATCCGCGACCTGGCGGACGGGGAGATTTATCTCAGCCCGCAGGCCTATGCGGCCTTGGCGCAGGCCACACGTGCTGAAGGGGAAAGAAAAGAGCAACTGCTTTCGGAGCGCGAGATCGAAATCCTGCGTTTGGCCAGGCGCGGCTTGCCCAATCCTCAAATCGCGCAAGCGCTCCACATCTCAGCCGGTACCGTGCGTAACCACCTCAGCGCCATTTATCGCAAGCTGGATGTCAACAGCCGCCACGAGGCGCTCCAACTGGCGGCCGAGCGCCAATTGATTTGAAATATAAAACGTAATGCGTAAAACGTGAACCGCGAAGCGTGAAACGTAAAACGTGGAACGTAAGAGGATATCGTGGACTATAACGGAATATTGGCCGGCTTGTTGCTGGGCTGGTTCAGCCTGGCCTTGGGGTTTTTGCTTTACCGCTGGGTGCGTGACTGGTGGCGTGCCTGGCGCTACGGTGTGCCAATTGATCACAGTCTGCTATTGGTGGAATACGGCCGCCGGATGACGAGTGCGCCGGACCGGCAGGCATTGGGCCAAGTGCTGATGTTTGATGTGCCACGCGCCTTGCAGGTGGAGCAAGCCGTGCTGCTGGTGCGGGAAGGACACGAGCTGACGCCAGATGGAATGAGCCGACTCATTACAACGCCATTTGCGATGGGCCAGCCCATCGCAAATGCGGCCGATTCGACGAGCACGCTCTGCCTGCCACTGAGCCACGCGGCTGTGCGCTGGGTGGCCTCGGCTGGAGAGGCGCAAAGGGCCGATCATGGCCGCTTGGGAGAATTGATCCGGCAGGGGCGCGACGAACTGAGCTGGACGAGGGTGTGGGTACCCTTGATGCGGGGAACCGAGCTGCGTGGGCTGTGGCTGCTTGGTGCGCGGCGCGACGAAAGGCTGTATGCGCCTCAAGACCTGCGTTGGTTGACGGCCCTCAGTCGTGAGGCCGCCGCTGTGTTGGAAACCTCACTGTATGCTGAGCAGGAACGCCAGGCTGCTTCCGAGATGCGAGCGCTCTACCACCAATTAGTCGCCGCACGCGAGCTGGAGCGCGGCCGGCTGTCGCGCGAGCTGCACGATGGCCTGCTGCAAGACTTGTGTGCCGTGACCCGCGATTTAAAAGCCATGGAAGCGCAGCAGGAAAGCGGCCAGGTGCTTGTTGCTGACCTGGCAGTGCGCTCTGGCGATAGTGTGCAAGCCTTGCGCGCGATTTGCCAGGATTTGCGCCCGCCTCTTTTGCAACATGACCTGCCCTCGGCTCTCAAGACTCTGGTGCAAGAACTGGACAAGCGTTCCCCCGCGCCCATTCACATCGAGATCACGGTTGAGGCTCTGCGCCTGGCCGATGACTTGGCGTTGGCCATCTTTCGCATCGCCCAGGAAGCGCTGAATAATGCCATCCGGCATGCCGACGCCTCCGAGATCGCCCTTCGCCTGACGCAGTACCCTGACCGGCTGCGTTTGAGTGTCAGCGATGACGGGCGAGGCATTCCGGGCGGCGTGGAAGCGGCTCGTTTTGTGGCCCAGGGGCACTTTGGATTGGCCGGCATGCGTGAGCGCGCGGCGATGATCGGTGGCAGCTTGGACGTGCAGACTGCCGTTGACTATGGCACGGTGGTAATCCTCGACCTGCCACTTGACATGTCGATGGGTCAAAAGGCCCAAAGATGATCTGCAGTTTTGGCCGAAGGCTAAAACTGCCTGCGCTTTGGCAAAGCCAAAGCGCCTAGTTCTTTTGAACTAACAGCAGTGTGGGCCATTGTCCATAAGGGTCATAGACGCTGGGAGGAGGGGCAATATATAATGATAACGTAAAGTGTGAAACGTCCCTCGGTAGGCTCGGGATGATATAAAACGTAAAACGTGATCTTGGGGGTATAATGACAGGCTCGGAATCCCAAATGACGATCCTAACAGTGGAACAGGGTAAGACTCACAACTCGGAACCCAGAACTCAAAACTCTCTCGTCGGCTCTGTGATGGTCGTCGGCGGCGGCATTGCCGGCATCCAGGCCAGCCTGGATTTAGCCGATTCGGGCTTCAAGGTCTACCTGGTCGAGACCAAGTCGGCCATCGGTGGGCACATGGCTCAATTGGACAAGACCTTTCCCACCAACGACTGCGCCATGTGCACCATTAGCCCCAAGCTGGTGGATGTCGGCCGCCACCACAACATCGAATTGATGACCGACAGCGAGGTGGTCAAGCTCCAGGGCCAGGCGGGAGATTTTACGATCACCGTGCGCCACAAGCCGCGCTACATCGACGTCAGCAAGTGTACCGGCTGCGGCGAGTGTGCCGATGTTTGCCCGGTGATCATCCCTGGCCGCTTTGACGAGGGGCTGGTCGTTCAGCGCGCCGCGCACAAGCTTTACCCGCAGGCTGTCCCCAACGCTTACGCGATCGAAAAGCTCGGCATCGCCCCGTGCCGCGATGCCTGCCCGGCCGGCCAACGCGCCCAGGGCTATATCGCCCTCATCCGCGAAGGCCGCTACGACGATGCCATGCGCGTCATCAAGGAAGATAACCCTTTCCCCGGCATCTGCGGCCGCATCTGCAACCACCGCTGCGAAGATGCCTGCAATCGGAATTTGGTCGACGAGCCGCTGTCTATTGCGTCCCTCAAGCGCTTTGTCACCGACAAGGTGTATGCCAAGCCCTACGAGCCGCCCGAGCCGGCCGAGCGCAGTTACCAGGAGCGGGTAGCGATCATCGGCGCAGGCCCGTGTGGCTTGACGGCCGCCAAGGATTTGTGCAAGCTGGGTTACGGCGTGACGATATTTGAGGCATTGCCGGTGGCCGGTGGTATGCTGCGCGTGGGCGTGCCCGAATATCGTTTGCCCACCTGGATTGTCGAGCGCGAGGTGCAAGAGATCGTGGACCTGGGTGTGGACCTGCGGCTCAACAGCCCGGTGGCCGATCTGGACAAGTTGTTTGAGCAAGGCTTTAGCGCCGTCTTGATCGCCGTCGGCGCCCACGAGGGCCGCAAGCTGCCCATCCCGGGCGCGGACTTGCCTGAAGTGCTCATCAATACCCAGTTCCTGCGCGATGTTCGCCTGGCCGACGAGCACCCTGAAATCGAAAATCCAAAATCCAAAATCCAAAATCGCCACGTCCTGGTCTTGGGCGGCGGCAACGTCGCGGTGGACTGCGCGCGCACGGCCGTCCGCCTGGGCGCGGCCAAGGTCGACATGGCATGCCTGGAGAGCCGCGACAAGATGCCGGCGCACCGTTACGAGATCGAAGAGGCCGAAGAAGAAGGCGTTACGATGTACCCCAGCCACTCGTTCAAGCGGGTCGTTGATAATGGGGGACACGTGACAGGCGTAGAGGCGGTCAACGTGACGTTTATGGAGTTTGACAGCGAGGGCCGCTTGAACTTGAGCACTGAGGAAGGCAGCGAGCACGTGCTGCCGTGCGATGTGGTGATTTTCGCCATCGGCCAGCGAGCCGGCCTGGCTTTTATCCCTGAGAGCGCTGGTGTGGGCGTGACCGGGCGCGCGACGGTGGCGGTGAACCCCAATACCTTTGCCGCCACGCGCCCGGGCGTGTTTGCCGCCGGCGACGCGACCAGCGGCACCGCCTTTGTGATCGAGGCGGTGGCGGCCGGGCACAAAGTCGCCGAGTCCATGCACAAATACCTGCGCGGCGAGGAGTTGGAACCCAAGCCCAAGCCGGAATTGCCGGTCGTTCAGTTGACCAAGGCTGAGGTTAACGAGCGCATCGCGCGCGGCGAGGCGCGTGTCACGCCGCGTGTGCGCATGCAGGCGCTGGGGGCCGCGCAGCGCGCACGCTCGTTTGACGAGGTCAACCTGGGCTACACTGACGAGGAGGCGCAAGCCGAGGCCGCCCGCTGCCTGGCCTGCGGCGTGTGCTCCGAGTGCCTCAGTTGTTGGTACAAGTGCGGCGTGGGCGCGATTAACCACGATATGGTCGAGCGCCTGGAGGATGTCCGGGCTGGCGCGGTGATCCTGGCGCCTGGCTATGAGGTCTATAATGCCAAGTTGTCGCAAGAATATGGCATGGGGCGTTATCCCAACGTGGTGACGGCGCTCCAGTTCGAGCGCTTGTTGTCAGCCTCCGGGCCAACGCTGGGGCACATCAAGCGCCTCTCGGACAACGCTTCCCCTAAAAAGATCGCTTTCTTGCAGTGCGTCGGCAGCCGTGACCAGAATCACGATTATTGTTCCTCAGTCTGCTGCATGTACGCGGCCAAAGAAGCCATCATGGCCATCGAGCACGCCCGGGCCGAGGGCGAGGCTGAGCTGGAATGTCACGTGTTTTTCATGGATATGCGTTCCTTCAGCAAAGGCTACGAGGAATATTACCGGCGCGCCGAAAAGAAATATGGCGTCAAGTACCACCGCACGCGCATCTCGGCCCTCAAGGAAAACCCGGCCAATGGGAACCTGATACTGCGTTATATTGGGGAGGAGCAGTCCCTGCTTGAAGAAGAATTCGACCTGGTGGTGCTCTCGGTCGGCATGGAGATTTCAGAAGGCGTCAAGCAACTGGGCCGCAGCCTGGGCATCGAGCTGGACGAGTACGGCTTTTGCCACACGACTTTGTTCGATCCCCTGCAGTCCAGTCGCCCCGGCATCTACGTGGCTGGCCCCTTCCGCGAGCCAAAGGACATTCCCGAATCAGTGGTGGAGGCCAGCGGCGCGGCGGCAGCCGCTGAGGGCTTGCTGGCCTCGTCACGCGGCAAGCTGGCGCGAGAAATCGTTTACCCGCCGGAGCGTGACGTGGCGGGTGAAGAGCTGCGCATCGGCGTGTTCGTCTGCCACTGTGGCAGCAACATCGGCGGGTACCTGGACGTGCCGGGAGTGGCTGAGTACGCTCAGTCGCTGCCAGGCGTCGCCCACGCCGAGCACAACCTGTACACCTGTTCTCAAGATGCCATCAAGCACATCATTGAAACGGTGCAGGAGCAGCATCTCAATCGCGTGGTCGTTTCGTCGTGCACGCCCATCACCCACGAGCCGTTGTTTCAGGACGCCATTCGCCAGGCCGGACTCAATCCTTATCTGTTCGAGATGGCCAACATCCGCAACCAGTGCTCGTGGGTTCACTCCAGTGACCGTGAGGGTGCAACGGTCAAGGCCAGGGATTTGGTGCGCATGGCTGTGGGGCGCGCGGCCGAACTGCTGCCGCTGCACACCAGCCAGGTGCCGGTGCAGCACGCGGCGCTGGTCGTCGGCGGCGGAGTGGCCGGCATGACGGCTGCACTCGCGCTGGCTGGCCAGGGCTTCCCGGTGCATCTGGTCGAACGCTCAGAGCGATTGGGTGGCAATTTATGGAATGTATACTTCCTGGCTGATACTGAGCACAGAGCGTCAGCCGACCCGCAATCCGCAACCCTTCGACTGCGCTCAGGGCAGGCCCAAAATCCAAAATCCAATGATCCTCAGGCCTATTTGCACGAGTTGATTGATAAGGTCGGTTCACATCCACTGATCAGCGTTTACCTCGAGACCGAGCTGGTCGAAACGGGCGGCTTTCAGGGCAATTTTGAGAGCCAGTTGCGGCGCACGGGGGGGTGTGGGGAGCCAATCACGACCATCCGGCATGGTGCGACGATCGTCGCCACCGGCGGGCGCGAGTATCGCGGCCCAGAGTACGGGCTGGGCCAAGACCCGCGCGTGATGACGCAACTGGATTTCGAGGCGCTGCTGGCTGGTGTTTCAGATACGCAATACGCAATACGCAATACGCAATCTGTCATCATGATCCAATGTATCGGCCCGGCCGAAAAGTATTGTGCGCGCACCTGCTGCACCATCGCGCTCAAGAACGCGCTCAAGCTCAAGGAACTGAATCCTGGCGCTCAGGTGGTGATCCTGTACAAAGACATGCGCACCTACGGTTTTAAGGAACGCTTGTACACTGAGGCGAGGCGGCAGGGGGTGTTGTTTGTCCGTTACGACGACGAGCACAAGCCGGAAGTAGCGGGCTTGCAACCTGAAACCTCTAACCTGCCACCTCTAACCATTAAAGTGTGGGAGCCATCTTTGAGGCAGGAATTGACGCTTGTTGCTGACTTGCTGGTGCTCGCCAGTCCCATCGTGCCGGCCGAGGGTGCTCGCGAGTTGGGCAAGGTGCTCAAGGTGTCGGCTGACCAGGATGGCTTTTTCTTGGAAGCGCACGTCAAGCTGCGCCCGGTGGACTTTAGCAGCGACGGGATTTTTATGGCCGGCCTGGCGCACTATCCTAAATTCCTGGATGAGAGTATAATACAAGCACAGGCGGCCGCCGCGCGGGCAGCCATCATTCTCTCCAAAGATTTCGTCACCAGCAGCGCGCGCGTGGCCGTCATCGATCCGGCCAAGTGTGTGGGCTGCCTGACGTGCGTTCGCATTTGCCCATACGCTGTGCCCAAGGTCAAGCTGGATTTTTCAGGCGTGGGGGGTATCACGGGTGCCGCGTTTGTCGAGCCGGCGGCCTGCCACGGCTGTGGCTCGTGTGTGGCCGAATGCCCGGCCAAGGCCATTCAACTGATGCACTATACCGACGTGCAGATGTTGGCCAAGGTAGACGCGTTGTTCGCATGCTCGCCCCAGCCGGCTCTCGTGCCGGTGGAAGCGATACACGACCAACGATGAAAATTTTTTGCCGAAGGCACGCAGAGATGCACAGAGCTTGGCAGACACGAAGCGCACAGAGCTTTTCTCTGTGTGTCTCTGTGTCTCCTCCGTGTAGCTCTGTGTAAAAGAGCTATTTTCGAGGGAGTTGTTGCAACATGGCCACAGAGTTTGACGCGCAGATCATCGCCTTTTGCTGCCATTATTGCGCCTACGCCGCGGCCGACCTGGCCGGCTCCATGCGCCTGGAATATCCAACCGCCATCAAGATCATCGAGCTGCCGTGCAGCGGCAAGCTCGACGTGGGACACGTGCTGCGCGCGTTTGAAGACGGCGCCGACGGCGTAATGGTGGCCGGCTGACTGGAGGGCGAGTGCCATTACCTGGAAGGTAATCTCAATGCCCGGCGGCGAGTCGAATACATCCGCAAGCTGCTCAAGGATATTGGTCTAGAGGAGCAGCGCATCCAGATGGTCAACCTGTCGGCGGCCATGGGCGGGCAATTTGCTTTTTACGCTGCTGACATGGCGGCCGAAATTAAACGCTTGGGGCCTAATCCGCTGCGCGTTGGGCGCAAGCCAGAAACTAGAGAATCGTAGGAGGAGCCATGGACGAAAAGCAAGCCTATATATTGGTCGTGGACGACGACCCCGATATTTTAGACGGCATCCTGGCCGTGCTGGCCAGCCAGCCGTACCGTGTCTTGACGGCCAGGGATGGACGGCGCTGCTTGGAGATGGTCCAGCTCGAAGCGCCCGATTTGCTCATCCTGGACTTGCTCATGCCTCGCATGGACGGTTTTGCCGTCATTCGCGAGCTGCGCGAGAACCCTCAGTACCCCGATTTCCCCATCATGGTCCTGACGACAGTGGTGGAAGATGCCAGCCGCCGGCGCTACGAGCTGGAAACAGGCATGGGTATGGATGTGCAGGATTATATCCAGAAACCCGTCTTGCCTGGCGAGCTGCTGCGCCGCATCGGACAGCTCCTGGCGCCTTCCACGTAGAACACACGAGTGCCCTCTGGGCGGCATGCTTTTCACCAAAACCGAGAATCTCGTGTTGGTGGCCGTAGGCTTAACCTTAGCCTTAACCTTATTTTCGGAGGTTTTGTGGAGACGATCACGCCAGAAGCAGTCGAGTTGTCACGCCAATTGCGCCAGCACCTCGTCTTGCGTTGGTGGGCCATTATGGGCATCTTGGCCGCCGTGGCGGTGGCTCGCCTGGCCTTCACTATCGGTGTGGCGTGGGGGCCCGTGCTGGCTGTGACGGCGATTATCGCTGGATACAACCTGGCGTTTGCATGGTGGGCGCGCCGCCTGGAACGTCTCTCCCAGTACGCCCGCGAGTTCGCCAGCGTGCAGATCGTCGCCGACTTGCTGGCCTTGACTGCGCTGCTGCACTTTACCGGTGGGATCGAGAACCCTTTTTTCTTGTTTTATTTTATCCATATCGGCTTGGGCAGCGTGCTGCTGCCGGCGCGTGATATCTACCGTGTAACGGCTTTAGCGATTGGGATGTTTGCCGGCCTGGCCGTGGGCGAGTATGCAGCCTGGCTGCCGCACTTTCACCTCGCCGGGTTTTTGCCAGCCGGCGTCGAGTTGAGCCGCCACCTGGCCTACGTGGCGGCCGGCTTGGGGGCCTTCGCCATCACCTTGAGCCTGGTGGCCGTGGCGGCCACGCGAGTCACGGCGGAGCTGCACCGGCGGCGCGCCGAACAAGCCGCCGCCCGCCAACACGAGTTGGAACAGGCACGCAACCGGCTGGCTGAATTGGATCGCATGCGCACGTTCTTCCTGGCGTTGGCATCGCACGATCTCAAGACGCCTCTGGCTGTGGCCATCAACTATATATACGCTATCCTTGGTGGTTACGCCGGCCAAGTCGCCCCCAACCAGCAGCGCTGGCTGGAGCGATCCGTGGCGCGTTTGCAGGAATTGGTCCAGTTGATCGATGATTTTCTCGACGTGTCGCAACTGGATGAGGCGCGTATCCATCAAGAGATGCAGCCGGTTGACCTGGTCGAAATCATGCGCCTGGCCGTGGATCACGTCAGCAGCCGAGCCAGGGATAAAGACATACGTTTGTGCGTCAGTGTGCCGGACGGCCCGCTGCTGATACAGGGTTCACCCAAGCGCTTGCGCTGCATGGTGAGCAATCTGTTGGATAACGGCATCAAGTTTACTCCGGACGGCGGGCAGGTAGAGCTGGTTTTGATGGCAGAGTCTGATGGCGTGCGGATCGAAGTCTCGGATACAGGTGTGGGGATCCCGGCGCAGCATCTGCCGCACGTTTTTGAAGATTATTTCCGCGTCCGGCGTGACGAGTTCGTGCCGGGCGCCGGCCTGGGCCTTTGCACGGCGCGGCGCATCGTCGAGGCACACGGCGGCCAAATTTGGGCTCAAAGCCCTTACTGTGCAGAGCATAGCGGCAGCAAGTTCGTGTGCCGCTTGAGCCGGATTGAGAAACAGGACGCGAGCGATGAATGACCAGATGGACGTTCTCGAGCACTTGCAGATGAGCGAGCTCTTCGGCGAGCTGGAAGCGAGCGAGTTGGCCGGCCTGGTCCCCCTATTTCAGTGTGAATCTTGGGCCGAGAACCAGGTGCTGTTTGCCGAGGGAGAGCTGGCGGAGAAACTGATGATCGTCGTCACGGGCAAATTGGCCTTGGACAAGAAAATCCAGTTGGGGCGAAGCGGCCAACGCGAGCGCATGGCTACCATCGGTTACGTGGAAGACGGCGAGACGGCTGGTTGGTCAAGCCTGGCCATGCCATACATTTACACCACCACAGCCGTGGCCCTGGAACCCTCGTGTGCCTTGGTCGCCGATGGCGTGCGACTGCGCGAGTACTTGCGGGCCAATCCGCTGGTAGGCTTCAAGGTGATGGGCGTGGTGGCCAGGGTGGCCGGCTCGCGTTACAAAGATGCCATGAGTACGCTGGTCTATTTCCTGTCCATCGTCTCGCACGAGCTGCGAGCGCCGTTAGCCGCGGTCGAAAACTATTTGCACGTGATGCTGGAAGGCTTTGCCGGCGAGATTAGCGACAAGCAGCGGCGCATGCTCGGGCGGAGCATCTCGCGCGTCCACGATCTGCGCGCTTTGATCGGCGATCTCGTGGACCTGGCGCGCATGCGCCCGGAACAAATCCAGGCCGATTTTGAATGGCTGGACCCGTCCGAGGTCGGCGCCGAATCCATCGAAGATGTGCGGCTGGCAGCGGCCGAAAAGGAGATCAAGATCAAGGTCGATCGCCCACCCGAGTTTTTCAAGGTCGTGGGCGCGCGGCGGCGCCTGCGCCAGGTCTTTACCAATCTGCTGTCCAATGCAATCAAATTTTCACCGGAAGGCAGTTCGGTCACCTTCCGTGCTTATTATACGCCCAGGCTTGTGGTGTTTGAGATAGACGACGAGGGCATCGGGATTTCACCTCAAGACCAGGCGCATATCTTTGACGAGTTTTTCAGGGCGGATAACGTGAGCCAAGTGGCCGGTTTAGGCTTGGGCTTGTCCATTGCCAAAAAGATTGTTGAGGCCCACCGTGGCCAAATCGTTGTCCAGAGCCCTTATAGCCCGGACAAGCCGGGCACGCGCTTTACCGTGTCTATGCCGCGCGATTTGCAAACGCCTGACGAAAAACGTAGCGGCGGCATCCCCATGCCGCCGCCAGGTGGAGGTACAGTGTGACCCGCCAGGCGCGCATTCTGCTGATTGACGACGACCGCGACTTTGTCGAAGCGACCGTCGCGGTGTTGGCGAGCGTTTACCGGGTGGACGTGGCCTACGATGGCGCAAACGGTTTGCGGCAGGCTCGCCAGACCCGGCCTGACTTGATCATTCTAGACGTGATCATGCCAGGCCAGGACGGTTTCCAGGTATGCCGCCAGATCGAGGCTGACCCATCCCTGGCGGGCGTGCCGGTGATTTTGTTGACCAGCCTGCCGAATGGCGTGAACCTGCCGGCCGCGCCGGATGAAGGCCCCTGCGCGGCCGCTTACCTGGAAAAGCCGCTGCGCCCGGCCGAATTGCTGCGTCAGGTGAGCCGTGCGCTTGGAGGTGCGTAATGGTAGAAGGTACTGTGCTGCCAGGCCAGCAGTCCAAAACCCAAGACTCGCAACCCAAAACTCAAAACTCTCCTATTGGCGCCGTGATGGTCGTGGGCGGCGGCGTGGCCGGCATACAGGCCTCGCTCGATTTGGCCGAGGCCGGTTTCAAGGTCTACCTGGTCGAAGCCGGCTCGGCCATCGGCGGGCACATGGCTCAACTGGACAAGACTTTTCCCACCAACGACTGCGCCATGTGCATCCTCAGTCCCAAGCTGGTCGATACGGCGCGCCACCTGAACATCGACATGCTGTTGGATGCCGAGGTAGACGCGATCGAAGGCGAGGCCGGCAACTTTAGCGTGACAGTCCGCCGCAAGCCGCGTTACATCGACATCAGTAAGTGCACCGGCTGCGGCGAATGTGCTGCCGTGTGCCCGGTGCTCGTCCCCAGCCGTTTCGACGAAGGCTTAGCTTCGCAGCGCGCCGCCTATAAATTGTATCCCCAGGCTGCCCCCACGGCCTATGCGATTGAAAAGAAAGGTATTGCCCCCTGCCGCGATGCTTGCCCTACCGGCCAGCGCGTCCAGGGCTATATCGCCCTCATCCGCGAGGGTCGCTACGAGGATGCCCTGCGTGTCATCAAAGAAGATAATCCCTTCCCCGGCATTTGTGGCCGCATTTGCAATCATCGCTGTGAAGGCGCCTGCAATCGCGGCCTGGTCGACCAGCCGCTTGATATTCGCGCCCTCAAGCGCTTTGTCACGGACAAGGTCTATACGCAGCCGCGCCCTCCCGTGGCGCCTATCCCACCCACGCGTGACGAGCGCGTGGCCATCATCGGCGCTGGCCCGTGCGGGCTGACGGCGGCGCGCGACCTGGTGCATTTGGGCTATCCCGTCACCGTCTTTGAGACGCTGCCGGTGGCCGGCGGCATGCTGCGCGTGGGCGTGCCGGAGTATCGCTTGCCCACGGCTATTATTGAGCGTGAAGTCGCCGACATTGTCGATCTCGGCATTGACTTGCGGCTCAACAGTCCGGTGACACATCTCGACGAGCTGTTCGAGCAGGGCTATCAGGCTGTGCTGATTGCAGTCGGCGCGCATGAAGGCATTCGCTTGCCTATCCCCGGTGCAGACTTGGAGGGTGTGCTGATCAACACGACTTTTTTGCGTGACGTGCGCTTGGGCCACCCGTTGGAGCTGGGCCGGCGTGTGATCGTGATCGGCGCCGGCGACGTGGCCATGGACTGCGCCCGCACGGCTGTCCGGCTGGGCAAGGAGGTACACGTTCACTACCGCCGCTCGCGCACCGAGGCCAGCGCTGACCCGCTTGAAATCCAGTATGCCGAGGAAGAGGGGGTCGAGTTTCACTTTTTGTCAAATCCGGTCGAGATCGTCGGCGATGAGCAGGGCCGCGTCGTGGGGATGCGCTGCGTGCGGATGGAATTGGGCGAAGCAGATCAGGACGGTCGCCGCCGGCCGGTGCCGGTGCCGGGCTCAGAACACGTCGTGCCGTGCGATAACGTGATCTTTTCCGTTGGGCAGCGCGCCGGCCTGGCTTTTATACCGGCCAGCGCCGGGGTAAAAACAACCCGCGAGGTGACCATCGACGTGAACGCTGCCATGGTCACCGGGCGACCGGGCGTGTTCGCGGCCGGCGACAGCGTCAGCGGCACGGCGTTCGTGATCGAGGCGGTTGAATCGGGCCACGTAGCCGCCGCGAGCATTCACCAGTATCTGCAGGGCGAGGAACCCAGGCCGCGCCGCCGGCCTGAATTGCCTGTCGTCCGGATGTCCAAACCAGAGGTGGACGAGCGCGTTTTGAAAGGCGAGATCCATATCCAACCCCGTGTGCGCGTGCCGGCCATCGACCCAAGCTTGCGCAAGCGCATGTTCAGCGAAGTGAGCCTGGGTTTCACTGACCAAGAGGCCCAGGCTGAGGCGGCGCGCTGCCTGGCCTGCGGCGTGTGCTCGGAGTGCTTGAGCTGCTACTATGTCTGCAAGCTGGACGCAGTGGATCACGACATGATAGAGCGATTCGATCACGTTCAGGTGGGCGCGGTCATCCTGGCGCCCGGCTACCAGCTCTACGATGCCCGCCTGTCGCAAGAGTATGGCCTGGGCCGTTACCCCAATGTGGTTATGTCACTCCAGTTCGAGCGCTTGCTCTCGGCCTCCGGGCCGACGCTGGGGCACGTCAAGCGCCCCTCGGACGGCGCTGCTCCTAAAAAGATCGCCTTCTTGCAGTGCGTGGGCAGCCGTGACCAGCAGCACAATTACTGCTCGTCGGTGTGCTGTATGGTTGCGGCCAAGGAAGCCATCATGGCCAAGGAGCACGACTCCCAACTTGACGCGCACATCTTTTTCATGGACATGCGCGCTTTTAGCAAGGGTTACGAGGAATACTACCAGCGGGCTCAAAAGAAATACGGTGTTCAGTACCACCGCACGCGCATCTCGGCCCTCAAGGAAAACCCGGCCAATGGGAACCTAATACTGCGCTATATCGAGTCCCCCAACTCACAACCCACAACTCAAAACCCGGAACTCGTCGAAACCGAATTCGACCTGGTCGTGCTGTCCGTTGGCATGGAGATCTCGGAGGGCGTCAAGCAATTGGGCCACAAGCTGGGCATCGAGTTGGACGAATATGGCTTTTGCCACACGGCGTTGTTCGATCCCCTGCAATCCAGCCGCCCCGGGATCTATGTGGCCGGTCCCTTCCACGAACCCAAAGACATCCCTGAAACGGTCGTCGAAGCCAGCGGTGCAGCCGGGGCGGCTGGGGCCTTGCTAGCCGCGGCGCGTGGCCAACTGGCGCGCCATGCCGAGTATCCACCCGAGCGCACCATAGTTGGCCAGGAGGCGCGTGTGGGTGTGTTCGTCTGTCACTGCGGCAGCAATATCGGCGGCTACCTGGACGTGCCGGCTGTCACCGAATACGCTCGCCATCTGCCGAATGTCGTTCACGCCGAAAACAATCTGTATACTTGCTCGCAGGATTCGATCCGGCGCATCGTCCAGGCCATCCAGGAAAACAACCTTAACCGCGTGGTGGTGGCAGCTTGCACCCCCCACACGCACGAGCCGCTTTTCCAGGACAGCTTGCGTGCGGCTGGTCTGAACCCAGGCTTGTTCGAGATGGCCAACATTCGCAACCAGTGCTCGTGGGTCCACCCGGACGATTGGGAGGGCGCTACGCACAAGGCGCGTGACCTGGTGCGGGCGGCCGTAGCGCGAGCGGCCTGCCTGGGGCCACTGCACAGATCGATCGTGCCGGTCCAGAAGGCGGCCTTAGTCGTCGGCGGCGGGGTGGCCGGCATGACAGTCACCCTGGCGCTGGCAGATCAGGGCTTTCCAGTACACCTGGTCGAACGCTCGGTGCGATTGGGCGGCAACTTGTGGAACGTACACTTCCTGGCTGACTTGACTCGGAACTCGGAGCTCGGAACTCGAAACTCCGACCCCCATTCCTACTTGCGCGACTTGATCGACAAGGTCCAGGCGCACCCGCTGGTCACGGTGTATCTCGAAACCGAGCTGCTCGAGACGGGTGGCTTCCAGGGCAATTTTGAGAGCCGCTTGCGGGATAATCAGGCGGGTGGGGGGCAAATCACGACGATCCAGCACGGCGTGACAATCGTGGCCACCGGCGGGCGCGAGTATCGCGGCGGCGAGTACGGCCTGGGCCAAGACCCGCGCGTGATGACACAATTGGACTTTGAGGCGTCGCTTTGGCACATGGAGCGCGGAATATCGGATCCTGAAACTCTTAAACCTGAAACCTTAAACCGCATTGTGATGATCCAATGCATTGGCCCGGCCGAAAAGTATTGCGCGCGCACCTGCTGCACCACGGCGCTCAAGAACGCCCTCAAGCTCAAAGAGCTAGAGCCTGACGCGCAGATAGTCATCTTGTACAAAGACCTGCGTGCCTATGGCTTCAAGGAACAGTTGTACACCGAGGCGAGACGGCGGGGGGTGTTGTTTGTCCGCTATGACGCGGTAGGTTTAAGGTTGAAAGGTTTAAGGTCTCAAGTTGGGGACTCACAACCTGAAAGCTCAAACCTGCAACCTCTAACCCTTAAAGTGTGGGACCCTTCACTGGGGCAGGACTTGACGCTGGAGGCCGACTGGCTGGTGCTCTCGAACCCCATCGTGCCGGCCGAAGGCGCGTATGAGCTGGCGCAGGTGCTCAAGGTGCCGCTCGACCTCGACGGTTGGTTCCTGGAAGCGCACGTCAAGCTGCGCCCGGTGGACTTTGCCTCTGATGGAATCTTTATGGCCGGATTGGCCCATTACCCCAAGCTCGTCGACGAGGTGATCGCCCAGGCGCAGGCCGCCGCCGCGCGGGCGGCTACGATTTTGAGCAAAGAGTACCTGGCGGCCGGCGGCGTGGTGGCCGTGGTGGATGCAGACAAGTGCGTGGGCTGCCTGACGTGCTTGCGGGTCTGCCCGTATCACGTGCCGCAGGTACGAGCGGACCTGGCTGGCGTGGGTGGCTTGATCGGCGCGGCCTACATCGAGCCGGCGGCCTGTCACGGCTGTGGCAGTTGCGCGGCCGAATGCCCGGCCAAGGCCATCGTGTTGGCTAATTACTCCGATGCACAGCTCGAGGCAGCCGTGGAGAACTTGTTCGAGAGCGTGGAGATGCCCTTATGACGGACGAATTTGAACCCCAGATTACGATCTTTGCTTGCCACTATTGCGCTTATGGCGCGGCTGACTTGGCTGGCTCTATGCGCCTGTCGTACCCGGACAGCACGCGCATCGTCAGGCTGCCGTGCAGCGGCAAGCTGGATGCGATCCTGGTGCTGGATGCTTTCGAGCATGGCGCCGACGGCGTGATAGTGGCCGGCTGACTGGAAGGCGAGTGTCATTACCTGGAAGGTAATTTCAACGCCCGGCGCAGGGTCGAGTACGTCCAAAAATTGCTGGATCAAATCGGCCTGGGCGGGCAGCGCGCTCAGATGTTCAACGTGTCGTCGGCGCAGGGAGCGCAATTTGCCCGCTACTGCGCCGAGTTTGTAGACAAGATTCGCTCGCTGGGACTCAGCCCGCTGCGGCGGGCTGAGTAGACGAAGATGGCTGTCGTAGGGGCAGGCCTTGCCTCGCGCCTACCATTCCTCACCAAGAGCGAAGAGGATGCGCCATTCGGAAATAGCCGCATCGTGAAGCTCGAACCTGGAACTATCTTCGAAATAGGCGTGCAGCCGCTCGACGAATGGCTGCAGAGCATCGTGGGCGGCCAGTTGGGTCGGCCTTGCACCCGTCTGAAATACCACTGGACTCGATGCGGCCGTCATGTCTCGTCCCCCCTCGCTCCAGGCTGATAGTGCCACGGCCACGTACCTGCTTTCAGTGATCAGGCCACTCACCTGGACGACGTGGAGTGTCGTCAGTGTTGTGACAGGCAAGGTTCTGGAGACATAGTCGGAGCTAGAGCCACTGCCACTCCGGCTGGCTGCGATGATCGGTAGGTAAAGGCGGGTCGTTGGAGTAAAGCCTAATGTAGGTGTGAGCGGCCCGATATAGTCGTACAGCACTTGCCCATAAGCGGGTTGAGATGATTGCCAGATGATGTAGGCGGAGCTTTCAAGTGACAGAACGATGGGGCCGGTGATCTCGTGACTGGGAGAGGGGAGCTTGCCATCCGGGACGATCAGCTCGTTCGTTTGAATGCGTGTCAGATACGCCGAGCTTTGTTCACACAGACCATCCACTAAGGTACACGACAGGATCGCCACGTCGTACACAGACATCGATCGCAGCTTGTACAGCTTGGTCGAATGTTCTGTGCGCGTCGTGGTGTCGATATCGGTTTTCATCTCCAAGTTTTGTGTATGGTTGACGATGGGTGGCAATGTCGCTGTGACTGGACCGACGTAGTGGTAAAGTATCTGCGAGTAAGCCGGACCGGCCGTTTGCCATTGGAGTGTGGCCGCGTTGAAAACGGCTGTGCTCCTCACGTCGCTGATCCGTCCGTCCGGCGCTGGCAACGCGCCGGTCGGAACCAGCAGCTCGGAGGTCTGGATACGCATCAAATAGACCGAGGTCTGGCATTGGTTGCCCATCCACCGTCGTGAGAGCAGGGCGATATCGTACACGGCTCCTATCGACAAATCGCGCAGCGTGACCGAGTGTGAGGTGCTCAAGTTGGCATTGATGCTCGTCCGGCCCTCGAATTGGGACGTATCGGTGGCGAGTGGCGGCAACGAGGTCGAACTTGCCGGCCCAACGTAGTGATACAAGAGTTGAGAAAGCGCTAAATGGCTCGTGTTCCACTTGAGGACGGCTGTGCCTAGTAACGTGCCGCTCGTCACATCCGTGATGCCGCCATCTGGCGCTGGCAGGGCGCCCGATGGCGCCAACAGGCCGTTCGGAGTGGGCGACTGGACGAGGGACAGCTTGTCCCAGTAAGCCGATTGGGACCCGCCCCCTTCTGGCGCAGCATAGGTCCACACGCTGACGGTGGAGGACAGCGCTTCGACAGTCACGCTGATGCCGGCCCAGGTGTAAGCGGCGTGGTCGAACTCGGGCGACCAGATAATGCCGGATGGGAGTTGGGAGGCGTCCGCTATGCCAGGGTTCGGGCATTTTGACTGGCCGTCGGGTGGGCAGTTCTTGGGAAGGCTGTCGCCATCTGGGGGAATATAAGGCGGCAGCACTTGCCCGGTCGGGTCGATGCCGATCTTGGGGCGGTAGTACTCGGTATCGTTGCGGTTGTACCCCTCGAAAGTGTAGTACATGCATGGCGTCACGGACACCGGTTGGTAAACGCCGGCGGTGAAAGACGCTGCCATCAGGATATAGCCTTGAGAATGGTTGCCCCCAGGTTCAACATTCTCGCAAAGCCCCTCAGGTTGAGGGTAACACACGTTGTGGTGAGGACCCCCGCCGTCGATGAACTCGGGAATACGATAGGGGGCTGCCACAAACCATTCGTACCACATCCCGCCTACATAGTGATTGGTGGGACGCCAGTAGAATGAATAATTGGGATTGTCAAAATCGCCGTTGATAAGCAAATTGGCCGAGTCTTGGCCGGCTGCTTCTTCCGAAGCGTCCTGGGCGATTGTCTTGCCTTCAAGGTCGAACTGGACGAGTGCTACGAGCGCCAGCAAAATACCCAAGCTAATAGACAGTTTTTTCGGCATATAACCTTCCTCTCGTGTGTGTGAAGACTATGCAGGTGCTTATGTCATGTCGCATTATTTGTCCCCAGTATCCCATACAAGCACCGCATTGTCCGGCCAAGGTTCGCCTTGCTCGGAGATGGCGGCCAGGCGCAGCCCATCCTCAGGTCGATACAAGCCTACTTTGATTTGCACGGCGTCGAGCGAGTGTGTCGCTGGCAAGACGAGTACGTGCTCATCGAGCACGCGGTCGCCGCTTTGCCAGAGTGAGACGGGGAAGCTGCCGCCCATCGGCGGCCCATCGCCTGTGGCCACCAGCGCGCCCCCCAAGTCGTAGGCGTGCACAAAGATGGTTGCGTTGGTAGGCAGCGGCTTGAGGCTCTGCCACAGCAGGCTTACGTGGATGCCGTCCGCTTGTTCGCTCACCTGGGCGTGGCTCAGGGCGATACTTTGGTCGAACGTGGCCGGCCGGACCAGGCGCGCGTCTTTGGGCAAGGTAGGAAGAGACGTGCCGGCCACGCGCCGGGTACCGAGCGTGAGCGTATCCCCGGCTGGCTGACCATCCAGGCTGAGCGGCAGTCGAGTCCCGTCCTGGGCGTGGTATACGATGGCCTGGACCCGCCAGGCTTGTGTGAAGCCCGTGTCGGCTGGCAGGGGCAGCCGGTAGCGATCCACACTCACCGGCCCGAGCGGCCAGGCCGATGTGGGCAGATTGCCGCCGCCGGGCCAGGTGTTAAAGTTGAGCAAGGTGCGCGTGTCACCGGGGGCAAGAGCCGCCAGTTGCAGCGCCAGGGTATAGTCGGCTGCTATGGGCTGAAGCGCGCGCCAGTACAAGGTGATATCCAGGTAACTGCCTGGGCCTAACGATTCGGACTCGAGATCGTATCCCAGCAAGCCGATGGCTGGCCCGAATTGCGCCTGAAGGGCGTGCTGCGGTTTAATGCGAGTGGCATCCACGAGTGGGGGTGGGGCAAACAGGGGACGTACCCACACCAGCAGAGCCAGCAGCCCCACACACGCCGCCGCCAGGGCGCCGCCATAGCCCAGGCGCGGCCAACGCCAGGCTAGACCGTAGGCCAGCAGTGTGGACGCAGCTCCCACGGCGCTGAACAAGAGCCGCCCGCCGGGGGCAGGTGTGGTCATGTTCCAGCGCAGCCAGCCGATCAATACAAATCCAAGCCAAGCTGCCAGGTAGACAGCTCGTAGGCGGGTAGGGCGGTCTTCACGCCGCAGCCCCCAGGCCACACCGACAAAGCCAAGCCCGACGACTAATGCCCAGGCCGCGTAGTATGGCGAACTGTCGAAAAACGCGCACGGAAATTGTCCCCAATAGGAGCGAAAGACCAGGCCAAGCTCGGACAGCAGCAGGCCTGGGGCGATTGCTCCCCGCCGCCCGACAATGTCCAGCATCGGCGCCAGGCCCGTCGGATCGCCGTACAACTGCCAGTTGCGCAGGTACCACCAGCCGGCGACGAGCAGCATTATGCCTCCCGCGACTGCTGCGTTTTTGACGGTTGACAGTTGAATTTTGAAAATTGAAAATTGAAAATTGAAAATTGATATAGCGGCCAACGGCACCAGCAGTAGCCCAGTCAGTTTGGAAATCGCTGCCAGCCCGATCAAGCCTCCCAACAGCAACGCCCGGCGTGAGCTGAGCCCTTCCTGGACCACGAGGAGGATCACATAGACTGCCCAGGTGATGACGGGTGTGGCGACGTTGTCATTATTGACGCTGCTGGCGACGATGAGGAATTGGGGATTGAAGGCGGTCAACGCCGTCGCCAGCTCCGGAACGCCGCGCCGGTGCGGAAAAGCCCGCCGTGCAATAGCGTATACGCCGGCTACTGTGAAGGCTTGTAGCACTATCGACAGTGCGCGCAGCAGGTGCAGCGCCAACAGCGTATCGCGCCACGGAAATGCTTCGCCCAGCGGTTCGTGGCGCAGCACGGCCTTGTTCGAGCGCACCGCCTCCGTGCCGCAGGTGACATACGGGTTAGCAACCAGGTAGGCTTGCACATCGTGGGTTGAAATGCGAGACAGGCGCAGCAGGGGACCGGCCAACAGGTAGTAAAGCGATGGTTGGCTGGCTTCCTGGCGCACGTGGTAATCTTCCAGGCCGGCCTGAGCCTGTACGGGCAGCCTGCCCCTTTCGGCCACGTAGCGCACCACGCCAAAATGCTCGACCTCGTCCAGCCCTTCGAAGGGCGGGATAATCACGCTGTAGGCCAGGGCCAGCGCCATGTATGTGGCGATAATGAGTCCTGCGGCGCGCAGCTTGTTCGTCGATGACCTCGTTGCCATAAAGTGATTGTACCTGATTCGGCGTATTTGACAAATCGAATGAATCATTGTACAGTCTCGCTGTGATAAGTGGGAGGATAGGTTATGATTGAATGGCAGACAATGATTGCAACATCGTCTTTCGCGTCCATGGTGATCAATCTGGCGCTGGCAGCCGTGTTATCGATGGCGCTGGCGTGGCATTACGAACGCTTTGGCATGGCGTTGTCAAACCGGGCCCGCTTCGCCTATTTGCTGCCGCTGCTGGCGATGACGACGACGCTCGTCATTTCCATGATCAAGTCGTCTTTGGCGCTGTCTTTGGGATTGGTGGGGGCCTTGTCTATCGTGCGCTTTCGCGCCGCGATCAAAGAGCCTGAGGAATTGATTTACCTTTTCATCGCCATCGCGATCGGGCTGGGGGCCGGCGCCGACCAACGCCTGCCCACGATCGCCGGCTCGCTGTTGATCCTCGGCTTTATGCTCATGCGCAGCGCGCTTGCCCGCAAGCCGCAGCGCAGCAACCTGTACCTGACGATCCAGGCCGGGCATGACGGCGAGCCTTCAGCCATGCTCGATCAGATTAACGCCGTGCTGCTGGAGCACGTGCCGGTGGCGGATTTGCGCCGCCTCGACAGCCACGATCACACGCTGCACTCAACCTATTACGTCGATTGCCCCGATGCACTTACGCTGGCACGTTTGCTGGATGGCCTCAAGAAAGCTGCCCCGGGCTGTGAAGTTAGCTTTATCCAGCAGGAAATTGCATTGGGGGCTTGAGCCTGTGAAAATCAGCCGGCAGGATTCCCATCTTCCGGATGGCGGACGGTTTGCTTATCGCCGCGCGTTTTCCATGCGCCGCGAGCTTCTCGCGCCCCTATCGCTCTTGCTGGTGTTGGGCCTGCTTGCTGCCGGCTATGGCTTGGGCTGGCACGTTCCGCTGGCGCGCTATTTGCGCTCCCAAGTGCTGTCGATCTGGTCGCGTTCCAGTCTGCCCACGTTATACCTGGACGTGGCTTTCCAGGACGCCCAACGACTCCAGGCGCAGCGTCAGCACGCGCTGGCGACGGGGGCATATATCCCTGCGCCTGGCGAGGCCATCAGTGCCACAGCTCGCCTGGCCGATCAGCTCGTCCCGATCCAAATCGACTTGCTGGGAGGGATTGTCGAGCCGGGCCAGGCTGGCGGCTGGAAGATCAAGCTTGCTACGCTGAATGGGCGCGCTCTGTTGGGGTGGCGACACCTGGGACTGTCCCCGTGGTCGATGGCGGCCTGGGGGCTTGGCGCCAACCTGGAGCTTGAGGGGGGGGCAGGCTTGTCTGTCCAGCCCGTCTGGCTCGTGCTCAACGGCGACGCGCTGGGCCTGTATGGTGCCTGGCCCGCGTCTGTCGCCGAGTTGATCGCCCAGCGTGACTGCCCCGATCAACTTTCCGAAAGCGCTTTAGACTGCGTCCGGCCGGGCAGCGTCGCTTATTTTGATTATACGCTTTACTGGCAGGAATGGCAGCGTCAGCGTGGAGAGGGACTGTCGCCCACGTTGGTGGATTTGTCGAATTGCCAGGCGGCTGTGGCGAGAACCTGGGATGGCTCACCTGGCGCGAGCGAGGCTGTGTCTCTTTTGAGCGATTTGCAGGGCGGCAGCCGCGCCCCATCGGACGTGTTGGACGTGGAGCGCGTGGCTACCTGGCTGGCACTGGCCACGCTCTGGCAGGGCAACCCGCCCGGCGATTGGACGGGCCTGGCCTTTTATTTGGATCCCGCCACGGCGCGCCTGGAGCCGATTGTGAGGGGCGAGCAGCTTTCGGCCGCAAGCTCTGGCGAGCTGGAATGGCCGGCTTGCTTTGACGATCCGCTCATCCAGGCTGCCTACGTGCGGGCGTTGGAGAGAATCAGCCGCCCGGACTATTTACAGTGGCTGCGAGCGGAATTGGGACAGCCTTTTGAGCTGGTGCAGGGATTAGGAGGTGAGCCGGAACTTGGCTGGGACGAGTTGGCGGCGCGCCAGGAGCGCATCGCGCGCTGGCTGCGCCCATCCCAGGCTGTGTGGGCGAGCTGGGCCGCGCCGCAGGTGCCTGCCCCTGACGCGGTCGTGCGGGTCAGCCTGGCCAACTTGCAGCGCGTGCCGGTGCATGTGCTGGGCTTTGATCTCGGCCAAAGCACGTTCTTGCCGTTGGACCCGGCCTGGGTGGAAGATGGCCAAGATGTGTTGGTTGAGGGTGATCTGGGGGCCGAGCCGGCCGGCGGCATTCTCTTGCGCGCGGCAGACGGCCGGCGGCAGCGCTTTGTGAGCCTGGCCTTGCCGTATACGCGTGTCTTTTCCGCCGCCCGTGCGCCGGGCGAGTCCCTGGATATTCGCGTGCTCACCCAATTGTCGGGACAGGCGCGGCGGCAAAGCGCCCCCGTGCGGCTCAGCCTGAAACCTTGACGCCTTAAACCTGAAACGATTTATGCAAGACTTTCAAGCTCGCTACGAAATCAAGTTGGTGTGCCCGTCCGACTGGCTGCCCCAGGTGGAAAGCGCGGTGCGCCTGCACCCCGAGGGCTTTCGGACGGCTTTCCCGCCCCGGCGCGTCAACAACATTTACCTGGATTCCTGGGACGCCGGCAGCGTGACGAGCAATCTCAGCGGGGTGGGCGAGCGCGCCAAGCTGCGCTGGCGCTGGTATGGGCCGGCCCTCAGCGCGAGCGCCGGTCAGCTCGAGTTGAA
This sequence comes from Thermoflexales bacterium, assembly GCA_016931085.1. The sequence goes on from JAFGFO010000293.1 coordinate 27,224, forward strand.
GCGCAAGCGCGGGCTGGTGGGCTGGAAGGAGGTGTGCGTCGTAGCTGAAGCGCTCGATCTGGCACGCCCCTGGCCGCACGTGTTGGACGTGCTGCGCCAGCAGGCCGACGAGCGTTTTCAGGTGTGGTTGAGCCAGGTCAGCAGCCCGGCGATCGTCAACCACTATGAGCGCAGCTATTACGTTTCCTGGGACGGCCAGCTCCGCCTGACGCTTGATACGCGGCAGATCGTCTACGACCAGCGCTTTTCTCGTTATCCGAATTTGCGCTACCGCGCGCCTCTGATGGATACACTGATCGTCGAGTTAAAGGCGGGCGCGCGCCTGGCCAATCGATTGTCGGCGGCGCTCGGCGCCTTGCCCTTCCGCCCGGAGCGCAACTCCAAGTACATCAACGGCTTTATGGCCACATCCGACTTTTTGAGAGGATGACGCAAGGGTAGGGGCGGGTTTGAAACCCGCCCCTACGGGCGTTTCCGTCGTCGGTGTAGAGTTTGTGGGTATGAGAACTAGAAACAGTCTTGATCAGAGCGAGGGGCAAGATCACACGCCGGGCAAGCCGGGTGGCGTGCCGGCCGTTTTGCCTTGGGCACGCTGGGCGGCGCGTGCCGGCCTGCTCAGCCTGGTTTTCTTGGGAGGTATGCTGTTCAAGCAGGCCGGCCCGGCACAGCCTTGTCTCGCGCCGGGTAAGCATTCCTGGCTGGCCTCAGCAACGCCCGCTCCCGCTGCCGCGCCGTTGCCCGCGCCCACTCCCGCGCCTGCTCTGAGCCGGCAGTTGCCCACGCTCGATATCACGATCCCTCTCCCGTATTACGAGCAAATCGCCGCCGTGCGCGAGCACGCCCTCAAGCTGGGCATCCTCCTGGCCAAAGATAACGTACAAGTGCCGGCCACGCTGCGCTACGAGGGTGTTGATATGCCCGTCGAGATCAGCCTCAAGGGTGACTGGACCGACCACCTGCGCGGCGACAAGTGGTCGTTTCGCATCAGGATGGATAACAACTATCGCCTGTTTGGCTTGGCGGTCTTTTCGATCCACAACCCGCCCGTTCGCAATTACGCTAACGAATGGGGCTATATGGCTAACCTGCGGCGGGATGACGTGCTGGGCTTGCGTTACCAGTTCGTGAACCTGGTCTTGAATGGTCAACCCAAGGGCATGTACGCGCTTGAAGAAGGCTTTAGCAAAGAGCTGTTCGAAGCGCAGGGCCGGCGTGAAGGCTTGATCATGCGCTACAACGAAGACCTGATGTGGACCTACCGCGCGTTGTACGCGAAGCGCTACGTGCCGCGCGGCATCGAGGCTTTTTACATGCTCGACGAGTACCAGGCTGGCAAGATCGCCTCCTGGCCCGGCCTGGCCGCCCAACGCCAGGTGGCCGAGGGAATGCTGCGTGGCGTCTGGACGGGCCAACTGCCCGCCTCGGAGGCCTTTGACGTCGAGCTAATGGGGCGCTTTCTGGCTCTGACCAACTTGTGGGGCGGGCGGCATGGCTTGTACTGGCACAACTTGCGCTATTATTACAACCCACTCTCGATGCGCATCGAACCGATCGGCTTCAACGCCAATGCGCTCCACGAGGGTAACAGTGAGATTGATTGGCCTCCCGAGGTGTTTTATAACGACCCCTCGCTCCAGGCGGCCTACGTCGAGGCAGCGCTCGATGTGACCTCCCCCGACTATTTGCGGCAACTGGAGGCTGATTTAGGAGCCGAGTTTGCCGCGCTGAACGAGATCCTGGAGCCTGAATTTGGCGAGCTGCCCTTGCCGTGGGACAAACTGCGGGAGCGCGCCCAAGAAATCCGCCAGCGACTCCAGCCTTACCAGGCGGTGTATGCTTACTTGCCGTCAAGCCTGACTGGTACTGTGGAGGTGGGCAACGTGCTGGATTGGCCAGTGCAGCTCGTGGGCCTGGAGAGTGGCGATCAGTTTGTCTCCCTGGAGCGTGGCTGGGTGGCCGATGAGTCACGGCCGCTGCTGGCGCCTGGCGTTGACGAATTGGCACTGCTGCCCCTGTCGGCAGACGCGCGGGACGTGGCGTATGCCCGCATCGCTGTCCCCCAGGCTGTCTTGTCGCTGACGGCCTCCACGCCGCTCACGGTGGTGACTCGCCTTCTGGGCGCAGCAGATGCCGACATGCAGCGCCAGCCCGCCTGGCTGCGTTACCCGCTGCCATTAGAGCACAGCCCGCGCGCCTCCGTCAGCCTGGAGCAAGCCTTGGCCCAGCACGCTTTCCTGGAACGCGGGCAAGAGGCAGATTGGCTGCTGGTGGCACCTGGCGAGTGGACGGTGGTGGGCGACCTGGTCCTGCCAGCCGGCTATGGCCTCTACATGGGGCCGGGCACGACGCTGCGCTTTGGCGAGGGCGCTATCCTGTCGCTTGATCGTGGGCCGCTGCTGCTTGAAGGCCGCTCAGATGCACCTGTCTTGTTGACGGCAGCCGAGGGCGCGGAAACGTGGGGAGGTATAGCCGTTGTGGAGGCGGGGGTGCCCTCCGCGCTGCGCCACGTCACGATCGAAAAGACGGGCGGCCTGCATCGTCCTGGTTGGGGCACTACAGCCGGTGTGACGTTCTACAAGAGTCCGGCGCGCCTGGCTTACTGCTACTTGTTGTACAACCAGACCGAGGACGCGATCAACTTTGTGCACAGCCCGTTCGAGCTCCTGGACAGCGAGCTGGCTTTTACTTCCTATGACGCGCTCGATTCGGATTTTTCGACCGGCCTGGTGGAAAGGTGCGCGTTCCACGACACGGGCAACGATGGCCTGGACATAAGCGGTACTCGCCTGACCGTCCGCGATATGACGGCGACGGATATAGGCGACAAGGCCATTTCGGTGGGCGAAAACAGCCAGGCTGACGTCGATGGCTTGACGGCAACGCGCGTCTATATGGGCGTGGGGGCCAAGGACGGCTCGCAGCTCACGCTGCGGAATGCCGCCATTTCACAGGCGTTGATCACCGGCCTGGCTGCCTATACCAAGAAGCCCGAGTATGGACCGGCGACGATCACTGCTTCGGCCGTTCGTTTTGACGAGGTCGCGCGCCAGACGCTGGTTCAGACCGGCAACTGGATCGACCTGGACGGAACGCGCGTCTGGGGTGTTGCAGTCGACGTGGAAAAGCTGTACTTGCCGTTCACGAAGGAACGATGATGCGCTATTTCGAAAATGAATCACGAATGACACGAATAGACGAATTTCACGAATATCTTTTGAAATTTAGCCTAATTCGTGTCATCCGTCCCGGAGTCCAATTAGCCCCAAAGGGGATTCGTGATTAAAAGATCGTCGTGGGCAGAGAGCGTGGCTCAATTACCTTTGCTCGTTTGCCTGATCGCTGTGCTGGCTCTACTGGTGGCGCGCGGCGACGTGCCCGGCGAGTCGGCCTATCCTGCTTTTCAGTCTGCACGATTGCTGGCCAACGCCAGCTATTATGACGAGCCAGCTCAGTATGGCGCCGGTGTGAGCTGCGCCGCTTCGCTGTTGTTCCTCGCGCCGCTGGCCGGCTGGCATCGCATGGGTGGCGATATCCCACAGGCCGGGCTGCTCTTGAGCGTGGCGGGCTGGTTAGTGTCGATCGTGGCCGTGTATGGGCTAGGGTTGCGTTTCAATCGGCCCGTGATGGCCGTCTTTGCAGCGGCGGCATTGGCGGTGGAGCCAGCCCTGTTTGGATTGGCCGGGCGCGACGTGCTGTTCGTGATGGGTTGGCTGTGGGGTGGGCTGGCCCTGGTGGCCGGCGGGGTGCGGGCGACCACTTCCCCTCCCCTGGTGGGAGGGGGAAAATCCTCCCACCCGCATGCGGGGGGGATTAGAGGGGGGGCCTATTTAGGCCTCGCCGCCCTGGTGGCCCTGGCAGCGTGCACCTATGACCAGTTGAACCTGGCCTGGGGGGGATGCTCCACTATGGCAGATTATGTGCCTGCTTTGGCGCCTGGCCTGGCGCTGCTGGCTGGCTGGAACCTGGACTGGGCTGCCTCGCGCCTCAAGCGGCTGCCGCTGCCGCCCGCCGAACGGCGCGCGCTGATTCTGATCCTGGTGCTGCTGGCGCTGTTGGGGCTTGTGTATGGCCGAGGCGCTGCCAGCCTGCTGGATTTCACGCCGCACACCGCCGAGCGTGTGGCGCTGTGGTCGCAGGTCGGGCTGTGGCTGCGCCAAAACGCACCAGCAGGGACGACAGTGTGGAGCGATCAGAAAGCGTTGGTGGGCTATTTCTCCGGCTGGAGCACGTGGCGCGTTGTGAGCAAGCCTGACGGTGTGAGGGGGCGTGTGTTAGATGTTACCTACCTGCCAGAGTATTGCGTTACGTCGAGTGGACTGACTTGGGCGGATTGGGTGGAGCGGCCATGGTTCCAGGCGCATTATCGGCGTGTTTACACCGCCTCGAATTCTTACGACAGCATGGCCCCACTCGTCGTCTGGCGTTATCGCCCCGACCCGTTCGAGGCAGGCTGCGATTGGGAAGCGGACGCCGTGTGGGGACAGCTTGCAGGTGAGCAGATTGAGATGGAGGGTTATTGCCTCGATTCGTCCCGCATCATTCCCGGCCAGGCACAACATTTGATGCTGGTTTGGAGCGCTCCTGGGGCCGTGACACGCACGCTGGGTGTGAGGCTGCGCCTCTACGCCGAGGAGACGCAGCAAATGTGGGCCGAGGTGGTCAATGACCGCCCGGCCGGCGCACGGACTAGCTTTTGGCGGTCGGGCGATTATCTGTTCGACCGCTATACGCTCGACATGCCCCCCGACATCCCGCCCGGCGCCTACCGGCTGGAGGCGCAGGTGTACATGGACGAGCTCGAGCATGTTTTGCCTGTGATGCGAGACGGCTCAATCTTTGAGTCGCTTACGCTTGCATACCTGGAGGTGCAGCCGTGGGTCAGCACCCAAGCACTGCAAGCGGATTATCCAATCACGGCCACATTTGACGATGGGATCGAGCTGGTGGGCTACAGCTTGAGGCCGGCGCTTCTCATGCGGGGGGATTGGGGATCGCTTAGCCGGCAGGCAGGGACAGGGCTCCCCCTGCGAGGGGATGATGCCGCTTTCAGCCTTGAGCGCGATGCCCAGGAGGATGTGCTGCGGGTGCGCTTGTATTGGCACGCGCAGGCTGCACCGGCCGGGTTCTATCACATCTTTGTGCACCTGCTGTCGCCCGACGGGCGCCTCCTCGCCCAGCACGACGGCGTTCCTGTGTACGGCACTCGCCCCACTTCCGACTGGCAGGCCGGGCAATACATCTTGGACGAGCACCTGGTCCCGCTCGGCCCGGATGTGCCGCCGGGCCGCTACACGCTGCGCATTGGCCTGTACCGGCCAGACAGCGGCCAACGCCTGGCTGTCCGCAACCATGCCGGCACAGAGTTACCCGATCGCAGCTTGTTCCTGGCCGAGGTGGAACTGGAATGAGCGTAACTGCACGGCGTGTCATGTACGTGATCTGGGGCCTTGCCCTGGCAGCCCTGGTGGCCCTATCTGTTCGCCTGGGCGAAACGACCCTGACGCCGGCCTTGCAAACGCGCCTGGAGCGCCGCTCAGCCAAGGCAAACATCGCCCGCGACGCCCTGGCGCAGAGGGAAGCATCGCGCACGTTGGCTTTTTCCCCACCTGGCGGCTATTACGACGAGGACATCAGGGTGGAAATGCGTCCCGGTACGCCGGCCGGCGTGCCGGGCGCCAAGGTGGTATTTACCACCGATGGCAGCGTCCCGACCTATACGGTGGGCACACTGTATCAACACCCGTTTCACCTGGGGGGCGATCAGCAGCCCAGTGTCGTCGTCTTGCGCGCGCGCGAGGTGTCTGAGGATGGGCAGTGGGGGCCGGTCGTCAGCGCCAGTTACGTCATGGGAGTGCCGGCGCGCTTGCCCGTGCTGTCGTTAATCATCGACCCGGCCGAGCTGGCTGACCTGGAAGCGCACGAGCTGGCGCGTGGGGCAGACTGGGAACGCTCGATCCATCTGAGCTATATCACTTCTGACCACCAGCTCGCTTTTGCCACACCGGCCGGACTGCGCATTCGCAGTGAAATCGAGGGCCTGCCCAAAAAGTCGTTCTGGCTGTATTTCCGCCAGGAGTATGGCCAGGCCAGGCTGGATTATCCGCTGTTTGAGGGTGACGGGCATTCTTTCAAGCGCCTGGTGTTGGACGCGGGAAGTGTGCGCAGTGGCTTGGACAGATCCTTGCGCTGGACGCTGCTCGAAAACCAGATCACGGCCGACTTGATGCAAGAGCTTGGGGGAGTGGCACCTCGCGGCCAGTTCGTGGTGCTGTTCTTGAACGGCCAGCCCTGGGGCGTTTATAACCTGCGCGAGCGGCCCGATCGCTTTTTTCTGCAGGACCATTACAACATCCAGGACGCCGACTTGATCGAGAACCGCCAGGCACAAGAGGGAGATGTGGCGCGTTGGGAGGCGCTGCTCGATTTTGTCGAGACCCATTCGCTGGCCGAGGCGGAGAATTTTGCCTTTGTCCAAACCCAGGTTGACGTGCAGAATTTCACCGATTACGTCTTGCTGCACATGTACGTGGCCAGCGATGATTGGCCGCAGCACAACGCCGTGCGCGCCAGGCCGCGCGAGCCGGGCGGGCGCTGGTTTTGGATCGCCTGGGAAGCATCGCGCGGCTACGGCGCCACTGGCGACCTGGAGTTCAAAGCTGTGGACTGGGCCACCCGCTCTTACGCACTCGATCCCCACGAGGGGGGTACCTGGCTGCGCTCGACCTTGCTGCTGCGCAGATTGCTCGACAACGATGAGTACCGGGCCACTTTTGTGAGCCGGGCAGCCGACCTGCTCAACACGGTCTTGTCGGCCAGATCTGTAGACGCTCGCGTGACACTTGGCATGTCGGCGCTTTCAAGTGATGTCCGTTATGAAGAAAATCGCTGGCCAGGCCCGCTCGATTGGAGATCGAACGGGCTTGCCTTGCGGGCGTGGGTGCGCGCCAGGCCTGAGCGGATGCGCCAGGAGCTGATGGGCAAGTTCAACCTGACAGGCACGCTGACGCTCGAGTTCATGCCGCCCGCGACCGGGCAGGGTTACGTGGTCGTCAACGGTTGGCCACTGCGGGATTTGCCCTGGCAGGGCGTGTATTTTGCCGGCAGTCAGATTCGCGTCACAGCTGTCCCCACGCCCGGCTACGTCTTTGCTGGCTGGGACGCGCTAGATTTGCCCTCCACGCCGGCCATCACGTTGACGGCCAGTGCCCCGCGCAGCTTGTCGCCGCGCTTTGCACCTGCCCCGGCCGGCGCACTGCTCCCCAACGACGCCATCTTGAACGAGTTTTGGATCAACGACGACGGCACACCTTACGCCAGCTTGGAGGGACGGCCGCTCGAAGGGGACTGGGTCGAAATCCTGGTTGTGCAGGATGGATTGGATATGCGTGGCTGGCGCGTCACGGACAACGACACCAAGACGGCCACCGACGAAGGCTCGCTGATCTTGCCGTCCACTGCCGCCTTTGCCGCTCTGCCGCGCGGGACGGTGATCTTGCTCCTGGCTACTGACAACGAATCCAACGCGCTGAATTTCCCGCGAGATGACCTGGACGCCTCGGATGGGCGGCTGGTTTTGTACGTGGGGAACGGGGCATTGGACGCGGCGACTGACCCCGGCTTTGGACTGGGGCGCTCGAACGATAACCTGGTCCTGCTGGCGCCGGGGCCGACGAGCTCGTTTGCGGACGACGTGGCGATTGACTTTGTGGCCGAGGGTGCGAACGTCACGCCGGCGGCTTTTGGCGCCCTGGTCGATGGCGTTGTTTTTGAGCACCCCTTTCGTGGCCTATCGGCCGACAATGGCTGCGTTTTCGGGCGGAACCGCTTACCCGGCCGCGCGCCCTTTGACAACGACGATGGGGACGACCCCCTGACCGGCGACGATCAGCCTGGCCTCGGCGGGTGGCTGCTCGACCTGCATCGCGCTTATGCCGGCGACGATGTCATGCCCGGCGCGCAAAATCTGCTCACGCCCGGCGGCTTGAACCCGGGGCAGGCAAGACCCTAAGGATTTTCCTAAACCCTTAGGGTCTGTAGTAGACACATTTAACAACACGTGGAGGTTTTTGAGTATGTCTAAAGGAATCATGGGGCGCGGACTGGGCCTGGGCGTATGTACAGCCGTTGTATTATTCTGCCTGGCTGTTTCGAATTCGTCCTTGCCTGCGGCGGCTGGCGATGTATCACCTGATGGACGCGGGCACACACCCGCGCTTGCGCATTACTATATCGGCAATGATCCGGCCAAATGGCGGCTTGGGTCGCCCATCTCGCTCCAGCTTGCGGGCGAGGCTCTGCAGCCCGGCAACGTCGCCTCTAGCTTGTTTTACGCCACCTACCTGGGCGGCTCCGCTAACGATGAGGGCTGGTCCATTGCAGCGGATGATGATGGAAACGTGTATATCACGGGTATTACGTGGTCGGCTGATTTCCCGGCGGCTCCTCAGGGTCAAAGGACGTATTCTGGGGATAAGGATGTCTTTGTGGCCAAGTTTGACGCGGCCGGCAATCTGGTTTACACGACGGTGTTGGGTGGGGCGTCCGGCGAGGAGGGCAATGCGATCGCAGTGGATGGTATGGGCAACGCTTACGTGGGAGGCGAAACCTTTTCGCCTGATTTCCCTGTGTTGAACGCCTGGCAGCCTGGGTTTGCCGGGTACGAGGATGCCTATGTTTTCAAATTGGACCCTGAAGGGAGGCTCGTTTACTCGACCTTTATTGGCGGCAGTGGAGCGGAGGAAATCGATGACATCGTGGCGGACTCGGTGGGAAATGTGTACGTTGCGGGGGAGGTTTACTCGGACGATTATCCACTGCTGACTCCTTGGCAATCTCAAGTGTATGGCCCAGACGATGAGGATGGCTTTATTTCCATTTTTGACGCGAATGGGGAGCTGATCTATTCCACCTACATTGGCGCGGAATCACGCGATCAAATCTTTGACATTGCCGTCGACGCTGCCGGGTATATCTATGGAAGCGGCATGACTTCTTCGCCCGGATTTCCTCTTGTCAACCCCATTCAAGCCCAGTTCGGTGGTGATTGGGATGATTGCATGGTCTTCAAATTTGATCCCTGGCATAACCGGGTGATCTATTCCACTTTCCTGGGCGGGAGTGGGCGAGACGAGTGCTGGGGAATAGAAGTAGATCGAGAGGGTTATGCCTATGTGACAGGTTTTACGGCTTCGCCCAACTTTCCGTTGGTCAAGTCTATTCAGTCTTCTCGCTTGGGTTATGCGGATGCCATTGTTGCCAAATTGAGCCCGGATGGCCGCTCGTTGGTGTTTTCAACTCTACTGGGGGGACAGGACGAGGATTACGGGGGAGATTTGGCCCTGGATAGTGGTGGAAATATCTACGTGGTGGGCCAGACCCAGTCGGCTGATTTCCCGTGCTCGGCTGCGCTTCAGCCAGGCTTTGGGGGGGTAATGGATGGCTTTGTGCTCGCTTTGAGCGGCGAGGGAGAGTTGCTGTATTCGTCGTTCTTGGGTGGGGCTGGATTGGACAGGAACTGGGGCGTGGCACTCGATCAGGACTGGGTTGCACACGTTGTCGGCGTGACCGAGTCGAGCGATATGCCCGTGGTAGGGGCTGTTCAGAGCTACCGCGCTGCTTGCAGGGACGTGTTCTATTCCAAGTTGGGCTTGATCCCCACACCTACGCCTACCCCCACACCTACGCCTTCCCCCACGCCTACCCCCTCGCCGACGCCTACTCCCGTTGCTCAGAGCAGCATAGATTCAGGTGGAGGGATGTTCTGGTTGGCGTACCCCGGGCATGTGACTATGTTGACCGTGCCGCCAGGGGCGGTGGATTCCAGCACCGCGTTTACCCTTGTGTATGCTTCTTATAGCGACAGGCAGGGTGAGTTGGGTGGGATAGACCACTTTTTCACTTTGCAAGCTCGACGGGGAGCGGAGGAAATCAGCCGTTTCAATGTGCCGCTCGAATTCGTGCTAGGCTTTCCGAGGACTGCGGCGCTCATCAGTGACACTTGTACGCTCTATCGCCTCGATGACACCCATTGGGTGACCGAGGGCGTTACGCTCACCAAGAGATCCAGCGGCTACTTGGCCGGAGCCATCGATAGGACGGGAATTTTTGGCGTGCTGGGGCAAACCCATCGCGTTTACTTGCCCCTCATCTTGCGCTAACGAGGGGCCAGCAGCACGCGATCGCCGCTGGTGCGGCTGTCTTGCACAGCCCAGCGTTTCCCGTCATCTAGCCAATACACGCCGGTCTGCACCAGGTAAGTTCCCGGCGGTGTGTCCTGGGGCAGGGTCAAGCTATGCCGTTGGATGAACACGTCACCCGCCCGCCAGCTTTCAATAGGCACTCCTAGCCCATCGCCGACGGCTGCCGCCTGCCCCTCTGGCCCCAGCACGTGCGCCATCAGCGATAGCAGCCGGGACGGCACACGCTCCACCCGCCAGGTCGTTTCCAGGTACACCGTCTCGCCTGGCCTGAGCGTGGATCGGTCTAGTGTATAGTTCAACAGCGTCAATCCCGCCTCGAAATTGAGCGGCAGATCGAGCGGCGCCGTGCTCAATGCTTGGGCCAGCGCCATGTCCGATGGCGCAACGTATACGCGCTTGCCTTCACTTTGATAATTGATCATTGATAATTGACAATTTCCCTCATAGATACGGAACGGCGGCGTAAAGCCGGGGCGTTTTTGCTCGTAGCTCAAACACGCACCCTCTAACCAACGCGGGTTGCCCACGGGCGCGTCTCGCGCCGCATCCTGTGCCGCATCCTGCGGCAGCACCACCCAGCCGGGTGATTGCCCGCCACCAGGGTACAGCCAACTCTGCGAACAGTCGAAATACGCCAGCCGCAAATCGCTTCGCCCAAAGCCTTCAGCGATCTGCTCCGCTCCGAGCGGCGCAACAGGTGTGGTGCACTGCGCGAGCCAGGTGCGCGGCTGGCTGGCCTGAAGGTGATACACGAACATCACGTGCCCTATTTTGGCGGCTGGCTCGTGCTTGCGAAACCAATCGAACATCTCCGGGTCGGCCAGGGGGATGCCTTGCAGCGTGGTGGCGCTGATGACGTAATCGCCGGGCGGCGGGTTGAAGCGCGAGGGAAACACCGCCGGTGTGCCGCCTTGCATGGGCGTCAGAGGCTCATAGTCTACGCCGTACATGGCCGGGTCGATAAAGGTGAAGACCGACAAGCGCACCGGCTTGACCCCCTCGGCTCGCTGGTAAGCCGCCAGCTCTTTGAGCGCCTGGCCCCAATCAGTGTTCGAGTCGGCCAGGTAGCGCCAGCCGCCGTCCGGCCCGCCGGCCAGCTCGTTGAAATAGGCCAGGTAGTGGGGGTAGGTGAGAAGTGTGCCGGCGGCGTACCAGAAGAGCAAGATGTAAAACGTGAGACGTAAAACCTGAAACCTGAAACCTGAAACCTGAACCCTGAACCCCCAAATCTGCCCCCCGATAAACACAAACATAAATGGCAGCACCGGCAGCAGGTGGCGATAGCCGATGTCGATCGTGCTGATGACCGCATTGGCAAAATAGATCACCGGTATGGCCAGCAGCCAGGCATAATCCGTCCAGGAGATCGGCCGCCAGGCTATCATGCTGATTAGCGCGGCTGCTAACAGGATCAGGCTGGGCAAGGGGGTCTTGACGACAAAAGCCAGCGGAAAGTACCACCACCAGCCGTGTTGGCTGACCTGGCCGGCCAGAAAGGCGGTGTGTCCTTCCGCCACGTGTTGGCTGAAGGCTTGCAAGATGAGCCAGTGCGATGGAGCGGGGATGGGAAGCGCGCCGCCGGGCAGCGGCTTGAATTCAAAGCCGTAAACGGCCCAAACCACGCCGCCCGCCAGGACGTAAATCAGCGCCAGGCGCGCGGCCCACGACGCCATGATCCTGGATAGGGCTTTGCCTTCCCCTTTGCCCCAGTCGGCGCGCAGCAGCGTGACGCCGACTAGACCAGCCAGCATCGGCGCAAAAAACAGGCCAGAAACCTTGGCGGCGATCGAGCCTCCCAACGCAAGCCCACTGAGGGCGATCAAGCGGATTGAGGGGCGGCGCGTGGCGCGCCACGCGGCAAAAGTGGCTAGCAGCCCCAGGGCCAGCGCGCTGATGTCGGTGGTGTTCACGTGCGAGTTGGAGATGATGGCGGGGTCGAGGACGTACAAGAAAAGCGCCAGTCGCCCGGCGCGCGCGCCGAACAGGTCGCTTGCCCAGCGGTAGACCAGTGCGCTGAGCAGGAGGGATAAAAGCGCGATCGGCACGCGCGTGGCCAACTCGACCGCCTCGATTGGCCCCAGACGCTCGAGCAATTGCACGCTGAATTTGAACAAATCGCCTTTGTCCCAGCCGGGCACCTGGTGCGGGTCGGGGCGCTCCGGCTGCAGCAGCAGCGCCCAGGCCGCCCACTCGTTGATTAGGGGAGGGTGGATGTGGGCCGGCAGCAGGCGATAATCTCCCGACGCCAGGCTGGTGTAGCCCATAGCGATGTGCATTGGCTCGTCGGTGGTCAATGACATGCGCCTGGAGCTGAGAACGGCCTGGCCGAACAAGGCCAGGAGCAGGAGGACGGCTATCAAGGGCGCGAAGGACCTTTTGCCGCTTGTGCTCATGGATTTATATCCACCGCTGCCAGGCGCAGACTGTCCCCAATCGCCTGACCGGTCTGGGTGATCTCCAGTCGCTGTATATCTGCCAGGGTGTACAAGCCGGTCTGGACCCAGGCCGTGCCGGCCGGCGTGTCGGGTGGGAGTGTGAGCGTGTGGCGTTGCGCAAATACGTCACCGGGCTGCCACTGTTCGGAGGTGAATCCCAGCCCATCGCCAACGGCCACTGCCTGCCCCTCTGCTCCTACCAGGTGGGCCATGACGGAAAGCGGGCCGGGCGGCTGGCCTGTGACGCGCCACAGCGTGACGAGTTCGATGGATTGGCCTGGCCGCGCGACTGTGCGGTCGAGCGCATAGCCCAGGAATTCAACCGTCCCACCCACGCTCGCGGAGAGCGAAACTGCACCAGTGAGCGTTGCCCTTGTTTCTCCACCGGGTGCCAAAAAGATGGCATGGGGAGGCCGCGCGAAGGATTGCTTTTGCGTAAAGACCAGATCGGCTTGTTCGAGCCAACGCTGTGCAAAGGCCCCCTTGTCTTGGGTGACGCTGTAGGGCAATACTGTCCAGCCTTGAGGCGAATTGCCTGGGAATACCCACGTCTGCTGGCAATCAAAATATACCAGGCGGAGATCGTCCCGCCCAAAGCCCTGGGCCATGTCGGCCGGCTCCAGGGGTGGGGCGGGCGCCGCGCACGAGGCCGCCCAGCCGGGTGGGGGGACGAGCGGCCGGACGTCGTACACGAATAGTGCATGCCCTATACGCGCCGTCGGGGTGCGGTGGCGAAAGTAGTCGTAGCTGTTGACGTCGGCCACCAGCAGGCCTTGCAGCGGCGAGGCGCTGATGACATATACGCCCGATGCGGGATTGAAGCGCGCTGGCAGCACAGGCGGTACGCCTGTCATAGGGGCAATAGGCTCGTAGTCAATGCCATACGTGGCCGGGTCGTTAGACGAAAACTGGGCGAACTTGATGCGCTCGACGCCGTGCGAGTCCATATAGGCTTTTAACTCTTTCCAGCCTTGCCCCCAGTCCACGTTCGAATCCACCAGGTAACGGTAGCCGCCGGCTGGCCCGCCGGCCAGTTCGTTGAAATAGGCCAGGTAGTGGGGGAAGGTGAGGAGCGTACCGGAGGCGTACCAGAGGAGTAGGGTGTAGAATGTGAAACGCGAAGCATGAATCGTGAAACGTGAAACGTGAAACGTAAAACGTCCCTCGACAAGCTCGGGATGATATGAAACGTAAAACGTGAAGCTCGAAACTTGCGCTCCGATGAAGACGAACATGAACGGCAGCACCGGCAGCAAATGGCGGTAGCCGATGTTGAAGGGCTGGACCAGGGCGGCTGCCAGGTAGACCAACGGGAATGCCCATAGGCTGAACCCACCGAACAGGTGGCGTGCCATTTGCGCAGGTGCGTTTCGCCGGATATGGATGGCCCTGAGGATGAAAAGCACAGCAGATACACAGAGCAAGATAAGCGCGGGCAGTGGGGTTTTTAGGGCGAAGGCGAGCGGAAAGTAATACCACACCCCGCGTTCGTAGAGCTGCCCCATCAGGAAAGTGGGGCGCCCGCTCGACAAGTCGGCCTGCACACGTTCAAAGGGGATGAGATGGCTGGCGGCCGGCACGGGCATGCTCCAACCCGGAGGCGTCTTGAGCTCGAACCCATAGACAGCCCACAGCGTCAGGCCTGCCAGCGTAAAGATGGCAGCCAGCAATACCCCCATTTGTCCCAGCGTTTGCCATAGAGCCCCAGTCCCTACTCCTCGATAGGGGGTCTTGGGAGGGAGTGAACAGGCGGCGCGCGTGCCGGCCAGGGCAACGAACAGTGGTAGCAAGATCAAGGCCGAAATCTTGGTGGCTTGCGCCAGACCTAATGTCACACCGGCCATGACTATCGTAGCGCGGCCAGGCCGGCGCCAGGCGCGCCACAGGGCATACAGGGCAAAGAATATAAAGGCCGTCGCGCCCAGGTCGGTGGCGGCTAGGGGGCTGTGGGCCAGGATGTTAGGATCGAAGGCATACAGCGCCAGGGCGAGTAGCCCGGCCCGCACTCCCGCCAGTTCGGCCGCCCAGCGAAAGACCGCTGCACCTAGCACGAGCGAGATCAACACGATGGAAACGCGCGAGGCAAAAACAAGTCGTTCGAACGGGCGGTAGGGCTGCAGCCAGCCTTTCATCACGCGCACCAACTCGCCTTCTTCCCAGCCTGGCAGCCCGACCGGCGAGGGCAGGTCAGGCACCAGCAGCAGCGGCCAGGTGGCGATCAGCTTGGCCAGTGGCGGGTGTTCTTCGACCAGCCGGTAATCGCCCGTGCGCCAGATCGAGTAGCCACTGGTGATGTGTAGACCTTCGTCAATCGTCAATGAAGTGCGCACCGCCGCGCCAATGGCCTGGGCAAATAACACCCACAGCAGGATCACGGCTATCCACCTGGCACAATGGGTAGTCCGTGAAGCACCCGGCGCCTTGCTGGTACAAAAACGAGCCATGGCTTGTAGCTGTTGCTGTCTGATCGTCATTTACTTGGCCAAGACGTTAAAGGCCGGTGAGCCGTCGGGATGGTAGATCGTCAAGGTGGGTGTTACACCCTCCAGCATGTGGGGCCGGGCCACAAACAGCCCGTGCTCCAGCTCGGAATACAGCTTCTCGACGTCGCCGGCCTGGTACTTGCCCCATCGTTTCAGCTTGGCCGAAAGCTTGTGGCCATAATTGGCTTCGGCCTGGAAGCGCTGGGGATCGTAGCGTTGGAAGTACACTGCAAAGATATGCGGTTGGCTGATCCAATCGGTCAACACGATTGTGTCGTATTCGTCTTCGTGGATGGTGATATAGTCCACAGCTTGTTTGATGCCGTATTCGTAGGCAAGTGCGGATTGGATGGGATAGATGACAAAGTAGTGGTGTAAGACGATGCCCGCATTGAGGGCGAGCAGACCGGCCAGCGCTCCCAGGCCGATCGTTCGCAGGCTAGGTTTGATGCGGTGGGTGTTTCCTAGGGCCATAAAGCCTTGTCCGGAAAGGATAGCAAAAGCCGGCACGCCCAGCATCCCACGCAACGAGTGGGCGCTGCCCATATCTTGCGTCGTGAGCGCGGCCGGCACGGCCCCCAACGCAAGCCAGGCCAGTAGCAGCAGCCCGGCGCGGCGAGTTGCCTGCCTCAAGACCATGGTCAGCGCGCCCAGCGGCAGCAGAATCGCTTCCACGAGATACAACTGGCCGAAACCGGCCGGGTGGAGTACCAGGTGCGCATCGCCGTGGAGGAACAGGTAATCCGGTGAGAAGTGGCCAAGCCATTGGCGCACGACCAGGCTAAACGACTGTAACAGGGGCTTGCCCGCCTCGAACACCGTGACGGCGTCCAGGCGATTTTGCGCGTAGGGGGTGTTGGTGTGAGCATAGAGCAGTGGCGCGGACACCACGGCCAGGACCGCGGTCGTGGCCAGGCTGAGATGTCTATGCTGCCAGAGCGTCCGGGCAAAGATCAATCCACACACGGCTAACATCAACGGCGTGAATGCCTGGGTGGTGTTGTAAGTATAGAAGGATAGGCCAAAGGCCACACCGGCTCCGATCAACCAGCCCGCCTGGCGCTTTTTGTACCAACGCCAGCCGCACCACAGGCCCAGGACGATCGTAAAGATCGCCGTCGCCGCTTCCCGCCCGCTGCGTGAAAAATGCACGTGCCAAGGGGAGACGGCCAGCATCAAGGCAGCCAGCAGGCCGGCCTGCTTGTTGACCATGTCGCGCGCCAGGCAGTACGTGAGCAGAACGGTCAATATCCCCCACGTGGCGGCCGTGGCGCGGATGCTGAACGTGCTCAGGCCAAGCATGGCGACAAAGGGGATGGCCGTGTAGACGATGGCCGGCCGGCGATAGTCGTTAAACCCTCTGATGAGCACCGGCCAGGGGGTCCCCCATTCGTCGCGTCCGGTCTTGAGTAGCGAATAGGCCTCGTAGCCGTTGAGGGCTTCGTCGACGTTGAGGGCCGCCGGCACGCGCTCCAGGTCCGCAAAGCGCAACGCCGTCGCCAAGCACAAGATGGCGATGATCCCGCACCATTCCCTAATGGTGGGCCATTTCTTAATGGCACGCCATTCGCGGTGATGCAAAGCGGCGTAGGCTTGGGAGAAGGGAACGTCGATTGATTTTGACATAAAGCAACCGTTCACGATTATAGTGCCGGCTTATCATAGCATACATTTTGCAAACGTCAACGCTCGGATCTTTGGCGCACGACTGTCTCCGGCAGCAAAAGCCGGCCGGCATCGACAGCCATGTGGGGTGGGTAGCCTGTGATCGCCAAGCGTTCACCTGTATAGGCATCATAGACGCCAATAGCCAACTGGTATGTGCCTGGCGGGACGTTTTCCAGCCCAAGCGTCATTTCGTCAGAGACGATCTGCCCTTCTTGCCAGGTGCTGGTGGGAAAAGTCCAGTCTTGAGGCCTGGCATCCACCTGCGCCACGAGCGATTGGCTTTCTGCGCTTTGCAGGTGCACAAAGAATTTGTAATCCGTTTCTACGTGCCGCAGTGCCTGCCAGTCCAGGCTAAGATGAAGGGCAGCGTTGCTCAGCTCCAAAGTGTACCCTTGCAGGCGCAAGTCAGCGCCATACTCGGCATTGACCACCTGCTCGTAAATCGCCGGTGGCGAAAAGCCGGCCGGGGAGGCTGCGATCTGGATATCCGCCACGTGCGCAGAAAGTAGGGGAGATTTATTTCTGTTCAGCGGCACCAGGCTGCCCCACAGAGAGTAGTCACCCGGCAAGAGCAGCGAGTCTAGCTGAAAAGTATATTGTGCTGTATGCCGCTTGCCCATTTGCCATGACACGATGAAGGCGCCGGGCACGATTTCGTAATAGCGACGGCGCCTGGGCTCACCTGTCGCGTCGACCAGGGCCAGTTCGAGCACGTATTCTTCCTGTGGCGAGTTGCCGACGATCCATTCTAGGGGAATTTCCAATGCCTGGCCCTGTAGAGCGGGGGCGGTTGGGGTGAGGAGCGGCCGGACCGCGATGCAGCCCTCGAGTAACTGAGCTGCCCCTGGGGAGGCGCGCAAGCTGGCGTGAGTGCTATACACGGCAATGTCTTGGTCCTCGTAATCAGGATCTGCCGTTCTGGTGTCAAGCCACGTATCGAGGGATTTTTGCTTCACGAGCTGCTTGTGCAAGATCACGTATGTAATACCGTTGTCGGCCATGGTCTGAAGAGCAAGGCCGGCCGGCGGAAGGGCGTCCTCGCCGCAATTTCTAAGGGAACGCAGGATCGGCGTTGTGTCGATCAAGGCGTAGGCCTCGGGTGAGGTGCGCGAGACGATCCCTTCTACCAAGGGCTTGCCGTGCATGATTTGATAGTACAAATAATACCTGGTGGGTTCTCGCCCCATGGGTAAATCCAGGACTGCGCCTTCTTCAGAGGAGGCTGCCAGACGGGAGTAATAGGGAGAGGCGGTGGCTGGCGTGGTCGGAAAGGGCAAGTAAAGATACTCGAACAAAAGGAGGGCGGCCGTAGTTGCGGCTAGCGGCTTGCGCCAGCCCGGCCGCGCGCCGGCCAGCCAGTCGAGCGCGGCCGATAACCCCAGCCCGCTGCTTACGGCCAGCCCCAGCCCGACCAGTAGATTAAAGCGGAAAGGATGGCGCAGGAGCCAGATAATTGGCGGCGACCAGGGCATCGTGATAGGCAGAACGTTCCCTCCGATTTGGACGGGTGCATCAATCGAGGCCAGCATGCTTAACGAGGCCAGCACTACCCAGAAGCGGCTGCGTTTCCAACATTTCAGGCCGCCCAGGAGGCTGAGGCCAATGACAACAAACCCCACGTAGACGGCCCGGATGCTTTTGAGGCGCGCGTGAACTGGAATCACGAGCTTTTTAAAGACAGGGTGTTGCTCAGCCGGCAGAAGAAAGGCAGTCAGGTCATTCCCTTTTCCTACTTCAAGCTCTACGCCGACGTAAGATTGTGAGATAGTCAGTTGTTCCCGGACGATGGGATAGAGGAAAGGGGCCAGTGGCAGGCCGGTGAGTGCTGCCAGCAACGCCAGGTTTAACAACATTGTCTTGGAGTAGCGCCAGCGTTCGACCACGGCCAGGTAAAGGAGGTAGAGGGCGGACGCCAAAACAGTCAGGATCATCAGGTGCCAACTGGACAAGGCCGTCAGAACAAAGAACAAGGCAGCCGCTGCCGCGTTTCGCTTGTTGCCTTCCTCGACGAGTCGAATCAGGAAAAGAAAGTAAAATGGCATCCACTGAGTGCTTACCAGCACGGGGTGGACACTTTCTGCCATACGATAGGGATAGAAAGCAAATACCAGTCCGGCGAAAAAGGCGCTCCAGGCAGAGTGCGTCAACCGCCGCACGAGGCAAAACATAGCATAGCCGCTTATGGCGTGCGCCAGGAGGACGGTAGTGTTGTGGGCAGCCAAGTCGCCCAGCAAGGGCCGCATGAGCAAGGCCAGTGCAGTGTTCACGTGGCTGAAACTGTGAAAGGCCAGGCTCACGCCGTGAGGGTAGAACATAAAGTGGGTGTAGTACAAGCTCTGCCCCTCGAAAATGGCCTTCTCTGTCCACCATGTTGCCCACTGGTTAATCCATACGTCGATGTTCTGGCCGATAAAATGACTGTTGAGGTATAACACCGTTGGCCAGGTCATGCCAACCGTGAGCGCCACATAGGCGGCGAGAATGATCAATTCTATTCCTGCATGACGTATCCGGCTCATGGTGACACTTGGTCAATGATAGACTTTAATGGGGAACAGCAACAAGCGGTCGCCGACAACCCGGCCATCCGCCATAACGGCCTGGCGCTCTAATGTATCGAGCCAGTATGCACCGGTCTGCAGCCGATACGAGCCTGGCGCTGTGTCTGGCGGGAGGCTCAGCTTGTGACGCTGCGCTATGAGGTCTCCAGGCTGCCAGAACTCGACTGGCACACCTAGCCCGTCGCCGACGGCTACTGGATGTCCAGCGGCATCGAGCAAGTGTGCCATCAGTGATAGCGGCCGGGCCGGGTTGGCCGTCACGCGCCATAAAGTCACCATCTCCAGCGACTCGCCGGGTCGTGCCTTGGACGCGCTCAAGGTGTACCCTTCCAAGATCAATGGTCCATCCAGCGTGACCGGTATAGTGACTCGCTGGCCATCACGTTCGGCTTGCGCCGGCGGCCAGTCCCCCGGCGCAGCCACTACGGTTTGGCCGCTCGTCGTCTCACTGATCACCTGGTCATTCGACCACCTGGCTACTTGATCGCTTGGCCACTGACTCAAATAGACGTTGAACGGCGGAACGCGGCCAGGGCGCGTTTGCCGGTAGACCAACTCTAGCCCCGCCGGTCCCCCGCGCGGCGACTGAGCATCCGGCGAAAGCACGTACCAGCCACTCCCTGGCGGCGCCAACCAGCTCTGGGTGCAGTCAAAATAGCTCGTACGCAATGTGCCTTGCGTTCTAAACCCGGCCGCGATTTCCGCCTCGTCCAGCGGCGCGACGGGCTGTGTGCACTGGGCTACCCAGGCCGGGCGCACGGCTGGATCGGGCACGTGGTACACAAACAGCGCATGCCCCAGCCTGGCCTCCGGGGCATGTTGGCGAAACCAATCGAATTGTTCGCTGTCGGCCACAGCAACCCCCTGCAGCGTGGTGGCGCCGATGGCGTACCAGCCCGGCGGCGGGTTGAAGCGCGACGGCATCACCGGCGGTGCGCCGCGCATCGGCGCGAGCGCCTGGTAGTCGATCCCGTACCAGGCCGGATCGGTGTAGGTGAACTGGCTGATGTTCACCCGGTCTATGTTGTGTCGATCCATGTAGCTTTTCAATCCGATAAGCGTCTGCCCCCAGTCCAGGTTGGAGTCGACTAGATAGCGATAGCCGCCGTCCGGCCCGCCCGCCAGCTCGTTGAAATAGGCCAGGTAGTGGGGGAAGATGCGAATGGTGCCAATCACGTACCAAAGAAGTAAAACGTAAAACGTGACACGTGACACGTGAAACGTGACACGTGAAACCTGAGACCTGGCATTTGCGGCAAGTGAACCTGAAACCTGAAACTTGAGACCTGAAACCTGTACTCCCACCCACACAAACACGAACGGCAAGATGGGCAGCAAGAAGCGATAGCCGGTGTTGAACGAGCTGAGCAGCAGGCCTGCGCCGTACAAGACAGGAAACGCGCCCAAGACCAGCCACCGCTTTGCTGGTTGCGCCGGGTGTTTTGTACCTTGCATCTTGGCTTGTGTACGTAACAGGTGTTTGGTAATTAACGATTGACAATTAACCATTAACAATTGACAATTAACAATTAGCATCGATATCGGTGTTTTGAGCGCAAAAGCGATCGGGTAATAGCTCCACCAGCCGTGTTGGCTGATCTGACCCATCAGGAAGGCTGTCTGCCCGCCGGCCGCCTTGTTGCCGAAATCCGCCAGTTGCAGCCAATACGTCGCGGCCGGCAGCGGCAGCGGCCAGCCGGGGGGCGTCTGCAACTCAAAGCTGTACAGGCCCCACACGACCAGGCTGGCCAGCCCACCTAACCCAAGCAGGTAGCGGATGGCTTGTGCCGGGCGCCTGGCTTCGTGGACTGCCAGTATCAGGGCAAAGACGGCGGCCAAAAAAGCCCCCGAGGTCTTGGCGGCCATGGCCAAGCCCAAGCCTATCCCTGCCAGCAGGAACGACGAGCGGGTGGGGCGACCCAAAAAGCGCATCAACCCGTACGAGGCGGCAAATATAAAAGCCGTCAAGCCCAGGTCGGTTGTGGCCAACGAGCCGTGGGCGAGCAGGTTGGGATCGAAGGCATACAGCCCCAACGCTGCCAGGCCGGCCGTGTGTTTCCCCCAATCCGCCGCCCAGCGGTACACGAACGCGGCCAGGAGCAGGCTCAGCCACATCACGGGCACGCGCCCGGCAAAGACGGTCGCTTGCACCGGACCCAACTGTGGGAACAAGCTGACGATAAAGCGCGATTGTTCGATCTCGTCCCAACCGGCCACCGATTGGATGGCTGGAGTGCCCGGTCTCAGCAAGATCGGCCAGGCGCTCAGTATGCACATCAAGGGTGGATGTTGTACGGCCGGCTGAAAGCGCAGGTCACCCGTGCGTAAATAAGCCAGGCCGGCCGTGATGTAGACTGGCTCGTCAGCCGTCAGGGACAGGCGCGGCGCGGCGGCCGCCATCTGCCCAAAGCAGATCAGCAGCAGTCCGACCGCCAGCCCCCATGCTCGCTGCCGTTTCGATTGGGTAGAGGCATTTTCATGTTTGGTGAAGCGCGAGCCGCTATTCTGATAGCTCATTATCTTATCTGGATGGAGCTCAGCATCAGTCGATTACCCACTGCTTGGCCATCTTTCAAGACCAGGTGATGTTCCAGCGTATCCAAGCGGTACACGCCTGTTTGTACCTGGTAAATCCCTGGCTCGAGGTCCCCGGACAGCTCGAAGCGGTGCATTTGCACAATGGTATCGCCAGCCTGCCACGTTTCGACCGGCACGCCTAGCCCATCGCCCACGGCTACGACATGCCCATCGGCGGCCACCATGTGTGCCATAATGGAAATCGGCTGGCTTGGCACGCCGGTTACACGCCAGGCTGTGGCGAGCGCCAGCCGATCCCCAGCTCTGGCGTTTGTTTGCCCTTCGACCAAGCGAAACCCTACAAAGGCCAATGGGCCGCTCATCGTAACCGGCACAGAAAGTGGCTGGTCCACTTCTGTATAGGCGGTCTCGACCAGGCCGGTGGGCAGCGCCGGTCGTGCGACGTGGATGATTTCAAAACGGGACTTGTTCCCGGCTGTGCGTGCGGCGAAGACCACGCGCGTGTTGGGATACCAGCGGGTATAACCCAGGCTCGGCTTGACGTCGGCCAGGGTTAGTGCCGCGTCTTGAGCGTCCAGGCGAGCAAATTCCAGCTTTCGCTCGGGTGAACTCTCTACGTACCAACCGGGCGTATCGTTGGCCGGGTACCACCAGCTCTGCGAGCAGTCAAAGTAGACGCGCCGTAAATCGCCGCGTCCAAAGCCCTCGACGATCTCTTCCGTTTCGAGCGGCGCGGCGGGCGGAGTGCATTGGGCTACCCATTCGCCCGGCTCGGCTCGAGGCACATCGTAGACAAACAAGGCGTGGCCTATACGCACTGTGGGTGTCATGGCGCGGAAAAAGGCGTAGGTATTGATGTCTGGTGTGTATACGCCCTGGAGTGATGTGGCGCCGATGGCATAGATGCCAGGGGCAGGGTTGAAGCGGGAGGGGAATTGGTCCGGCGCGGCGTGGGTAGGCGGCAGCGGCTCGTATTCCAGGCCGTACACCGCCGGGTCGAGAAATACCAGGGAACTCAGCTTGATTCGCTTCACGCCGTGCTGGTCCAGGTAGCTCTTGATCGCTGTGAACGATTGCCCCCAGTCGAGATTCGAATCGACCAGGAACCGGTAACCGTTGGCCGGGCCGCCGGCCAGCTCGTTGAAATAGGCCAGGTGGTGAGGGAAGGTGCCAAGCGTGTTGGCAGCGTACCAGAAGAGTAAAACGTAAAACGTGAAACGTAATACGTAATACGCAATACGCGATTTGCGATTTGAAATTTGAAATTTGAAATTTGAAATTTGCATCCCCGCGAACACAAACACGAACGGCAGCACGGGCAGCAAGTGGCGGTAGCCGAGATTGACGGTGCTCAACATAGCCGCCGCAAAGTAGGTGATGGGAAAAGCGAGCAAGACGAGCGTTGACTTGCCAAGTTCTCCCAACTTGTCCAGCGATTTGATTCTCCATAGCTCGATGGCGGCTGTAGCAAGAAGCAAGACGGAAATCCATGCCAGTATCAAAGTGGGCAGCGGCGTTTTGAGTGCAAAGGCGATTGGGAAATAGTACCACCAGCCCATCTGCGAGTTGTGTCCCCACAGAAAAGTGCTGTGCCCGGCGGATTGGTGTGCGAATAAACGCGCCAAGGGGATCAGGTGACTGGCGGCTGGAAGGGGGATTGGGAGGGTGGGCAACTGCCGCAGCTCGAAGCCATAGATGGCCCACACGACGAGTGATGCGATCGCGGCGATTGCCACGAACGCGGCGATCGCCTGCCCCAGCCTACCCCAGGCCCCCTGCCAGCGATTGGGCTGCCGCCGCGCCGAGGCCACGCAGATGACGACCCCCATGACCGGCACGGCGATCAGCGCTGACATCTTGCTCGCCAACGCGGCGCCCAACGCGACAGCCGTGAGCGCCAGTCTCGCACGCGATGGCCGTCGAAGCCATCGCCACAAGCCGTACCACGTTACAAAGAGAAACAGCGTCACGCCGATGTCCGTCGTCGCCAACTGGCCGTGGGCCACGATGTTGGGATCGAGCGCGCACAACCCCAGTGCGATGAGCCCGGCGTTTGGCCCTGAACGTTTCCAATCGGAGGCCCAACGATACACGAAGGCTGCCAATACCAACGTCAGCCACATCACCGGCACACGTGAAGCGAACGCTATACGGGCCGGGGCGGGATAATGGCCTAGCAATTGGCGCATCACCATGATCAGGTCGGCTCTGTCCCAGGCATCCTGGGCCGAGCGTGGATCGCCCATGTCTGGCAGGAACAACAGCGGCCAACTGGCAATCGCTTTGATGAGCAGGGGGTGCTCTTCTACGAGCCGCGCGTCACCGGTTTTGAGGTACGAGTAGCCGCTGACGATGTGCAAGGGCTCGTCTGTGGTTAGAGAGCTCAGGCTTGACTCGAGTGCTGTTTGAGCGAACAAGAGCCACAATAGAACGATGGCAACAGGCCATTGCCAGTTCAATTGTAAAGGGACGTTGCGCTGCTCTTTCATTTTGTCCGCCAGGATACCACGAACTTGTGGAACGGTCAATGTACAGACTACTCGACGACGTGTAACGTGGCGACAGGCACCCGACCGTCGGCAATGGGTTGGTTATCCAGGCTGGCCGGCTCGCGTTGGCCGGAAACGATTGAGTATAGTCCCAGGTGAATCGTGTACTCGCCGGCTGGCGTGTGGGGTGGAATCTCGAAAGTATGCACCTGGGCGATAATATCACCCACTTGCCATGTCTCGGCCGGCACAGCCAGGCCGTCACCGGTAGCAACCAGGTTATCGGGCTTGCCCAGGTGGGCCAGAATCGAGAGCAAGGGCTGGCCGGCGTCTTCCACGCGCCAATAAGTGACCATGCGTGCTTTTTGCCCAGCTTGTACCGTGCTGGAATCGAGCATGTACCCCAACAGGCTGGCCGGCCCAGCCCGCGCTGCGCCTGGGGGGCGGCTCAACATGGCCAGGCGCGCTTTGAGCGCTTGAAGTGAGTCCAGGCGATGTACGCTGTAAGCTTCTTGTTCGCCTCTGTAGCCCCTTTCGCGAAAGACCTCGGCCGTCTCGAGCAGGAAAGGCGCTGCTTGGGATGCTCGCCCATCGCGCGAAGGTACGACGTACCAGCCGGGCGAGGCACCTCCACCTGGATAAATCCATCCATGCTGGCAGTCATAAAACACCTTGCGCAGGTCGCCGCGCCCAAAAGCCTGCTCTACGTCCTCGCCGTCCATCGGCCCGTCTACGGTGTGGCATACGGCTACCCATTTTTCCAACTGGGGGCGTTCTTCTACCCGGTAGACGAACAGCGTGTGACCGACGCGCGCCACGGGTTGTTGGCGGCGGAATGTGTCGAAGGTATCCGGATCATCCAGCCGCAGCCCTTGCAAGTTGGAGGCGCCAATCACGTACACGCCGGGTGCGGGTTGGATGCGGTGAAAGTCGTACTCGGTTGGTGCCTGGTAGGGGCCAGGTAAGGGACGGGACTGAATGCCATAGTACTCAGGCAGACTGCCGGCAAAGATCGCCAGGTAAGGCTCGCGGATGTCGTTGGCGTCGAGGTAACGTTTCAGCCGCTTGACATCCTGTCCCCAGTCTAGGTTTGAGTCTACCAGGGCGCGGTACCCGCCATCCGGCCCTCCCACCAGCTCGTTAAAATAGGCCAGATGGTAGGGGTAGATGAGAATTGCACCGATCGAGAGCCAGGCGAGTAAGGCGTAAAACGTCCCTCGGCAAGCTCGGGATGACATAAAACGTAAAACGTCCCTCGGCAAGCTCGGGATGATATAAAACGTAAAACTTGAAACTTGAAACCTGAAAGCTCTTACTTGCCCTGCGCCGATCATGACCACGAACGGCACGATTGGCAGGATGTGGCGGTAGCCGACGTTGATCGAGGCACGCAGGCTGGCCAGGAAATACAGGGCCGGCAAAAGAATCCAAACGGGCGCGATGCTTGGCGTATGGTCCCTAGTCTCCGGTCTCCAATTCTTGGTCCCCAGCCCTCGCTTGCCGCTTTCTAATATCCAATATCCTATACCCCACGCTAGCAAGATTAGCGTAGGCAGTGGGGTCTTGAGCACGAGCGCGACGATGAAATAATACCACCAACCGCGCGGCGAGATTTGCCCCAACAGGAAGGAGAGATGCCCGGCTTCGTTGTGGTCATCTACGGCCAATAACCCGCGCCAGAAAGACGGAATCAAGCTCCAGTCGAGCGACAGCGACAGACGGGTGGACTCGATTTTCAGCGGCCCGGTTTCAAAGCGGTAGACGAGGCTGAGCACGAGGGCAGCGGATATAGCCATAATGACTAGCGCCCCAAGCACGGATGGCCATGCCCTTCGGCGTTCCCACGCCCCTTTGCTCCAGGCCAGCCAGCCGGCAGCCAGGACGATGATCGGTAGGAGGATGATGGCTGAGAATTTGGATGCCAGCGCCAGCCCTAGGCTTGCGCCAACGGCCAGGGCGCGCTGCCAGTCGGGCTTGGCCATCCAGCGATCGAGTGCGTAGGCCGCCAGCAGGATAAAAACAGTGACGACCATATCTGTGGTGATCAGCACACCGTGCGCCAGCAAATTGGGGTCGAATGTGCATAAGCATAACGCGCCTAACGCCGGCCACTTGCCCAGGCGTCGGTTCGCCCATCGAAACAGCACGGCGCACATGCACAGCGCCAACATCAACACGGGCAGACGCGCCAGGAAAACGATGCGCTCGGCCGGGCGGTTCTCGTCCCAGAGCAGATGCCGGGCCACGCTCATGCGATCTGTCTCGGCCCAGCCGGGCAAATCGGCCGGCGAGGGTAGGCCTGGCTCTAGTTGTAGAAACAGACCGCTCAGCGCGTGAATCAAGGGTGGATGGCCGCGCTGCAGGCGAAAATCGCCGGTGCGCCAGTAGGCCTGAGCACGGGCGATGTGAGCTGGCTCGTCGACGACGGGTGATTGCTCGGACAGGTTGCCGGCCGCTTGCAACCAAAAAGCCAGCAGGAGCAGCACAACCAGTGTGCTATGAAGCAATGGCGGGGGCGCTCGCTTCATGGCGTGACTACCTCAAGCACAGCCAACTCGGCCACGTCGCCGCTGAACCAGGCGTTCGTCCCCTCCACAGCCAGGAGTGGCGTGATCTCGTCACCCACGCCAAGTTGTAGCGATACCTCTGTCCCGCTTGGGAGGGTGCTGTCAGCGCGGACCGTGTGCTCGTCGACTACGATTTGGCCGGGCAGCCACAGCGTGGTGGGATAAAGGCTGCTGCCCAGTGTAAAGTGAGCCTGGCCGCCGGATTGCCCGTCTGTTGTTAGCAGGCGGATGAGCAAGCGGTGGTCTTGATTGAGTAGTGCGTGTGCGCGCCAGTACGTGCTCACTCGTATGGCTGCCCCGGGTGTGAGCTGCTGCGGCGTAAGGCGATACCCTACGAGTTCTAGGCTCTCTCCGAAGCGAGTTGATGCGGGCGTTGCATCGGCCGGCAGGGATGAAACGAGCGGGTATGCAAAGGCCGGCCGCACGAACGTAAAGGGGGCGGCCAGGGACAGTGCGCACAGGCCCACTACCAGGCCGTAAGCTGGCCAAGTCGTGCGCTTTGTCGACAGCCCGGCCGCCAGCAGCAAGCTGATCGCTGCGATAGCCGGGAAAAGCAGCCGCCCCTGCGCGGCGGGCGTGGTCTGCATATAGCGGACGACGCCGGCGATGATGATGCCTAGCCAGGCCAGGAGGAGCAGAAAATTGTGATTTGCGATTTGCGACATGCCATTTCTTAATGGCACACGATTTGCTATTTGCGATTTGCCGTTTGACATGCATCGCCCCAGGGCAATCACTGTAATGGCACTCAAGATTACCCACAGCCACGGCACAGCCTGGCCGTAAGTGAACTCGATCCAATAGGTGCGAAAGAGGGCCGGGATTTCGGGTACCAGTTGCCACACCGCTGGCGTGGGCTGGCGCACGCCGATGTCAGACAGCCACACTTGCCAGGCCAGTGGGTCGCCGTACAGCGCGATGTTGCGAACGTACCACCAACCGGCGACGAGGAAGGCGGTGGAGAAGGTCAAAAGGGCGAGATAGAACGTGAAACGTAAAACGTCCCTCGACAGGTTCCCCCTTCCCTCTGGTCGGGGACTGCGCGGGATGATATGAAACGTGGAATGTGCTGGACTGTGCCACCAGATGACAAGAAACACCAGCCCGACAAAGGGGATAAGCGCGACCGCGCTGAGCTTGGACAGCAGCCCCAAGCCCAACATCACCCCTAGCACCACTGCCCATCTCCCTTGTTTTTTTCGTTCGCCGACTTTCTCGCTTGAGCACGGATCATTAACAATTAATAATTGACAATTAACAATTAACAATTTTAGGCCCGCCCACACCGTCCACGTGGCCGTGGCAGCCATCAGACTGTCGTTGTTGACCGAGTTGCTGAGCAGGACGAATTGGGGGGTAAAAGCGGCGATGCCAGCGGCGGCAGTAGCCAGTGCCGGCCGCTCGGGCGCCACCTGGCGGGCGATGGCATACACCCCCAGCACTGTCAGCAAGCCAAAGGCCAATGACACCAGCCTGGCTATGTGGATGGCCAGTACCGCCCCCTGGTAGGGCCAGCTTTCGAGCCGGGTGTGGATGAAAACGTTGGGCCTGTCGCTGGTCGAGCCTGGCGTGATGGAGGGGTGAGAGGCGTTGAAACGCATAAAGCCGGGAAAGTCGCCGCGGTCGAAAGGGGCAACAGCCAATGCCGCTATAGCGTAGTACAGCGGCGGCTGGCCTGCCTCGCGCAAGAACACGGGCTTTTCGCCGCTGAAATGAGGTAGCCCTTGGCCACTGGCAAGGTGATTGGCGAAGGCAAAATGCCATATCTCGTCCGGAGGCTCGAACAACGGAATCGTCACGTTGTAGACTAGCCCGATCAGGACAAAGATGGCCAAAAGGGCCACTATCGGCAAGGGTGATGGCGATTTCTTCACTCCCTACTTCTTTCTTCCTTCTTCAATATCCCCTCCGCGTGATACGGACTGATCACCTCGCGCAGCGGCTGGCGGAACTCGTTACAGCCGGCCAGCCCCCACCGGTTGAGTGTGTAACGCGCCACCACCCACAAAGTAGCCAGCCCGTAGGTTACACTGCGCCTGAAATTGACCGACGAGGCCTCTTTGAAATAGCGGGTGGGCACGCCGATCTCGTCGATGCGAAAACCGAACGCGACGGCCTGGGCAATGACCTGGGTGTCGAATACAAAATCGTCGCTGTTGAGCAGAAAGGGAATGGTTTCCAGCACCTGGCGTTTGTAGGCGCGAAAGCCAGTGTGGGCTTCGGACAGGTGCAGCCCCAGGGCTAGATTCTCGACCGTGGTGAGAAAGCGGTTAGCGATGTATTTCCAGATGGGCATGCCGCCAGCCAGGGTATCTCCTTTGAGGAAGCGGCTGCCCATGACCATGTCTGCTTTGCCTTCGATGATGGGAGTGATCAGCTCCGGCACCAGGCGTGAGTCGTATTGATAGTCCGGGTGCAGCATCACGATAATATCGGCGTCCGCCTTGAGCGCTTCGAGATAGCACGTCTTTTGATTGCCGCCATAGCCCTTGTTCTGAACGTGGATAACCACCTCGATGCCGAGCCGCCGCGCCACCTCCACGGTCTCGTCCTTGCTCACGTCGTCGACCAATATGATCTGGCTCACCACGTCTTGGGGCAAGTCGCGATAAGTGCGTTCCAATGTCTTGGCCGCGTTATAGGCCGGCATTACGACGATGACTTTTTTCGGAATAGAACACATTAACTACGTTCCTCACCAAGGACAAAAATTTTTTACCACAAAGGGCACGAAGAGCACAAGGGATTTCTTCTTAGTGTCCTTCGTGTCCTTTGTGGTTTATTTTCGAAACAGGCTCCTTTGGTAGACCTCGACCGTGCGTGCGGCGATGGCGTCCCAGGTGAATTGCCGGGCAAGCTCTGCTGCGCCGCTTTCCAACCGGGCGCGTAGGGTAGGGGAGTCTAGCACTTGTGCCAGCCCGGCTGCCAGCGCTGTAGGGTCTCCAGGCGGAAGGAGCAGTACATTTTCGCCCTCGCGCAGTTCTGGCGATGGAGTATGTGACCGTGTGGTGACGATCGCGCGCCCGTGCGCCAAGGCCGCCATCAGCGTCCCGTGCCGCAGGCTGGCTCCTTCCAGATAGGGCAGGGCCACGACGTCGCACGCGTAGAACGCTGCGCTCACTTCTTGAGGCATTATATACCTGGTGAAGGCCATCCGCTCGTCCACGCCAAGCGCTTGCGCCAGTAATTCAAGCTGTATAGCGTAGGCGGCATTGGTATCGGCGTCGCTCGAGCCTGTCTTACCGCCGATGAACAGCGCTTTTGCCGGCCGGCCTTGCTTGATCAGCTCCGCCAATGCCTGGACCAGGATTTCACCTCCCTTGAGCGGATGTAAGAAGCCAAAATAACCGATCACTTCCTCGCCTGGCTTGACGCCCCATCGCGCTCGCCATTCGTCGCGCTCGTAACCCGCCGGCAGCACGGGTGCGATGTTGCTCCCAATCGGGATCCGCTCCAAACTTGAAACTTGAAACTTGAAACTTGAAACTTGATGCTCGTCCTCATAGTTGGTGACAATCACGCCGTCGCTCTGGCGGGCCAACTCCCACACGACCCACCTGCGCAGTGAGCCAGCCTTGGGGAAAAGATAGGGCACGTTCAGGTCGTGAAAGGTGGTGACGAGTGGCGGTAAGCCAAGCCAACGCCGCGCGATAGGCAGGAAGTTGATCGCCGGATGCATATGATAGACGGCGGCCTGGTATTGCACGTTCAGCACATCCAGGCCGAGTTCCTTTGTCACCTTTCGGATGGCCTGCCAACACCCCCATCCCCAATTGTTGATGCAGCGGTGAACTTGATTTGATTTCTGACTTCTGACTTCTGAC
The DNA here is from genome assembly GCA_016931085.1 of Thermoflexales bacterium. Next base: position 57,988 of record JAFGFO010000293.1, read on the forward strand.
TTCTGACTCGTCGTGATCACGTGTGCTTCGTGCCCCAGCAGCGTCAAGGCCTGCGCCAACTCCTGCGTAAAGTCGCCTACCCCGCCTTGCATAGGGGGATATTCACCCGTGATCAGTCCAATTCTCATCGCCAGTCCAATCCTGAACGCAGCAGGTTCAAATAAGCCCTTACTCGCTCTCGGCGCAGCTCACGCTTGTGCCCGATTGCCCATTTGGCGGCTTCTAACCCAACTTGCCAGGCGTACAGTGCCAATAAGTAGATGCGCAGCACGCCGGCTGCCAGCTTCCCGTGATGTTTGCGAAAGTAGCGCACCTTGCTGGTCTGAAAGTACACGTGTCGTTGTGGCGCGACTTGTTCGCTGCTTTTGCCTTCGTGATGGATCACTCGCGCTTCGGGTAAGTAGACGATTTGCCAGCCGGCATCTTTGATGCGTTTGCACCAATCCAATTCCTCAGAGTACATAAAAAAGCCTTCGTCGAGCACCCCTACTTGTTCGACAACCTCCCGGCGCACCAACAATGCAGCGCCCATTAACCAATCGACCTCGGCCGCCTGGTCATCCGGCAAGTCAAGCGCGTAATAGGCCTTGAGCAGGCCGGGTGGAGCCAGCGACTGAAGCCAGGTGCTTTCAAACAGTGCCGTGCACAGGCTGGGAAAACGCCGCCGCGAGGATTGAATCGACCCGTCAGGGTAGATCAATTGTGGTCCCAAGGCGCCGATTTGAGGATGTGCGTCTGCGTACGTCACTAGCGTGGCCAGGGCATCGTCTAGCACTTGTGTGTCTGGATTGAGCAGCATCACGTAACGTCCGCGTGCTATGGCCAATCCATCGTTGTTGCCGCCGGTGAAGCCTCGATTTGTGCCATTGGCGACCAGCCGGACCTGCGGGAACTCGCTGCGCACCATTTCGGCGCTGCCATCGCTCGAAGCGTTGTCGACGACAATGACCTCCAACTTGAAACTTGAAACTTGAAACTTGAAAATTGACTGAACGCATCGCCGCAGCAGATCGCGCACGTTCCAACTGACAATGACGACCGAGAGCTCGATCGACACATCGACAGGCGAATCGACCATCACAATTGGCGCTGAATGGCGAATTGGGCCAGGTCGTGCAGCGTCTGGCGGGCGGGGCGGTCCGGCAAGGCCTTGAGCTTTTCCTGGCTGTGTTTGACAAAGTCGCCGGCCTTGACCAATGATAAGCGGATAGCGTTAGATTGCCGGATGGCTTCTACGGCTTGTGCAATGGCTTGTGGGCTGCGCTGCTGCTCAGCCTGATTGAGCAAGTCGCCGACTGGATTATCGTGTGGCTGCTGCTCAAGGTAGTACAACACGGGCAGCGTCACCAGGCCTTGGGCCAGGTCGCTGCCCACCGGCTTGCCGAGCGTGGTCTTGTCACTTTCAAAGTCCAGCACGTCGTCCACAATCTGAAAGGCGATGCCCAGGTTGTGACCATAATCGTGCAGGGCCTGTACTTCGTTCTCGGCAGCGCCCGCCAGCACGCCGCTCGCCTCGGCAGTGCAGCTAAAAAGGGCGGCTGTTTTAGCTTCGATGCGTTCGTAGTAATCTTGCCATGTATACACAGGCTGATTTTTCCTGAAATGCTGCCTCAGCTCACCGCTGCATATCGTCATCAGCGTTCGGGCGAAAATATCTAGCACGTGCGCATTGTCTGTCTGGGCAGCCAGTTCTGCCGCGCGCGCGAACAGATAATCGCCGGTGAGGATGGTGGCTGCTGGCGTCCATTGAGCGTTGAGCGTTGGAGCGCCGCGCCGCAAAAATGCGTTGTCAACGACGTCGTCGTGAACTAGCGTGGCCGTGTGCAGCATTTCTACCGCGGCTGCCAACGCAATGATCTTTTCAGAGTTGTCTGTGTACAAGCGGTTGGCCAGTATGGCCAGGGCGGGTCGAATGCGCTTGCCGCCGCTGGACAACAGGTGCTGGGTCGCCGCTGTCAAGAGATCGTATTCTCGTGGTGGGGGCTGGCGCAGCCGGGCCTCGACGAGCGCCAGGTCCTGGCGAATAGGCTCTAAAATTTGACTGATATCCACTCCCTATCTCCGAGACCTCACCTTAAAATTCAGGTCATCTGCGTTCATCCAAATTCAACCCAAACAGTCTATCCGCATGACGTGTCGTTTGCTCGATCACTTGCTCGACCGAGATCGCGCGCGCTTCGGCGATCGCCTCGGCCACGTAGCGCACGTAAGCTGGCTCGTTGCGCTTGCCGCGCCGGGATTGGGGGGCCAGGTACGGCGCGTCGGTTTCGATCAGCAGGGATTCCAACGGAATGGCTCGCACAACCGCGCGCGTTTTTTCGGCGTTAGGGTACGTGACCGGCCCGCTGATGCCCAGTCGAAAGCCCATCGCCGTGATGTGTTCCGCCAGGGCCGTGTCGCCGCTAAATGAATGCAGCACGCCTGGGCGAGTTCGTAGTTCGGGATTACACAATCCCCCATGCCAGTCGCGCAGCATGGCCAGCACGTCAGCGTGGGCCTCGCGGTCGTGAACGATGACCGGCAGCCCGAGTTCAGCCGCCAGATCGAGCTGGGTCTGAAACGCCTGCCGCTGCACCTCGCGCGGCGACAAATCACGATAATAGTCCAGGCCGATTTCGCCAATGGCCACCACTTTAGCTTGGCTGGCCAGGGCGCGCAACTTGATCAGCGTGGACTGATCCATCGTCTTGGCCTCGTGGGGGTGGACCCCCACCGCGGCGACAAGCTCCTGGTACTCTTGGGCCAGGCTCGCCGCTGCCCGGCTCGACGCCAGGTCTACGCCAGGTACGACGATCGCTCGCACGCAGGCAAGCCTGGCGCGTTCCATAACCTGTTCGCGATCCTGTTGGAACTGCGGCGCATCCAGGTGGCAGTGGCTGTCAACCATTTTGGGACAGGGCGTTGATCCAACGATTTGCCATCCGCTTGTTTCGACCTTCCAGGTAGCGAGGAGCCTCCGTCACTTTTTCCAGCTTGCGCACGATGCTCTCGAGTGACCATTTATGCTCGTCCGCTGTAGCCTTGACGGCGTCGATCAACTGGGACGACAGCTTGGTTGTCGTCAGTATGTCCACCAAGCGCCATTCTGTAGCGGCTTGCTTGATTTCTCTCGCAATCAGCTCGTCAAGTTTGTCTAGTACGGTCTGCATCAACAAGTGGGCCGTCTCTGGGTCACTGCTTTCTACATAGATGCGATTGATGGGTTCGGTGCCAGATGATCGCACGCGCACAAAATGACGCTCGTCACCTTGGGCGTCCCGCAGTTGCATCTCGGCGATGTCGTACCTGACCCCCCCGGCATAGATGACTGCTAGCCCCGCCAGGCTGTTATCAGCCTGGCCCTCGGCAGAGCTGTCGAGATAATAGTTGATCAGGTCTTCTTTGGCCTCCAGGACAGCGTCGACATCGGTACGCCCTCTGTTCGAGCTTTCGACCTGGGTCTCTTGCCCGCCGTAGGATGCCCAGCAGCAGTCCATGTTGCACAAGTCTTGCCATATCTCGCTGATCGAGTTGAGCTTGTTGTCAGCACGGCTCCCGTAGTAGGCCAGCATGTCCATGACCAACAAATTGGCCCACACGCCATCTTTGTCGGTCACGTGGCCGCGCGTAGTCAAGCCCGAGCTTTCTTCGCCGCCGATCAAGATGGTATCACGCCACGTGGCGGGCAGATCTTTGTCTTTTATGCCATGGTAGGCCCGGTCCGTCCTGCGTTGTTCTTCAATGTACTTGATCCCAACCGGCACCATGAAGGTGTTTTTGAATACCCGGTCTTCTCGCTTGCCCACACGGCGGTGGTAAAAGGGGTGGTCGATGTAGGCTGGGATGACGTTCTCGTCTGGTCGGTTCCTCTCGTTGCCGGCGATTTGATCTGCCAGCGGCTCGATCAGGGGCGAGCCGGTTTGGGTAGCGATAACGCGCCCGGTCAGTCCACGATCAACGCCCAGGTAGTGAATTAATATAGGCAGGATCTGGTTCGGGCGCAGATAGATGCCCCCCCGATCCACGATGCCAAAGCGATCGGCGTCAGTGTCCATGCCAAGGCCTAGGACGGCACCGCTTTCCTTGACTCGATCTTTTAAAGCCCCAATGAACGGCTCTTCGGGATTGGCATAATCCAGTCCGGGCAAGGTGGGGTCGGTTTCGGCGTGGATGACCGTGTACCTGACACCGATTTCTCCTAGCAGGCGAGTGAGGTACCCGCGAGCTGAGCCGTGCATTTCGTCGATGACAACCGTCTTTTGGGAGAAAAAATCGCGGATTCGATCCGTGTCGAGGGGGATGCGTTGGTTGCCGTTGCCGCTGTTGAGAATCCAGCGGGTGTAGAGGTCGATCGGGTCGAATCCTTGCAGCCGCCCGGCGCTGTTTGCCTCGTCGAGGTCGGCGGTGGGAACGGGCCGGTCGAGCATCTGGATCTCGTTGACCCGGGCGGCAATAAAGTCGGTCACATTTGTTGGCGCAGGGTAGCCCAGGCGCGGGTTGAATTTGATGCCTTGCCACTCGGGCGGATTGTGGCTGGCCGTGCAGTTGATCAGGCCCGCCACCTCCCCTGCCTCGCTGCCGCTGCCTGGGTTGAGGTAATCGGTCATGTAGAACACCAGGGCCGGCGTCGGCGTGTCGCGATTGGCCAACTTGACACTAAAGCCATTCGCCAGGCAGACCGCGGCGGTCCACTCGGCTACCTTCCTGGCGTTCAGCCGGCTGTCGTAGCCGATGATGATACACTTGCCACTCAAGTCCTCGGCGCCGACATAGGCAGGCACGTCTTGGTTTTTGAGAAAATCGCAGACGGCCTGCACGACTTGCTGGGCCCTGGCCTGGGTAAAGTCGCGTTCCCAGCGTCCCCTGACGCCAGAGGTGCCAAAACGGAGATACTTGCGATCATAGATCTCTCGCAAGAGTCCGGCTTGCTTGCCGTCGCCCACTAGGTACGGGTCGTCCGTGCGTACCGTAAACCCGTACAGCCGCTCGGCAATGTTGCCGATCTGGATGACGCGGAAAGGCATAAAGCGATCTGGATCGAGATCGGGATTCATGCTGTCTAGCAGGGGGTAAATCTCCGCTTCAAAATCGTTTCGTAGCGGATCGAATGCAGGCTGCGCCAGGTAGGTCTTGGCCACACGGATGGCCGTCTTGCGCAACTCGCCCATCGTTTCCATCATTTTTACCCGCTGCTCTTCCTGGCTTTTAGAAGCTGGCCTGGCTTGCTCGTGGCGATATTGGCCGGCTTCCGCCATGACGGTCAGCAGGATGCTGAATAGCTGGGCCGACTCGGACTTGGCTGTCTGGCCCCGGCGCACGATGGACTCGATCGCATCTAAAAAGTGCTGCATAGCTTGCGCCACGTTTGCCCACTGATCTTGGTCAGGGATCTGGGCCCGGCTGAGAATCTGCTCGAGCGTGACAAAGTGCGCGCTCGTCTGTGATAAATCGAACGGTGTTTTTTGAATCCAGGTCTCGACCTGGGCAAGCGCTTGGTCGACGTCGTTACTCATGCTATTTTCTCCTTGATTGAGTTACAGCTGGCCTCCTCGGCTGCAATTCAAAATCTCGATCGTGCCGTTCGGGGATTGGGCTGCTTCTTGGACGGCCCGGCAAATCGTCCGGGCTTTATCCGCCAGCTCGGCTTCCGAGTGGCGCGCGTCCGCCTCGATCATGACGCGAAAGAGCGGCTCGGTGCCCGAGTAGCGCAGCTCTTTTTTTAGCAGGCCGGGCATGCTTTCCAGTGATGTTTCCAGTGTTGCCAGCTCGCGGATACTTTTGAGATCTGGTTTGCTGGCGACGTAAGCCGAAGCGATGACTTGGGGTGCTTTTTTGACGCAGCCGGCCAGTTCGGCTAGTGTGGTTGCCCCCGACTCGATATAGACGCGGATGAGATAGAGTGCCGTGCGGATGCCGTCGCCGGTAGTGTGCTGCCCATCATATATCAGGATGTGCCCGGCTTGCTCGCCCCCCAACGCCACAGCTTGAGGGTCAACGCCGGGACGGGTCAATTCGAGCAGTTTTTCCATCACGTACTTGTCGCCCACTTTGGTCTCGATGAACTTGAAATTGGCCGACTTGATGAAATCGACCAGCCCGGCGTTACGCATACTCGTTGCGACGATGGTGCGACCCACCAGCCGCTGACGTTGATCGAGGTAGGTGGCCAGGATGCCCAGCATGTGATCGCCGTCGATGATGTTGCTTTCCCGATCAATAAAAACGACACGGTCGGCGTCTCCATCGAAGGCCAGGCCAAAATCGGCGTTGTATCGCCGCACCAACTCACCCAGCTCGGCCGGCTGCCGGCGGACGTACTCTGACCCTGCTCGAGCATTGATGTTCAAGCCGCTTGGCGAGGCGTTGATGGCGATGACCTTAGCCCCCAAGCGGCTGAAACATTCTGGACCCAGGCGATAGGCGGCGCCATTGGCACAGTCCATGACCAGGGTCAGATGATCGAAGTTCACGTCGCCGTGCTCTGCCACGAGGTCTTGAATGTACATCTCGTGCGTACCGGCGCCGTCTATGCAGTGACCAAAGCGTTCCGCCAGATGCTTGTTTAGCAGTGTCGAGTCCTGGGCCAGTTGCTCGATTTCGCTTTCGGTAGATTCGGACAGCTTGAAGCCTTCGGCACTAAAGTACTTGATCCCATTTTCATCGACAGGATTGTGGGAAGCCGAGATGACCACACCGGTCTGTGCGTTGAGTTTACGTACCAGGTAGGCTACACCCGGCGTGGTTATAACGCCGGCGTCGATCGCCGTAGCGCCGCCGGCCAGCAAGCCGGCCGTCAAGGCGTTTTGGAGCATCTGGCCTGAATGGCGTGTGTCGCGTCCGATGATGACGCTGGGCCGTGCGCATGATTCGCGCAACACCGTCCCTGTGGCAAGCCCCAGTCGAAGCGCAAAGTCGGGCACGAGGGGAAAGTCGCCTACACGCCCGCGCATCCCATCTGTTCCAA
>JAFGFO010000294.1 GCA_016931085.1 Thermoflexales bacterium
ACCTGCCACAGGTGCGGCGGCTATCCGCAGGACGCCTTTGGCGTAGAAAGCCGCCCTACAAAACGCTCTCTCCGACAGGCTCCTAGCCCCTAGTTTTCCCCAGGCCGCTCGCGGGTGGTTTTCGTCGCGTTTGCTTGAAGAGGGCTTGCAGTCGGTGGCCCTCTCTCCCTGCCAAGTGCGCGCGCCTACTTGTCCCGGTCATCGCTTTGGTCTATCAGATTGGGGCACAGTTTACCACACTTGTGGCACTTGCGCAAGCTGGCAGTTGCGCTGCGGGCGTTTAGGCGCTATAATATCTAAGAAGGCTGGAGGGCAAGGAAGACAACCATGTACGATTGGTCTACTCATAGAGCTAGACGGTTTCACGATTTGCTGATTTTCGGCTTCTTGTTGCTGACCCCTCTTGTCTCAGCTCAGACTTCTCCACCCGGCTGGCAGGATCCCCGCCGGGAGCCTGACTTGATGCGCGATCTGTATGGCGGCGCCCCATCACATGTCTATGACCCCGCCTTGAAATCGCGAGAGATATCCCCACCAACTGAGCCGGCGGCCGTGGTGGCCTTGCCGACTTGGACCCAGTTGGCTTTCCAGTCATTTCGGAATGACAACTGGGACATCTACTTGATCCATCCTGATGGCAGCGGCGAAGTGCGCCTGACGTCCGATGGCTCTGTAGAAGCCTACCCTGCTCTCAAGCGTGGTTGCGAGCGTGTGCTTTTCGTCTCTGACAGAAGTGGTAATGTCGAGATCTATGCGGTAGACGCAAATGGCGCTAACTTGCAGCAACTCAGCTATGACCAGGCGAGCGACACATGGCCGGCCTGGTCGCCTGACGGAACACAGATAGCTTTTCAGTCTTCCCGCGCCGGCAACAGCGACCTGTTTGTGATGAATGGTGATGGATCGAACGTCAGGCAATTGACGAGCTCGGGCGCGTTCGACGGGTATCCTAGTTGGTCGCCGGATGGGGCGCAGATCGTTTTTTCTTCTAATCGCACCGGCCGCTACGAATTGTGGATCACGAACGCCGATGGCTCTAATCAGCGTCAATTGACCTCCGGCGCGATCGCTTTCCAGCCGGCCTGGTCACCCAGCGGGGACAAGATTGCCTACGCTAACGACGGCGACGACGATGGCTGGTTGGAGATATGGCAAGTCAATGTCGACGGCACGGCGCCCACACGTTTGTACGACGATGGTTACCACATGGACCGCTGGGCGCCGGCCTGGTCGCCAGATGGCCAGTGGTTGGCTTACGTTGAAACGAACTGGATATCGTATCAGGGCGAATGGTATTGGACGTACAGTTACATGCGGCTCCGGGAGCTTGGTACGGGGCAGCAGGTCTCTCCGGCCAACGACGATCGTGTGTGGAAAGCGCATTGGGCTTCTGCTGATGCCTCTCCCCCAGGCCCTTGTACAGTTAACGTACCGAATCGAGTCAGAGTCAACCCTTTCATCGCCACTTGGTCAGCCGAGGATGTTGGGGGGGCCGGTGTGGCGAGCTATGACGTGCAGGTGCGCAGCCCGGCTGCGCCCTGGAGAGATTTTTTCTCTGGCGCCCAGTCGGCCAGTATCTATCCAGCCCGGGCGAATGAGGGAACAATCGAATTCCGCTGCCGTGCCCGCGACCGGGCCGGCAACGTTTCGGGATGGACAGAGGCTGTTTCCTCTGCTACGCTCGACGCGACGAATCCCGGCTCTTCCGTTTCGGTGCCCATGTGCGCGCGAGCATCCCAGGCGGCAAACATACAATGGAGTGGGTACGACTCGGGCAGCGGCATCGCCAGCTATGATGTCTTTGTGCGCGAGGGCGACAGCGGCAATTGGACGGTGTGGAAGGACACAGTGACACACACTCAAGCTGTTTTTACAGGAATAGCTGGACGCACTTACTCCTTTCGCAGCCAGGCGCGCGACCTGGCCGGGCACACCGAGCCTTGGCAACCCACGCCTCAGGCGAGCCTCTCGTTTTATTCGCAGGTGGTATCGGTCACGACGAGAAATAACCGAGGCGATCCGGTTATGAGGCCCAGGCTGGATCTCGCGCCAAGCGCGCCTTGTGTTGAGAGTTCTCCCATTTTCGGGCGAGATAATCTCTACTTGGACCAAGCTGGCCATTATGCCCTGCAAGCCTCGGCGGCCGGTTACGGAATACTGCCGCCGATGACGCTCGACATCACGAGGGATATGAGCCTGGACTTGTTTCTCCCTCCCCAGGACGACGCCGTCCGTAATGGTGGCTTCGAGGCCGGCAGCCTGGGCGAATGGTCCATAGCCGGCAACGGCGCACACGCCGACGCCGGGATGCCGCACAGTGGCGCTTACGCGTTGAAGCTTGTCTCACCGGCAACAGGCACGCTGGTCTTGCCTTACGTCGTGACGCAAACAGTAGCGCTTGGACAGGCTATGCACGAGCCTACCCTTTCGTTCATGTACAATATCCCCCAGGACTTGCAGGGTGTATTCTCGGTGTGGATAGTGGGCATAACGAGCACGAGTGTACTCTCTACAGGCGCGGCGACAGAAGGATGGGTGCACGCTTGGACCGACCTGTCCGCCTATGCAGGTCAGAGCATAACGCTGTCCTTTGAATTGAGTGACACTGTTGCGCCGGTTTGGATTGACGAGGTATCTGTGGGAAGCTGGCGGGCGCTGCCTCACTATACTTTTCTCCCGCTTGTGTCGGCCGGCCGCCAGAGAACGGCCCTGAGCGCTGATTGGCCCACCTTGGGCTATGACGCGGCGCACAGCGGGTATAACAGCCAAGACCCAGGTGCTTCGCGCTACGCCCTGGCCTGGACACTCGCTCTGCCATCCAATTTGAGCCTTGAATTGAGACAGGCTGCTGTTGCGGATGGCGTGTTGGCCGTTTCACACGAGGGCTCCCAGGCGATCAAGGCAGTCATCGCGTTGGATGCAAACAATGGGCGTGAGCTGTGGCGCAGAACGTTTTACGACAAATTTTCGGTCAATCCCCCAACGAGCGCCTATGGCGCCGTCTACGTCCAGGAGGGTAATCATGGTCAGGACTCGTATTTATTCTGTCTCGATCTGTATACCGGCCGGCAAAATTGGCAGTCTCCCTTCTCGGCTCAATGGGAGCTCTACTTTGCCCCGCTCGTCATCGACGGTGCAGTGTATGTGAACGGCGGTTATTACGGCGGCATGTACGGCTATAACGCCGGCAACGGTGCGCAACTTTGGTTCTTGGGTCTCGAGCAAGAAGCTGAGTGGACGCCGGCTTATGCACACGGACGGTTGTATACCTGGGTAAACTACAATTTTAGATCTCACGACCCGGCTACTGGACTTGTCGTCTGGAGCCTGAGACCAGGTCCCGTCCTGTATGGGTTTGGAGGCGCAGACACAACACCAGTGATCGCAGGTCAGATCGCGTTGGTGGTGGACTCGGGCCGCTTGTACGCCATTGACCTGGAAGCGCGCCAGGTTAAATGGTCGTCGGGCGGCGATTACGATCGGGCATTCCCAGCCGTCGCCGATGGCGTCGTCTACGCGCTGAGTGGGGGAACGCTAGAAGCCCGGCGTCTCGCCGATGGTGTGCTGCTGTGGAGCTTCAGCGGGGACGGCCAGCTCACAAATGCCCCGCTCGTCGCCGGCAATCACGTCTACGTGGCGTCCACGGCAACTACCTACGTGCTCGGTAGAAGCACGCACGATCTCGAATGGCAAACATCTCACGGCGGCTGGCTCACGGTCGCCAATGGCTTTCTCTACATTGCCCAAACAGGCCAGGCGCTCTATGCCTATCGCGCTCAAGAGCCTTAAGGAGGTTAGACATGTACGAGTTGCCCGAGTGTGTGGTTTTGGCCAAGCAAATGAATGATACGCTGAAAGGAAAGACGATACAAAGAGGACAGTTGGGGAACAGCCCCCACAAGTTCGTCTGGTACAATAGAAGCCACGACGAGTTCGAGCAGTTGACAAGAGGCAAGACGCTTGGGCAAGCCCAGGCGAAAGGGAGATGGCTCTTCGTCCCATTTGAGCCTGGCTATGTGTTTTTGCTAGGCGAATGGGGGGGCAAGCTGCTGTATCACCCCCCAGGCTCAAAGACGCCGAACAAGTATCACCTGTACATGACATTTGAAGATGGCTCTTTTCTCACCGCGCTCACCCAGATGTGGGGAGCCGCCGAACTGTACGAGAAGGGAGAAGAGCAAAACAGGCAGTACGTCAAGGGAATGAGGACGACGCCCATAGAGCCTGGCTTCAGCTTTGATTATTTTTGCGCCCTCGTGGAAGAGCTGGCAGGAGAGAAGCGCAGCGCCAAGGCGTTATTGACACAGGATCAAATGATTCCAGGGCTGGGCAATGCGATCGCTCAAGACATCCTTTTCCGGGCTCGTCTTCATCCCAAGCATTCGATTGCTGATCTGAGCACTGCCCAGAGAAAAGCCCTGCACCGTGCCATCGTCAACACGGTTCGTGAGGTCATAGACAAGGGGGGCCGGTACGACGAATATGACCTGCACAACCATCCGGGCGGCTACGTTCGCCTGATGGACAAGAACGCGCTCTCCCGTCCCTGCCCTGAATGTGGGGGCGCCATAGAAAAGCTCCAGTATCTGGGAGGAGCGTGCTATGTGTGTCCAAGCTGCCAGGAATAATGGTGGGCAGAGGAGACCACGCATCTTACTCCAGCCTGGTTTTTTCTACTTCTTGGGGCAACCCCAGGCAGGTGAATAATTCGATGGCCTGGTCTAACGCTTCCCTGGCCGCCGGCGCATTTTGCTGGGCCAGGTAGACCCGCCCCAGCGAGCGCCAGGCGTATGCCTCTAGAAATCTATCCTGGTTCTGGTGAGCCAGTTGGATGGATTGCTGGATAAGCTCATAGGCGTTCTGGAACTGGCCCTGGGCCAGCTTTATTTCCCCCAACACGCGAAAGCCATCGGGCAGAGTTGCAGCCTCTTCTTGTTGGATGACTCGCATGGCAAAATGCTCAGCCGTCTCCAGCTCGCCTAGCAGTTGGTAGGCCTCGGCCATGTTTTGGGCGGCGACGGCGATGCCATACGATTGGTTCAGGCGCTCGAACAGGGCCAGGGCTTTTTGGGCCGGCGGGATGACTGCCTGGGGCCGCCCGGCCAGGTTGTACATGAATGCCTGGTTAGCCTGGATACTGGCCAGGTTGGTCAAATCGCCGATGCGTTCAAAATATTGCTTGGCTTTCTGCCAATGCTTCTCGGCTTGTTCAAAGTTACCTTGGCGGGCCAGCAAGGCAGCCAGGTTCTTGCGAACCTTGGCTTCACCCCGGGTGTGCTTGATCTCTTGAGCAAACTTTAGGGCGTCCAGGTAATGCTGGCCGGCCTGCTCGTAGTGGCCCATGCGGTATTGGATCTGCCCTTGCAAGTTTTCCACTTCGTAGCGCGCCAGCAGCGCCTCGCGCCAGGCCTGGTCAAGCTCTTGTTGGCACATGTACACCCAGCCCAGGTTTTTGTGGAAATGCGCGACTTGACCCTCTGCCAACGCCTCGGTCGTCTCCAGCCCCTCGCGGTAGGCAGCCAGGGCCTGCTCGAGCTGGCCGCCAACTTCTGCAACGTCGCCCTCCAGTTGCCTGGCGCGAGCTTTGAACATGGGTGTTCGCCACAAGGTCGAGCGCAAGTCGTGGCGAGCCTGGTCGTACTTGCCAGACAATTTGAACAATTCAGCGCGCAGCAAGACGAGTTTTTCCCTGTCCTGCCCGCGTAATTCTTGCTTGGAGAGACTTTCGAACAGGGCCAAGGCCTCTTTGGCGTGTCCCTGGTTGATTTCCCGTCGTTGGTGGTGGTACCACAATCGGACAGCTACGGAAGGCTGGCGGCCTTCCAGGTAGTGGTAAGCTGCGGCAGTGTACTCTCCTCGATCAGCGCGAATGGCGGCCGCACGGCTGTGCAGGTTCTGCCTGTCTTCGGGCGAAAGCCAATGGTAGAGCACGCCTTTAAAGGCTGGCAGGACGTATACACCATCGCGATGATCGGCGTGTACCAGCCGCCGCTCGATCAAGTTATCCAAGGCCGGCTGGTGATTCCGCCAGGCATCGCGTGGGGTGGAGCGGCGAAAGACAGACAAGAAGCTCAACAGCAGGCGCTCATTTTCGTCCATGCGGCGGCATATACGGTCCAACATGAACTCGAGCGAAGGAGAAGCCGGGATGCGTTGTAAAGCGTCTGCCAAGGGTTCGCCAGATCGGTGCAAGGCGATGAACAGCTCGATGAGGCGCGGGCTGCCATGGGTATAGGCCTGCAGGCGGGCCAGGTCGCCGGCCGAGAGGCGAATAGCGGCTTGCGCCAACATCTGGTCGATGGCGGACGAGGATAGACCGTCTAGGGCGCGCTGGAGGTCAGCCTCGATGAGTGGCTGCTGGCCGATGAGGAGGAGGGGGGAAAGGCCGCGCAAGCTTTCCAAGAAGGAAACAAGCTGGGCATGGGCCTCAATGTCCGCCGGTTGCAGTAGGTCCACTTCGTCAAAGCACAGGAGCGGATGTAATTGGCACAGGTCGTGCCGGCTTAGGCCGTGGGCAACCTCGATCTTCACCTGGCTCACATCGGCCACGAGCTGCCGCCACAGGCTCGAAGCGCCATTGGTGTGCAAAAAGTAGCCCAGTGAAAATAAAAGACTGCTCAGGTGATCGTTGAGACCGGGACGCAGGGTAAACCAAAAGGCTGGCTGTGGCGCAAGGACAGTGACCAGGTGAGCCCCCAAGGTCGTTTTGCCCACCCCACCTGGGCCGGTCAAGGCGACCGTTTGCCCCTCCTGCAGCGCCCGCATGCAATGGGCTGTTACATCCTGGCGGCCAAAAAGCCCATCGTGGGCCGGGGGAGAATCCAGGTAAAGTAATGGGTTGACCTGGCTGATCAGGGTGTCTTCTAATTGTTGGATGGCTTTGTCACGGTGGCGATAATAAGAGGCAGAAGAGATATGAAGCGTGCTGGCCACCTCAAGCCACGGCCGCCCCCGGAAAAAGCCTAGATCGAGCAGATGGGCGTAATAAGCGCTCTCCTCATCCTGCCTGGCGAGCAAATCGACGGCCTGTCGCAGCATTTTTTGCAGCACATGTCCCCGTTCGGCGGCGGTCACCTGCTCGCCCCTGAGACGTGCTCCCAGGAAATAGGGCGAGGCCAAGGGCGAGTTCTCACCCAACCAGGCAGGGTCGGTAACATTATCCAGCGCCTGTTCGAGCTGGCGCGTAAAGGCATCCAGGCCGCGATCAGCAATAGCTTTTTCGTCTGACGTTCTCGATTTTCTGACTTTGCCAGGCATGGTGTATACTCTATAAAAAGCCTCCGGCAAAAATGTCCACAAGAGAATTATAACACAGTAAGCCACAAGTGAGAAAAAAAGGCTTTTTTTGAGAATGGCAGCGATCGACTTGGCATATAATGAAGGTAGGTGTACTGATTGGAAAATGTTGTTTCCTAGCAACTTCTGACGCTATGTGGACAGGAGAAATATGTCTACAAAAATATCGGAACTTGTCCTGACCCGCCGCCAGTTTTTGGCGGGAACGTCCACCGTGTTGGCCGGCCTGCTCCTTCCAACTCGCTGGCTGCCTGGCTCGCTTCCCAAGCAGATGCAGGCGGCGCCTACGATCAAGAAAGCAAGCATCGCTGCGCGCGGTCCCATCATCGCCGATCACACCATCGTCGATCAATACATCCACATTCCACAACACTACATCGACATCGTCAAGACAATGTGGGTGCAGGCCCTGGGCTTGTCTCATTCTGGCGCCTACCGCTGTGGGGTGAACCTGGTGGCGGCCGCCAATCCCAATTTTCCAGGTGAAGGCCGGTCCTACCCAGATACCCCTCCTCCACCTACCGATACCAAGCTGAGAGTGACCAGGCATTGGTGGTACGACGATCCTTTGACCAGTGATGGCATTGCGTGGAACAGAGCTGGTGTCGGCGAAGAGCATTTCTGGACAACCCGCTGGGCCATCGAGAACGTCAAAACCAACATCACGTATTGTAATGGCGCCGGGGCGAATCCGGTTCACGCCCTCTGCTTCGCCTGGTGTTGGGACATGGTCTCTGGGACCGGTGGAACCATAGACCCGGTGTACGGCTGTCGCTGGGGCGGGCAAAGCCGGTATTGGAACGGGACGAGCTTTGCCGACGCTGGCCGGTGGGGACTGGACGACGGGGATACGGTCTTGATAGATCCAGGCGGCGCCAAGCCCAATCTTGTCAATATGCAGGACTATATCGATGCCGTGCGCGAAATTGACGCCCACGACCCCAATACACTGTGCTTTTTCACAACCGGGCCAGTTGATGATTCGACCGGCATAAGCAACGAGGGTGAAAGCGGCTATCAACGGCACCTGAAGCACGAATACCTGAGGAATTACGTCCGCACGAATGGGGGGGTGCTCCTGGATTACGCCGACATCCTCGCGTACAACGATGCCGGCGTCCTGCAGACTACGACCTGGGATGGGCATCCCGTGGAGCCCAAGGCCTTTCCGCTCATTCATCCCGATAACGACGGCGAATATTACGACAGCTTGAATTCGGGTAGTTGCCACATTGGCGAAGCGGGCTGCCTGCGACTGGGCAAGGCCATGTGGTGGATGCTGGCGCGCGCCGCCGGCTGGGATGGCGTGTCGGGGAGTTATCACGTGTCCCAGGCGGACGGCAATTGGCACACGGCCGGCACCTGGGACAGCGGCGCGCTGCCGGGGGCGAACGACGCCGCGACCATCGCGGCCGGTACCACCGTCACACTAGACGCCGATGCCCAGTGCTACCGGCTGGTGATCGAGGCCGGCGCGACCCTCGTCATCCCTGAGGGTGTCACGCTGACCGTGGTTGACACCATCATCAACCAGGGCGTGCTGCGACAGACCCGCACTGTGAACAATGGTCGTGTCGTATTCTTGGAGATAGGCGATGGCCGGGGTACAATTCGCTACCGTGGCGTGGAGCTTGACACGGCCAACGACCTGGGTCAAGTCACCGTCAGCGTGCAGGCGGGCGCCGACTTGTCACGCAACGTTGAGATCACGGCTGAGCGTGACGCGGCAGCCAGGATATGTTTGTGGGCCTTCACCGACGAGTTGAGCGACAACATTACCACCCCGCGCGTCTATCGCTACGTCGCACCGGGCTGGGTCAAGTTGGCGAATCCCAGCGACGGTGCCCTGGGCCTGTATACATATGCCGAGGCAGACACGCCCGGCTTTTCTCACTTTTTGATCGCGGATGATACTGGTACACCCACGGCGGTCGGTCTGCGCGGGCTGAACGTGCGCAGCGGGCAGTCATCTGTGTGGGCTCTCGTGGGCCTCGTATCGGCCGCTGGGGCGGCTCTCGCCGCTCGCAAACGGCTAGACAAGTGAGAAAAAAAAGACTGTTTTGAGAATGGCGGCGGCCAGCTCGGTGTATCATTTAGAATAGAACCTCGTGGGGGTAATGCTTGTGCCGGATCACAATCCGGCACGTGAGGAGCGGCGAATTGGTGTCCGCCTCGAACAAGTAGGCTGATTTTCGAAGTAGGAAAACATGAAGACTCTCAAGCTTTTCGGGTTGGTTCTCGTGGTAGCCTTACTGGCGGCCTCGAGCGTTGCTGCCGCCAAGGATCAGTCGCCGGCACGTTTTTCGCCAGCCGCAGCGCCCCAACCGGCCTACGCCGATTGGAGCCAGGCTGGCTATCCGGGGGAGATCCCAGACGTGCCTGGCCCCATCGTCGACGTTCGCGCTGCCGGCGCAGTGGGAGATGGGGTCACCGATGACGCCGGGGCCATTCAGGCCGCCATTGACGGCGCGTCCAACCCGGCCGTGATTTTCTTCCCGGCCGGGACCTACCGCATCCAGTCCCAACTGAGGTTGAAATCGGGAATTGTGTTGAGAGGTGAGGGATACAAGCTGAGCCACCTGGAATGTCGCAACGCCTATGGGTGTCTGCGGATGGAAGGTTCTGTGGCAGGGGGTTTCGTCAGCGTTTCAGGCGGCGGGGCGAAAGGCTCCACCCAGATCGTCGTTTCCGACGCTTCTGGCTTTAGCGTCGGTCAAGGTGGTGAGTTGCAACAAGACGACATCGTGCCTCCCAAAGCCAGTTGGGGAGCAGACGCGGTGGGGCAGATGGTCAAGATCGTGGCGATCAGCGGGAATACGCTGACCATCGCCCCGGCGCTGCACATCGACTTTAGCCTGAACCCGCTCATTCGCCCGATTCGCTACGTGGAACAGGTGGGCATTGAGGACCTGCATCTGAAAAGGCTCAGCTCGGGGACCGACGAGGACGACAGCAGTGTCTCGATCCGCCGGGCGGCCTCGTGTTGGGTGCGCCGGGTAGAGAGCGAGTGGACTGAACGGTACCATTTCGCAATCGGCGAGTCCTTGTACCTTGAAATCAGGGACTCGTACATTCACGATGCCGAGAGCAAAGGTGACGGGGGGGAAGGCTATGGCGTCAGCCTGGGGCGGCACGTCACCTCCATATTGGTCGAGAACAACATTTTCAACGAGCTGCGGCACGCCATGATCATGCAGATTGGCACAAACGGCTGTGTGTTTGGCTATAACTATGCCGGCAAGAGCTACTCGGACGATGGCTGGGACAAGCCGGCCATTTCAGTCCACGGCCATTATCCCTTTCTCAATCTCTACGAGGGCAACGTCGTCGGTTGGGCCAACGTGGATAATGTGTGGGGCCAAAATGGGCCGGACAACACCTTGTTTCGCAATCGCGTCGTCGGCACCGACAAGCACCAGGAATTCGGCCAGTATAGAGGCATTTGGTTGAGTGGCTTTCACGGCCCACAATATATCATCGGGAACGAAGTCAATACCATCGGAATTGGTGATTACCCACATGTTACCTAAAGCTTGAAAAAAACCGCCCAACGCAGTATGCTTGGAAGTGCAAAACAACCAAACCATTGCGGAGGGCGGAATGATGGATAGCATACTGCAAAATGACGTAATTGACAACTTGCCTATGACAGAGCTGAGTGAAGCACTGAACATCTTTTTGGAGCCAGTGTGCGAGCACTTGCCGGAGAAACGGCTGCGAGAAGTGGTGAAGCTGGCCGTGCAGGGTGTGATCGGTGGGCAATCGCCACTTGTGACCCAAATGGCGCGCGGCGTTGCGAGGGAGGATGAGACCATTTGGCCTATGGCCAAGCGACTGTATCGGTTTGTGTGGAACAAACGCTTTAGCCATCGCGACTTGATGAAGGGAGTGTATGGGATTGCTCAGCGCGTTGTTGAAGAACACGCTCCCTCGCATTTGGTGGTCGGGCTGGACCCCGTCAATTTTGAAACGCCATACACCAAGAAGCTGGAGGGAGTCTCGACGGTGATGAAAAGCACGCCACCTGGCCCGCAGGGGCAGAAACGCTTGACGCCGGGCTATCCAGCCATGACGGCCACGGTGGTCAATTTGCCAGAGCCAGTCGTGACCTATGCCAACTGGTTCTCGTATAGGACGGCTGACTTTTTGAGTGAGAATCACGAGATTTACCGGGCGATACGCATCACCCGCGCCTTGTTTCCACACGCTAAGCTCCGTTTTGTGGCTGATGCTGGCCTGGATGACCAGAAAATCTTCCATCAAGTTGACCTGGTCAAAGCTGAATTCATCATCCGC
>JAFGFO010000295.1 GCA_016931085.1 Thermoflexales bacterium
AACTGGCTATTCTCGTGATAGAGATTAGCCAGGCCAAAATGTCCCAGCACATACGTGCGATCGATATAGACGACTTTTTTCATGGAATCGATGGCCTGGCCGAGCTTGCCCTGGTGCTGCAGGACCAAGGAGAGCGTATAATAAGCATCTAGCGTCAACTTGTCCAGATCGGTTGCCTTCCGGCACCATTCTTCAGCCTCCTGCCAGCGCCCCAGGTTAGCGCAGGCCTGACCTAACAACACATAAGCTAGCGCATAGCCTGGTCTTGATTGGGCAAATTTCACAAGCAGCTCTCGGGCCTCTTCCGAACGTCCATACTCGATCAATTCTTGGGCGTGACCGAGCGGGTCACCCTCGTCCATGAGCGGAAGTGCGGGGGGAATAAACGAAGCGGCCGCCGGGGGGGAAGAGAGCGGCACGATCTCCACACCTGGGACAGCCGATGGGGGGGATACGACTTGTGCCACGCCGCTGGTCGGGGCAGGCACGGTTGAGGGGAAGGCTGGCGTAGCCGGCCAGGCAGACAGCTTTGCCTCTGGCTGGTAAATACGTCGGTACAAAATAGTATCCGGAAGATTACACACCTGGAAGTGGCGGTAGGTTTCGAGCGAAGGCTCTGAGTGTCCCACCACTAACCAACCGCCATCCACCAGGGCCTGATAAAAGCGATCGACGACTTGCTGTGTAATCACCTGGTTAAAGTAAATGGTCACGTTGCGGCACAACACCAGGTCCATCAACATGGTATTGCTCTGGTAAGAGGGGTAAGTCGATTCGGCCAGGTTGAGCCGGTCGAAAGTCACCATGCGACGAATCTCGGGCGACAATTCGTAGCGGGCCGAAGTCGCGCTGGTATACACCGGGTCGCTGCCCCGCCAGGGAGTAAAGTAACGCGGCCGCCACTGCTTGGCGCGCGCCTCGCGGAAGGCCCACCCTCCATAGATGGCCCGGCGGGCACGCTCGATCGCTTGCGTGTTGATATCCGTGCCCAGGATGGTGATGGACCACTCGTCCACGTCTGGCAGCAACTCGCGCAGCACCATAGCGATTGAATAGGGTTCCTCGCCACTGGCACAGCCGGCGCTCCAGATACGCAGCGTGCGCAGAGGGCGCCGGCGCTCGATGATTTGAGGCAGCACGTGATAGTAAAGTGCGTCGAACTGGGCGCTGTCGCGGAAAAAGTGCGTTTCGCTGACGGTGACGGCATTGATCAACTGGTCCATCTCAACCAGCCCGGTCTGGGGATCCTGCAACAACTGGAAATACTCGTCTATGTTGGCGCAGGTTGACACCGCAAAGGCATGGCGTATACCCAACTCTAGCTCGGGCCGGCGTCGATCGGAAAAATACAAGCCACACCGGTCTAGCAGCAACTTGCCAAAGCGCACGTAATCGCCATACCCCAGAGAGGGGACATCCTTATCCCTCCGAGCCCTCGAGTCACCAGACATCTGCAAAACAGTGCTTCGGGAGTTTGCAACACAATTCACGCTTCAGTCTCCCCTGTCTCGCCGGAGGCCGGCTGAGACTCGGCCGGCGAAGGTGGGGGGCTCTTGCGCTTGGCGCTTGAGCGGCGTGTGCCGCGCTTCTTAGCCGGCTGAGGAGCAACGGGAGCAGGCAGACAGCCATTTATCTCGGCTTGCGCTTTCTGGAGTGATTCTTGCAGCGCTAGACTGCTTAACTCGGGCAGCGCCTCCACAACCTGAGCCAGGGCATGTGCCTGCTGCGACGCAAAGAGATGATCGAGATCGAGCAGCAATATGGTCTCATCCTGGGTCTGGACCAACCCGCGCAAGAGCGGCGTGTCGTTCAAGCCGTCCGGCAAAATGTCGGTCGGGCGGATCACGTGATCGACCGGGAGAGTCAACACGTCGATCACCTCGTCGACGATCAAGCCCACTTTGCGCTCGCCGGCTTGCACAAGGATGATATGGTTGCCCAATTGAAAGCCAGTCTCCGACAGTCCAATATGGCGGCGCAGGTTGACCACTGGAATCACGCTGCCATGAAAGTTGATGACCCCTTCTATCGAGCGGCTCACCCTGGGGAGAGGGGTGATCTTGACCATCTCGATGACCTGTACAACCGCTTCAATGGGCAAAGCACACGTTTGGCGATCGAGCCGGAAAGTCGCCAGGTTTCTCGCACCAGTTTTAACCGAATCGTCTTGCATACTTCCCCTTTACGTTTCACGCCTCACGCCTCACGCTTCAGCGCCTTGGCGGCTGCCGCGCGAACGGTGGCCAGCTTGGCCGGTTTGTCCAAAATACTGTGGACGGAAGCGCGCGCCGCCCACTCGAGCAAATCTTCGCTGCTGTAGGCGGTCAGCATAATAATCACCGTGGCCGGGTAGAGTTGGCGGACGTGTTCCGCCAGCGTCCGCCCATCGATGCCCGGCATCTTGTAATCGGTGATGAGCAAATCAAAGCTCTGTTTCTCAAACAAGTGCAGCGCCTCTTCACCGCCGGCAGCCACGATCACGTCGCAATCAGGCATGCGCTCCAGGCCGCCGCGCAAGGTCATCCGCACGATTTCTTCGTCGTCTACAACCAGGATGCGCTGCTTGCGCAGCTCGCTGCCAGGCGCCTCACCTGGCTGGTCCACGTCCTCTCCCTTCGCCATGACTGGCAAAGCGATTGTGAATCGGCTGCCTACGCCGGGCTGGCTGTGCACGTCGATATGGCCGGCGTGCGCCTCGACGACCGTCTTGGCTACCGTCAAGCCCAGCCCGATGCCGCCATACGCACGCGTGGTCGAGCCATCCACCTGGTAAAAACCGCTAAAGAGCCTGGACACTTTATCCTCCGAAATACCGATGCCCGTATCACTGACAGCAAAACACACCTGCTCGGGCTGCTGGTAGACGTGAACCCCAACCCGGCCACCATCCGGTGTGAACTTGATCGCATTTTCGACCAGGCACTCAAAAGCATGGCGCAACTGGTAGGGATCACCCCTCACTGTCGGCACATCCGGCTCCACATGGCTTTCCAGCACCAGGCCGGCGCGCCCGGCGGCCGGCTGCTGCTCCTTGACCAGCTCCACGGCCAGTTCACCCACAGAAACCGGCGCCGAAATGCCGGAGTGCCCTTCTACCGACAGAATGATCCCGATGCGCTCCACCAGTGTTCGCATCTCGTAAGCACGGTCGACAATGACGCACATGGCCTGCTTCTGCTCGGGCGCCAGGCAGCCCAGTTCTTCATTGCGCAATAACTCGGCGTACCCCTGCATGATGGCCAAAGGCGTACGCAACTCGTGCTCGACGTTCCTGACAAAGGCAGTTTTGAGCGTGTCCATCTGACCCGCTCCAGCCTCGCGCAAGTCATGTTGTGGCTTTTGCATCTATCCCTCCCTATTCTGAACAAAAGCTTTGCGAGCGATGCACCCAACCACTCAGATCAGATACACACAGCGAACACAGCTTGTTTGGCAGAAAAGCCCAAACCTTTTAATGCCTCTGTGCATCTCTGCGCCCTCTGTGAGGCTCTGTGTAACTAAAAACACACCAGGCTGAGCAGTTAGCTATGCACAGCCTAGTATAACGCAATATGGCCTGCCCTACCGTTAGCGTTTTGTAGCAGTTTTGTTGCGATTTTGTTGGCAAATTCAGCTCTCGATCG
>JAFGFO010000296.1 GCA_016931085.1 Thermoflexales bacterium
TAAGGGTCCGTAAAAGAATAGTCTCCGTCATTCTGCGGCAAAAACACAGGCAAGTGCCGGAAGTAATATTTTTACGAACCCTAAGGGTTCGTAGCTACCTTCCCGAAAGCTCAAGCGACCGCAGGTCGCCGCTTTCGGGAAGGTGGATAGCCCAATCCCTGAGGGTCCTCCTCCTGCCCCTTCTGCTCGCCGTCTCGGCCTGCAGCCCACCGCCCTTGCCTCCCACGGCCACGCCGCCGCCCACGGCCGCTGTGGCGACGCCTGTCCCTCCCACCCCTTCGCCTGAACCCGTCGACACCGGCTGGCAGTCGCTCGGCGGCGGGTTGGAGGTGCGCCGCTTGTACGTGCAGGTGGAGGGCCTGGGTGACCGGCTGTGGCTCGCCCGCGTCGACCCGGCCCAAGCTCACTTTCGCGTGCTGTACGCCCCAAGCAGCCAGCGCACCGTGCGCGGCTGGCTCGACGCCGCCCACCCCCGCCTGGTCGTGAACGGCGGCTACTTTACGCCGGAAAAGGCGGCCACGGCGCTCGTCGTCAGCGACGGCGCGCGCAGCGAGCAATCCTACGTGGGCTTTGGCGGCATGTTTGCAGTACATGACGGGCAGGTGGAAGTGCGCTCGCTGGCTGCTTCCCCCTATTCCCCGTCCGAGCCGCTCGAGCAGGCGGTCCAGGCCTTCCCCATGCTCGTGCAGCCGGGCGGATTTCAAGCCGTGACGGAGGATGATGGCAAGCTAGCGCGGCGCACGGTGGTGGGGCAGGATCGCGCCGGGCGCATCGTCTTCCTGCTAAGCGCACAGCCCCTCTTTTCGCTCAAGACCTTGTCGGCCTTCCTGGCCGCGTCTGACCTTGACCTGGACACTGCGCTCAACCTGGACGGTGGCACGTCTTCCGGATTGTGGTATACTGATCAAGCCGGCCAGCCGTTTGGCGTGGACTCGTGGGTCTATGTGCCGGCGGTGATTGTGGTGGAATGAATGTGTCTGACAAAGCCATCATCTGCGCGGACAAGCTGACGCGCACTTTTAAGAAAACGACCGCCCTGCGCGAGCTGGACCTGTGCATCGAGCGCGGCGAAATCTTTGGCCTGGTGGGGCCGGACGGCGCGGGCAAGACGACGGCCCTGCGCCTGATGGCAGCCGTGATGCGCCCCAGCCGGGGACACGTGCGCGTCAATGATTTTGACAGCGTCAAGCAGGCCGAGTCCATCCGCGCCCACGTGGGTTACATGCCCCAGCGCTTTAGCCTGTACGCTGACCTGAACGTGCTGGAAAACCTCAATTTTTTTGCCGACATCTTTGGCGTGAATGGCAGCCAGCGGCAGCCGCGTATCGAGCGCTTGCTGGCTTTTGCTCACCTGGAGCAGTTCACGACCCGGCGCGCCGGGCAGCTCTCGGGCGGCATGCAGAAAAAACTGGCGCTGGCTTGCACGCTCATCCACCAACCCGACGTCCTGCTGTTGGACGAGCCGACGACCGGGGTGGACCCGGTCAGCCGCCGCGAGTTCTGGGACATCCTGACCGATCTGCACATTTCCGGCACGACGATCGTCGTCAGCACGCCGTATATGGATGAAGCCGAGCGCTGCAAGCGGGTCGGTCTGTTGTTCAGGGGTGAGCTGATCGAATGTGGCACGCCGGCCGCTATCAAGGCGATGGTCAAGGGGCAAATGATCGAGCTAAAGGCAGAGCCGATCAAGCTGGCCCGGCAGGTGTTAGCCGGCCAGCCAGAGGTGGCCGAGGTGCAAATCTATGGCGATTTGCTGCACGTGTTCGTGGACGACGCGAACCGGCGCCTGCCGGAACTGAGAACAGCCTTGCTCGAAGCCGGCGTGCAGGTGGGCAGCCTGCGCGCTGTCCAACCGCGCATGGAAGAAGCCTTTATTTCGCTGATACAATCGGCCCGTCGAAATGCTTAGACAGGAATGTAACGATGACGACCTTTCCACTTGAAAGAGGGCAGGGGGTTGGACGGCCACGCTCTGAGCTGATTATTGAAGAACGAGAGGAACGTTGATGGCCGCAAAGCGCATCCATAATTCGTCTCAAGCCCAAGTGCGACCCGTTTGGCGGGCTGGCGCGCCTATATGGGCCATGCCGCTGCATACTGGTACTGACAGCATGCCTTTACTTTTTGTAGTGTTCTATGGTATCATGCTAACAAGCTGGCTGGTAGGCTGTCGCTTCGGCGCTTTGCGCATAGCGTTTGCCGTAGGCTGGTTAAGTATGCGTTCTGATCAAAACGGTGATTGACTTTGAGACAGCCATGGGAAACAGAAAATTAAAGGAACAGGAAAATGCCTACAGTAGTGATTACCCAGATGACCTCGCAGGGATTGCTTATTCCCCGTGCTGCAATTCAAGAGTGGATGACGACAGAATTAGAAGCGATCAAGGGGGAGGCCGGCATCGTGATTCGCCCCAAAACGTTATCGCCCCAACAGGAACGTATCCTGGATATGCACATCCTAGAAGAGGCCGGCTTGTTATTGCCCGTCGAGCCGCTGCCCGTCTCACTTGCCGCTATTCCGGTTGAGCGTCAGGCGGAGCTGGCGCACAAGTTCAGCGTGGGCAAGCCATTGTCGGAAATCATCATCGAAGAACGAGAGGACCGTGCATGAACACGTACTACATAGACACCAGCGCCGTTTTTCTCTTCGCTGACGACCGGCTGGTACAGGCTGCCACCGCTGAAAACGTGCCAGTGGACAATCCCAATCAACATCCTTGAACGGGGGCTTTTATGACCAAGACGCTAGGAGCTTGTCGGAGAGACGCCCGTAGGGCAGGTTTCCATACCTGCCACAGGCGCGGCGGCTATCCGCAGGACGCCTTTGGCGTA
>JAFGFO010000297.1 GCA_016931085.1 Thermoflexales bacterium
CAGGTCAACGATCACGCCGTGTACGTCGTGCGCTTCGAGGGCAGCTATCCCGCCCACCGCCACACCCGCGACGAGATGTACCTGGTGCTGCAGGGCGAGATCAAGATCGAGCTCCTCAACCGGCCGGCGCTCGTGCTCAAGGAGAACGAAAGCACCGTGGTGCGCGCTTACACCACCCACAGCCCTAGCTCAGACCTTGGGGCGCTGGTGCTGATGATCAAGCCCAAAGAGATGTTTGGACCTCAAGAGATGACAGAGTGAATGGCGCAGAACCTTAAACCTGCAACCTTAAACCTGAAACCCGTTTGTAGAGGTGTGGGATGAGCAAGAATCCAGTGATGGTTTGTGACACAGTCTTGCGCGACGCGCACCAGTCGCTGTTGGCCACGCGCATGCGTACCGACGATATGCTGCCCATCGCGGCCCAGTTGGACAGGGTCGGCTATTGGTCGGTCGAGATGTGGGGGGGGGCGACGTTTGACAGCGCCATGCGCTTCTTGGGTGAGGACCCTTGGGAGCGCATCCACAAACTGCGGCAGCACATGCCCAACACGCGTTTCCAGATGCTCTTGCGCGGCCAGAACGTGGTGGGCTACAAGCATTATCCCGACGATATCGTCGAGCACTTTGTCGTGGCGGCCAAGCGCAACGGCATAGACGTGTTTCGTGTCTTTGACGCGCTCAACGATATCCGCAACATGGCCTTCGCCATGCAGATCGCCAGGCGCGAAGGGGGACACGTGCAGGCGACCATTTGCTACACGATCAGCCCGGTGCACGATATCCCCAGTTTCGTCAAGATGGGGCGCGAGCTGGCCGATCTGGGCGCAGATTCGATTTGCGTCAAGGACATGGCTGGCCTGATCACACCCTACGCAGCCTACGAGCTGGTGGCAGCGCTCAAAAAGGATGTGGGCCTGCCGGTCCAACTGCACACGCACTACACCAGCGGCATGGGCACGGCTGCCCTGCTCAAGGCCGTCGAGGCCGGGGTGGACGTGGTCGATACGGCCATCTCGGCGGTCGCGTTGTCCACTTCACAGCCGCCGACCGAGACCCTGGTGGCGTGCCTGAAGGGCACCGAGCGTGACACCGGCCTCGATTTGAGCTTGCTGGCTGATATCGCGCGCCAGATGACCGAAATTCGCAAAAAGTACGCCAGCTTTGAAGCCGGTATCAGCGCCGTGGACGTGAACGTGCTCCAGTTCCAGATACCGGGCGGCATGCTGTCGAATCTGGTCAGCCAACTGCGGCAGCAGGGTGCGGCGGATCGCTATTACGAAGTGCTGGATGAGGTGCCGCGCGTGCGCCGCGATTTGGGCTACCCGCCGCTGGTCACGCCGTCCAGCCAGATCGTGGGCACACAGGCCACACTCAACGTGGTCATGGGCGAGCGTTACAAGGTGATCCCCGAGGAAGTCAAGCAATACATCCGTGGTTATTACGGCAAACCGCCGGCGCCGATCGACCCCGAGGTGCAGCGCAAGGCCATAGGCGACGAGCAGCCGATCACGTGCCGCCCGGCCGACATGCTCAGCCCTGGCTGGGAAAAGGCCAGGCAAGAGCTTGGCGAGCTGGCAAAATCCGAAGAGGATATCTTGTCTTACGCTCTCTTCCCGCAGATAGCCCGCCCCTTCCTCGAACGGCGTGCCAGGGGCATGGGTGGCCGAGAGGAAATGGTGGCGGCCATCGCCGCGATGGCGCTCCAGCAGCACGACGCCAGGGGCCAGCGAAATGGCGTGGTCGCCCGCAAAGCCTCCCGGGACGGGGATGGGCGCGGCTCAGGCGCGCCGTGGAAAGCAGCCAGCCGGGCCAGGATTGCCAAGGGGTGGCAGCGATGGTAAACAAGTTCAAGCTGGTGTTGGAAGGGGTGTCCTACGAGATTGAGCGCAAAGGCGATATCTTGTTGGTCAACGGCCAAGAGTTTCCCTGGAATATTGACGGCAAGACTGTCAGCGTGGGAGGCAATCCCCACATCGTGGAGCTGGGCGACAAATCGGTCACTGTGGACGGTATCGCTTATCCCATCCAGATCGATGGTTTGGAAGAACCCAAGGCGGTCGTCAAAGCGGCCCAGCTCGCCCCCAGCGACGAGGCCGGCGCTATCACGGCCATCATGCCTGGCCTGATTATCAAGATCCTCAAGCGGGAAGGCGAGCGCGTGGAGGCCGGCGAGACGGTGCTTATCCTCGAAGCGATGAAGATGCAAAACGAGGTGCAGGCCAAGCAGGCCGGCGTCGTCAAGCAGATCGCCGTCAAGGAGGGCGAGTCGGTGGAAATGCGCCAGGTGCTGGCGGTGATAGAGTAAGACGTAATAGGATGGTAAAGAGCCATGACTGATTTGTGTAATGCCAAAAAAGAGTGGGAGGCCGGGCCATTGGCGCGGGTGTTGAAAAAATCGCCCGAGCGCAGGGCCGAGTTTACGAGCTCGTCGGGCATAACGCTCGAGCGCGTCTACGTGCCGGACGAGGTGGCGCTCGATTACGAGGAACAGTTAGGCTTCCCCGGTGAGTATCCCTTTACGCGCGGTGTGCAGCCGACGATGTACCGCGGCCGGCTGTGGACGATGCGCCAGTACGCCGGTTACGCCACGGCCGAAGAGTCCAATCGCCGTTACAAGTTCCTGCTCGAACAGGGCCAGACCGGCCTGTCGGTGGCCTTTGACCTGCCCACCCAGATCGGCTACGATTCCGACGACCCACTGGTATTGGGCGAGGTGGGCAAGGTGGGCGTGGCGATCAGCTCGATTGAGGACATGGCCACGCTGTTCGACGGCATCCCGCTGGACAAGGTGTCCACCTCGATGACGATCAACGCCCCGGCGGCCATCTTGTTGGCCATGTACGTCGCCGTCGCCCGCCGGCAGGGCGTCGCGGCCCAGGATTTGCGCGGCACGCTCCAAAATGATATATTGAAGGAATACGCCGCGCGCGGCACGTATATCTTCCCCCCAAAGCCGGCCCTGCGCCTGATCACCGACGTGTTTCGCTATTGCGCCGAGGCCGTGCCGCAGTGGAACACCATCAGCATCAGCGGCTACCACATCCGCGAGGCCGGCGCCACGGCGGTGCAGGAGGTGGCTTTTACGCTGGCCAACGGCATCGCTTACGTGCAGGCCGCGCTGGACGCCGGTTTGCGGCTCGACGGCTTTGCGCCGAGACTAACCTTCTTTTTCAACGCCCACAACAACTTTCTGGAAGAGGTGGCCAAGTTCCGCGCCGCGCGGCGGCTGTGGGCGCGCATTATGAAGGAGCGTTTCGGCGCCCAAGACGACCGCTCGATGATGCTGCGTTTTCACACCCAGACCGGCGGCAGCACGCTCACTGCCCAGCAGCCCGAAAACAACGTCGTGCGCGTGACGCTGCAGGCCCTGGCGGCCGTGTTGGGCGGCACGCAGAGCCTGCACACCAACTCGATGGACGAGGCGCTGGCCCTGCCCTCCGAGCGCGCCGTCCAGGTGGCGCTGCGCACGCAGCAGATCATCGCCCACGAATCCGGCGTGGCCGACACGATCGACCCGCTGGCAGGCAGCTATGTTGTCGAGCACCTGACCGGTGAGATCGAGCGCCGGGCGTCTGAATACATCCAAAAGATCGATGAGCTGGGCGGGGCATTGGCCGCCATCGAGCGCGGCTACGTGCAGACCGAGATCGCCAACTCGGCCTACGAATACCAGCGAGCAATAGACCGCGGCGAGCAGACGGTGGTGGGCGTGAACGCTTTCCAGGTCGAAGAGACGCTCGAGATCGAGCGGCTGAAGGTGGACCCGGCCGTCGAGCAGGCCCAAAAAGCGCGCCTGGCGACCTTCAAGGCGGGGCGTGACGACGAGCTCGTCAGCCGGCTGTTGAGCCAGGTCGAGACGGCTGCTGCCGCCGATGGAGTTGCTGGCGGCAACTCGGCGCTCATGCCGCTGTTTATCGAGGCCGTCGACCAGGGTGTGACCTTGGGCGAAATCTGCACTACCCTGCGTGGGGTGTGGGGAGAGTATCGGGCCAAGTACTAGCACCGAACACAGGAGGATTTGTGATTGTTAAACGCATTGATCATATCGCAGTTGCCGTCGAAAACCTCGACCAATCCTGCGGCTTTTGGGAGCAGGTCCTGGGGCTGCACGTGCACGAGGTACGCAACGTCCCGGAGCAGGCGGTCGACGTCGCTTTCTTGCCGGTGGGTGAGAGCGAGATTGAGCTGGTCAAGCCGGTGACTGAGGACAGCGGCATCGCCAAGTGGATGGCCAAGCGCGGGCCTGGCATTCATCACATCTGCCTCGAAGTGGATGACATCCGCCAGGCGCTGGCCGATATGGCGGCCAAGGGCGTGCAGTTGATCGACGCCGAGCCGCGCCTGGGCGCCGGCGGCAAGCTGTACGCCTTCGTGCATCCCAAGAGCACCGGCGGCGTGCTGGTCGAGCTGTACCAGGCGCCGGAATAACTACACAGAGATGCACAGAGAAAACACGGAGTTTCACAGAGAAGATTTAACCTTTCAAAGCCTCAGTGGGTCTCTGTGTGCCCTCTGTGAGGCTCTGTGTAACTAAAAATG
>JAFGFO010000298.1 GCA_016931085.1 Thermoflexales bacterium
TTCGCTTTGCGTCCTTTGGAAGGCGGTTTCTCCGGCTAAAGCCTCAACTCCAAAGCGTGAAATTAGTCCCCAGCGTGAAACGCTCGCCTATACGGCGCGCGGCTAACCGTTGCGCTTTTCGTGAACCGCGAAGGACGCCAAGATTTTAGATTGGCTTTATTTGGTTGAGTAAGGGCAGACACAGAGGCATGCCCCCCCTACGTAGACAGCCAACTGATTCTAGTCACACCCTTTTCATTCACACCCCTGGCTATGATTGGCGTATCACCACCGGCAGGTAAATCGAATATCCCGGCGGCTCAATCTGGCCGGTACTAAAGCGCCACGTATAGCCGGCCGCCAGGCCGTTGCCGGCCATGTCCTCGATCCCGTGCGCCAACGACACGGTATACTGCCGGTCTCGCCCCAGGGCCTCTCGCAGCAGGATGATGGCCTGGTTGACGGTCTCGTCGTACTTGACGCCGATGGCCAGCGTATGCCCACTGTTATCCATCACCTGCACCGTGCTGGCTGTTAGTGTCGTAGCGCTGATCACCTCCGAGAACTGGGCCAGCAGGAAGGGCGCATAGACGGGGCCGGCCGTGTCGCTCAGCACGGGGCTGGCGAGGACGTCGCTGATGACAGCCCCGTCCTCGGGCCGGACCCACCACACCTCCGGTGCAGCCGTGTCACCCGGCCAGGGCAGCACCCGGATGTTCACCTCGGCCGGCCGGCTGTCGGTGACGCCGTTGCTGGCGCGGAAGCTCAAGCGATCCAGGCCGCTAAACGTGCTGGCGGGTGTGTAACTCAGTTGAGGCGCTATCCCGGCCAGTTCCCCATGCAAAGGCTCGTCCAGGATGGCATAGCTCAGCGGCGCGCCGCCCACGTCCAGCCCTTGCAGCCTGATGGCAAGCACCTGGCCGGCCTCTGTCTCTAGATGCTGGGGCAAAGCCACCACCGGATGAACCACGTTGACCACCGGGTTGGTGGGCGTCTTTTCCGGCACGCTGGGGAAGTGTACCACGGCTTGATTGACGATCACCGTGCCGCCAGGCAGGTCGTCCTTCAAGCGAACGCTAAAGGACAACTGGCCCTTGGAGCCCGCCTGCCCCTTGGGAGACAAATCTCCCACTTGCCACACCAGGATGCGAGTGCCGGTCAGGAATTTACCACCCGCGTCGAGCACCAGGCTGCTTTCGTCCAGGTGCTGGCTCAGCTCGTCGGCGACAAAGACACCATAAGCCGTGCCGTCCCCCTCGTTCTCGTAGGTGATGGTGTAGGTCAGGCGTTGGCCCGGCAGCAAGTCAGCCCCTGGGCCGTACTTGGCGTTGGGATCGAGCGCGACGTGGATGCGGGTCGTCTGCTGCTTACAAACAGACGGCTGCTCGGCGCAGTCGACGCAGCCCTTGCCCTCCACGCACTTGTCGCCATAGGTGCATGGCACATAGCCAGGCAGCGAGTCATAGTGACCATTACGGCACCGCACAATCTTGTAACTGTTGCTGCCCATCCACGAGAAAAGACTCGATCCCTCGCAAGAGATCTTGTCCTCGGTGCAGATGTGGCTGTCGGGGTCAGCCAGGCAGTCCGATCCGCACCGGAGCGTGTCGATGCTTTCGCCCACGCCGGGGACGCCCGACAGGGCCGCGCCGCAGTCGGCGCACGCGGAGGAATCGCCCTGGATACAGTCATAGCACTCGCCAGCGTCAACGATGACGCCGATGGCCTTGATCTTGTTGGTCACCACCCAGGCCGGCAGGTGCTCGTTGATGCAGTTGAAAAAGCACTCGCCGCTCGCCAGCAAGCCGCCCGGCGCGCGGGCGGAAAGCAGACTCGCGGCAGGCGCCCAACTGCCCCAATAGTCGACGCGGTTCAACTGGAGATCCCACTCCATGCCTCCCCTGGCGTCACGCACGGCATACAGCGTTGGGCCAAAGGTGGACGCACGCACCTGGCTGCCCTGGCGGCGCACGTACATCACGGCGTGTTGATCCGGCTGGAGCAAGACCACCTGGGTGATCACCGCGCCCGTGCTGGCTGCCAGGCGAGAGGCTGCGCCAAAGACAAAGCCGTCACCCAGCGCCTGGCTGTAGAGGGTATCCAGGTCGGGATAGCTCGAGCGCTCGGCGTTCACCTGGGCCTGGCTCAAGCTGGCCTCGCCCAGGATTTCCCTCGGCACATAAGCCAGGTAGGGGGTGACGTCAAAGAGACAGCCCGGCAGATTGCTGCCGCCCAACAAGACGGTGGCTGCATCTCGGAGGTCGCCGGGCAGGCCCCACAAAAAGCGCAGCCCCACCGCGAGCTGGCCAGAATCGCCTGGAGCCAGGTCGCCCAGCTTCCAGAAAACTTGCTGCCGCTCCGGCCAAAACACCCCGCCGCCCGTGCTGTTCACGTACTCGGCGCTGTAGGGCAAGGCCAGCATCATCAGCGCGTTTTCGAGCGTCTGGGTGGTCATGTTGGCGTAATAGACGGCGTACTGCACGCTCTGGCCGGGGCTGACCGTGCCTGGCCCGGTCAGCGAGAGCAGCAAATCGCCCGTCGGCATCTCACCCTTGGGCTGCCCCATCCACGGATCGAACAGCACGTTGTCGCTGACGGGGTTGCCTTCTCCACCTGGATTGAGCGTCGGGTGCTGGGGGCCGCTCGGCGCCCCCCACCAATTGCCCAGCGCATCGACAGTCGTGGCCAGGTCGGCGTTTTGGACGCCGTACTGGGCATTGCCGGCGAGGACGTTGGCGCGCAAGAGCGGCCGGGCACCGTTGGTGGCGTATACCCCGGCGTTGGCATTGTTCACGATCGTGTTGTTTTGGAGGGTGGGGGTGGCGTTGTCCACGTAGACGCCGCTCGAGCCGGCGTTTTGAAAGACGGTGCCACTGATGATGGGTGATCCGCCGTGCACGCGCAGGCTGCCGAGATAGTCCCGGTTACAGTAGGGCGCGCGCCAGGCCGCACCGCCGCGCTCAAAGACGGCGTGCTCTATACGGCTATCAAACGCCCTGGAATCCTCGCCCAGGGCAAGATAGCCCCACCACGTATCGGTCGTAACGCTGGTAAAGGTAATGGGCTGGGCGAGAGTGCCCACGGCCACCAGGGCCGCGTTGCGGCCGATCTCGAGCTTGGAGGCGTTGCATGTGCTCTCGTGTGTGTCTTGGCCGCCGCGTATCTCTACGCCGGGCGCGATCGTCAGCGTGATGGGATGGGTGGAGCTGACCACCGTATCCCACCGGCCCAGGACGTAGGGCGCTACCGTGCCATTGTCGCGCCAGCCCGGGAGCGGCAAGCTGGCCGTCTGCGTGATGTCTGTGTCAAAGCCGATCACCTGGTCGTCGCCAAAGGTGTTGCCGGAAAGACTGGGCACGTGCCCGCCCGAAAAGCGGATGGCCTGGACCCCGTTGCCCCTCAAGTCCGAATTGACGATCGTCGCATTGGCATACTCTTGGATATCCACACCCCGTTCGCCATGATAGCGAAACTGGGCCTCGCTGATGGTCGGGTTGGCCTGCCCCCACAAGGTCATGCCGTTGTAGGTGCTGGACAGGATGGCCGTGTTGCTGATCGTGGGCGAGCCGCCGTAAATTTCCAAGGCCTCGCCATAGAAATAACTGCAATCCCCGCCGGGATTGTGATACCGGGCGTCGCCGTATTCCAAGACGGCGTGCTCGATGACGGTCTCGGACGCCCGGGCGTTCGCCTCGACGACCAGGTGGCCCCAGCGATCGGTCTCTCCGGCCCGCGTGAAGGTGACCGGTTGGCCGGCCGTGCCGGCGATCCTCAAGGCGGCATTTTGGCCGACGTGCAGCGAAGACGCGCCACAGTTGAGCCAGGAACGCCACTCGCTGCCGCGCACTTCGACCCCAGCTTCAATAGTCAAGGTGATGGGCCAAGCGTCATTGTAGACCTTGGTCATGATATGATCGAGGTAATAGGGGGCAGCAGAGCCATTGTCCCACTGGCCGGGGACGGACAAGGTGCCTGTGCCTGTGATGTCTGAGGTGATGGCAACGACCTGACCGTTTTCGAAGGTGTTGCTGGAAAGGGCAGGCAAGCTGTTGTTCAGCGCCAGCGGGTAGCCGCCGTTGGATCTGACATCGCACGCGCTGATCTCGGCGCCGAAACTCCGCTCCAGGTAAATGCCCTGCGAGGCCGAGTCGCGAACCGCGCTGTAGCGGATAGCCACGTCGCCGGTGGAGATGGAGAGGGCAGGTAAGTGGTAGTAACTGTTGCCGGCATAGCCAATCCAGGCATGCTCAAGCAGGCTGCCACGGCTGGAGGGGTTAAAGTAAATGCCAAGCCAATCACCGGCCATCGGGCTGGAGGCAGAGCCGTCGCCGTTGGTATCGTTGCCGTGGGTGTCGTCCTTGTAGGACGTGAACACGATGGGGTTCACGCTTGTCCCCACGGCCAACAGCGTGCCATTGACGTCAAGTCGCCTGTCAGGGTTATCGAACTTGAGCACCACGCCGGGCTCGACCGTCACCGTCACTCCCTCTGCGATCGTGACGTCGCAGGTGAGGACGTAGGGGCTGGCGGATTGGGTCCAGGTCGTGTCGGCCAGGACGGTGCCGCAGAAAGGCGAGGCGGCCGCACTCGGGCTGTTGGACAAGGCCGACAAGTTGTTACCTTCGTCCGCCGCCTGTATGGCAAAGTAGTAGGTCCGGCCTGGCACCAGCCCACCGACGCTCATCCCCTGGGCCGTGCCGGCCGCCTGGGGGGCCGGTTCGCCGGCCACGTCGGTGGCGCTGCTCCAATTGGTGCCGGTGATGGGCTGGGTGTGGTAGCGCACGACGTAGGCAAACGCCGTGCCGGTGATGCCGTCGTCGCCGGTCGCCGTCCAGCCCAGATCCACGCTGCCTGGGCCGCTGCTGGTGCTGGCGACCAGGTCGGTGATAGCGGCTGGCGGGGTAGTGTCGGTAATGGTGATCTGCTCACTACTACCCCAAAAGCCACCGCTTAGGCTAAAAGTGCCGCCGCTCAATTCGCCGGCGTCCGGCTGGCCAAAAGCGCCGGTCAGCGTATAGTCCCCGCCTGCACTCAGCTCTCCGCCGCCGTCGACCGTCCACCAGGCGATGTCCAGGGCCTGGGGTTGGGCCAGCGCGAGGGCGACCCCTAGCAGCAGAACGGCTGATAGGGCCAGCAAGGCCAAAAGAGGAGGTGCTTTTCCACTGGTGAGAAATTTCTTTTTCACGTGGCACCTCCTAGTGCCCCTGGCTTGTCTCAACCGCTTCCAGGCGCGTATCCTCATAGCCCAGCCGCCTGGCCACGATGCGATAGTCGAAGGCCACGCTGCACGTCTGCCCGCCCATAGCGCGCACAGTAAAGGTCGTTGGGCCTTTATCCGCCACGTACAGCGCGCAATCGCCCAGCGGGGTGAGGTAGACGTGGTAGGTCTCGGTCAGATTGATCGTCTGGGCAAACACTGGCTCGAGTGTCACTACCGCTTCCCCATCGATCAGTTGAGCCGTGCCAAAGTCCTCGAACCACACGCCAGGGCTTTCCACCGCGTACAGCTTGCGCCGGCCGTAATCCTGCGTGTCGACCGCGGCCGACTTGGTGCCATCCGCGGTCAGGTCGCCGGACGCGTGTATAGTGCCATTGACGTCAAGTTCATAGCCTGGATAGCGGGTGCCGATGCCAACTCGCCCGTCGTTTCGAAAGACGGCAATAGGACCTTGGGATGGGTCGGTATCAATCGTGTCGCCTGGGGCGGATTCTTCTTTGTAAATGCCTACGATTTCGCCATCAGGGAACATATTATCCGTGCCCGTGAAGCGGGTAGCCCAGGCATTCCCAGTTCCTCTAAACAGCAAGCCGTCGCGATAATCAAAATAGGTGTTTCCGCTGGCGATATAGACCGCGCTGTGGCTGTGCGTCATGACCGTCCCCACGTTGTCGATCGTCAGCCGGGCGCTGGGAGCCGTCGTGCCGAGGCCGACGTGGCCGTCTTGATGGATGGTCAATGCGGTTTTGCTGTCGTTTATCTCGTCTTTGGCACCAAAAGCCAGGCGGAAGGTTTCGTCGTCGTCCACGCCGGCCATCCAGGCATTCGAGCCGGTGTCGACATTGGCATATTGGATGTAGGTTTCATTACCCCCGTCGGATTCCAGGCTCAACTGTGTGTCACCGTCGCGGTGAATACTGGCTGCTCTTTCGGCATTGCCGACAACGTGCAGGCTAGAGGTCGGATTGGTGATCCCTACCCCGATGTCCCCGCTACTGTGATCAATGGCAAAAACATCCTGCCAACTGGAGCCTGACCAGATCTTGAGTGCCAGGTCATTGTTCGAGTTCAGGTACAGGCCTGCAAAAACCGTATCTCCGCTGCCGCTTTCCTGGAACCAGAGGCTGCCGCGATGCTCTCCAGTCGTGGTTATGGACTTGATGTTCAGGCCGGGATGCAGGTTAGAGCTCGTGCCTACCCCGATGTTGCCATCGCCTCGAATGCTCAACGCGGTTTCTTGCACACCGTCACTGCCGATGTTGGCAAAGGCGATACCGCCATCTGGGTCGGCGTCATTGTTGTCCGTCTTTTCAAAGACGAGTGCGTCACTGTCGGTTGCAAAAAAGTCATCGTCGTAAAGCAGCCTGAACCCATCGTCATCAGGGATGCCGCCGGTGCAAGGGTCGTTGAAAATCATGGCCATTTGTGTCACCGGGAGTGGCAGCTTGATTCCACCGTTGACGTCGAGCTCGGCTTGTGGATTCACTGTTCCGATGCCAACCGCGTCAGAATAGATGTACATCGCCGCTACATTATTCGATTTGATAACCAGCGGCTGGTTATCTGTCGTGCCTACAAAGTGGGTGGCGGGATTGGTGCCGCTGTTGCCGCTCAGGCTCCAGGCGCTCCCATCAGCCAATTCGCACGTCACCGTGCCGTCGGCGTTGACGACGCGGATGGCGCTGCCGCTGGCACACGCGCCGCTGACCCGCTGCTGGATTGTGCCAGTCACCACACTAAACTGGCCGCTGCTCAGCGACAGCCCGGCGCCGGCGGCGTAGGTGGTGTCATCGTCGTCAGCGCAAGCCCAGGCGCTGCCGTCCCACTCGGTAATCTGGCCGCTTCCGCAGCTCAGATCTCCCAGTGTGTCGGCGTCGTCGCCGTCGCTCAAGTCGGCCGGCACGCCGCTCAAGCCACTCCAGGGGGCGCTGGCAGCCGAGCCGGCCGAAGGCGCATAGAGGGCATAAGGCGCTGCCGTCAACGCCTGGCGTGGGGTAAGGAGAGTATAGGCGCCAGTGCTGCTCCCGTCGCGCACGCTAACCACCATCCAGCGGGCACTGCCGTCAAAGGCGCTGCTGCCAAAGTCGAGCTGCACGATAAACGTGCCATTGCTTACCGCGACGTCGTCTTGGGTGACGGTGCTGCCCACCTGGCTGCCGTCCGAGGCGGCGTCGTACAGGCTAAATTCAAAATCATACGTCCCGCTGGCGGGGCTGCCGCCGTCGGTCAGGCGGCCCTGGTAGGTAAAGCCGGTATCCAGCGGCGCCGTCGGTCCCCGCTCCTGCCCATAGCTTGAGCCGTCGCTGCCGGCCAGGACCAGCACGAGCGCCAGGCTGGTCAAAAACGTGCGTGCGAAAAATTTTCGTGTTTTCATCTTTTTCTCCTTTAAAGAATCAGCGCACTAAGCGCGCGACTCACTGCGTGTGGTGTGGGGCAGGCTTGGAACTGCGTGACGCTTAAAAGTTCATAAAATCCCGGACAGCAGAGACCATCGTCTCTTGTTGGCCCAGCCACAGGTGCCCGCCACTGTCCAGCCTGAGCAGCCGCGCGCCGGGGATCGCCTCGGCGGCGGCCTGCCCATGCGCAAAGGGGGCCAAGCCGTCGTCCAGGGCGTGAAGGACCAGGGTCGGGACGGTGATGCGCTCCAGCGGGCAAGGCGCCAGCACCGCCATCTGGTTGGCGTCGTTGGCCAGGCCGGCCCAGCGCAGGCGGATGGGCAAGATTGTCTGCAAGATCTCGACAAGCCGGGCCTTTTCGGCCTTGCCGGCGCCCGCCACGGCCCGCGGGCTAAGCCCAAAGGCAGACAGAAGCGCTTGGGGCGCGAAATTCACCACCGCCCAGAACAAAAAGCCCGAATGGAGCATCAGGTCCTGGACGATGGGCGGCATGGTTGGCCAGGTCCAGGCGCGGCTGAGCGCGGAGACCAGCACGAGCGCCGCGCAGCGCTGGGGATGGCGAAGCGCAAAATGCAGGCTGGACGGGCCGCCGGCCGAGCCGCCGACGACGGCGACGCGCTCCAGCTCGAGCGCGTCCAGCAGGGCCGCGTAGGCGTCTGCTTGAGCCGCCGGCGAGGCGTCGGCCGGCAGGGGCGAACGCAAGTAGCCAAAGCGCGACACGGCGATGCAGCGGAAGCGGCTGCCCAGGCCCAGGAAGCGGGCCAGCAGCAGGCCCTGGTCGTAACCGCCGCCGCCGCCGTGCACGACCAGGACCGGCGGCCCCTGGCCCGCCAGGGCGTACTCGACCTGGCCATGGCTCGTTTCAACGATTTGACTGCCCGTCCGCAAGCGCGCGGCGGCAGCTCGCGTGTCGCGCCGGTAGCGCGCGTACACCAGGGCCAGGGCTGTGGCGGCCAATGCGCCGGCGATCCTCCAGGTGTTTCTTCTCATAGCATTGTCCTTTCAAGAGCAACCACAGGGGTTTGCCCCTACGGGAGGGCAAACACGCCGCTGTGCCCCTACGAGCGTATCACCAACGGCAGGTAGATGCGATAGCCCGGTTGAGCCGTGATGGTGAAGGAAGCGCCGCTCACGTCGTGCTCCCCATAGGCATCCCAAACCTGTTGCAACACGGCGTACGTACCGGCCACGGCGCCTGCCCCGCTCTGCCAGGCGTCACCGAGCGCCAGTTCCTGCGCCCCGCTCAACACGCGCGTCCATGCCTGGCTGTGGACCACGCTGCCCTGCGGCGAGCGAATCTCCACTGCCACCGTCACAGGCAGCGCGGCTGCCCCTTGCAGATTCTTTAGCCGACTCGTGAGCGTCACCGCCTTGCCGGCCTCGACGAGCGCTGGCGCCACCTCCAGGCTGGAATCCAGCCGGGGCAGGCTGACGATGGACTGGGCCTCGTTGTCCGTCTCGTCAAACTCGCCCACCGGCTCCA
Organism: Thermoflexales bacterium; assembly: GCA_016931085.1. The sequence goes on from JAFGFO010000298.1 coordinate 9,077, forward strand.
CGGCGACGCTCAGCGTGTGCTTGCCGCCCTGTCCCTGGACGTCCCACACCACGGAAACGGCTGCCGTCTCGCCAACGTCCAGGGCGGGCACAGCCGCCGCGCCGATCAGCGTGCCGGTGAGGGGCGTGCCATCGTAAAAGCGGGCCGTGGTGGCCGTGGCCGCGCTCTGCCCTTCGTTGGCCACCACAGATGCCAGCGTGCGGGTGATCGTGCCGCCGGGCGCCGCCAAGGGCGTGCCAGCATACAAGTCGGGCAATGAGTCACCGTAGACAAAGTCCGCCTGGCCAGCAGCCCAGTAGGAGCGCCCTTCGCGATCGCTCATCGTCAGCGTGGCCGTCAACTGCCGCGCGCCAGGCGAGATGGCGCCGCTCAAGGGCACCACGACGAGTTGGTAGCCCTCGGCCAGGCTGAGGGAGCGGGTCGTTACCAGGCCATCGTCCAGCGTGACGACCAACTGCGCTGGGCCGCCTGCCTGGCTGTAAACGTCAAGCACGACTTGCACCATGTCGGTGGCGGCGGCGTAGGATGCCAGCTCGGTCGCCACCCGGCCCAGGCCAGCCGGGCCAACGTCAAAGCGTTCCGTCAACTCGGCTGGAAATCTATCTTTCACCTCACGGGCCGGCGGAGTCCACCCTTGTCCGGAACCGGGCGGGACCAGCCGGTAGAAGAGTCGATGCAGCCCCATTTGGGTACCGGTGATGGTCGAGCTGACGAGCCGCCGGTTATCCAGGCGGCTCGCCAGGTGAACGGCCTGGGTAAAAACGGCGCCATAACTCCCGTCGGGATAGCCCAGCCAGGCTTGCAGCTCGGCGTCCATCTCGTCGTTGCAGGCGATGGTCAACGTGGCGCTGAGCACGTCGCCGGGCCGGTAGGGCCCCGGGCTCAAATCCGACCGGATAACTTGTATCAAGGGGGCGGCCACGTCGAACCAGGTAACCTGCTCGCGCCCATCGGCTTCACAACTGCAACCGTGGATGGTAGAGTAGATCGCGTACGAACCTCGCGCCAGGTCAGCCGGCAGGCTAAAGGTGAAAACGCTATCGCTGCCCAGCGCCAGGGATGGGTAGCTTTCAGCCAGGACGTGGGGCGTGAGGGTGCCCTGGGTCAGGGTAGTGACCAGCGCGGCCCGCACGGTCTCGCCGGGCCGGTAGACTTGTTTATCCAGCTCCAGCGTGGCGCCCAGGTCGTGCCGGTACAGGTAGAGCGTGTCCAGGTAAGCGCCCCGATCATTCTGCTGGCCGTATAGGCCGTAGAAAATCTTGCGGTCGGCCTGGAAGGTCGCGGTGTAAGGGAAGGTGAGGGCCACCTGCGCGCCGGGCGCCAGGCTAAAGACCCGGGTGTGCGTGATCATGTTGAAGGCCACCAGCGCCCTCAACTCGCCGCTGCCCCGGCGGCTGTCGGCGTTGGTGATGCTCAAGGTAACGCTCAGCGGCTCGCCTTCGACGTAAGAGGGCCGGTCGGTGCTGGCTTCCACGGTCAGCGAGATACCGTCTACGTGAAAGACCATATCCCCCGCGTCTCCCTGGGGGTCGAGCGGGCTGGTGACGGCGTAGGTGGCGTAAACGTCCATGCTGGGCATATCCAGCGGCACGTAGAAGGTGTACGTGAACAGGGCAGTCTGCCCGGCCACTACCCACTGCTTCTTGACCGCGTCTTCCAGGCTGCCCACGGCGAAATGCAGCGCGGCCAGGTCCGGCGCTTTGCCCCGGTTTTCCACGCCAAAGGTGAGCGTGACGATCCGGTCGCTGAGCAGCGTCGTCGAGGTGGGTACTTGCGCCACCACGAACTCGGGGCCGGGCACGCTGCCGGTGATGGCCGCAGCGGCCGCTCGCGCGCCGTTGCCGGCCCAGGCCTCCAGGGTGATGGTGTAGGGGCCGGGGTTCAGGCCAGAGGTATCCAGGGTAACGCTAAAGGTACGCGCCGTTTCCGTCGGCACCTGGATGGGCTGCTCCAGGCTGGCAAAGATCAGGCTGGATTGGGCGCTCGCCTGCCGCCCCACCGCTCGCAGCGTGCCAGAAAAAGCGTTCCAACCCACGTTGGTGATGGCAACGGTGACGGTGGGCGCGCCAAAAGCCGCCAGGCGCAGGTCATCCTCGCCCCGCACGGTCAGCGTAAGCATTTGAGTCTGCTCCCAGGCCGTGCCCTGGCTGTGGCTGAACAGGCCGGGGTTGTGCGCCTCGTCGATCCGCAGCCTGGCCTGCACCGGGCGCAGCCCGCGCGCCAGGCTGATCACCAGCGTGTCGGTGAGGACGGCGCCGGCCGGCAGGGTATGAGTGCGGGTCACAATGTATTGCGCATTGTGGATGGCGGATTGCGGCTCGCGAGTTGGGTATTGACGACCCGCCAGTGTGATTTCTTGGGGCGTGACCCAGGCAATGCCTTGACGACGCAGGATTTGCGATTTGCAATTTGCAATTTGAAATTTGAAATTTGAAATTTGAAATTCCACCTGCCCCACCATGTCCAGCGTGCCGCTGTTAGCCAGGGTATAGGCGATCTCTACGTCTCCCTCGCGCTGCGGATTGCCGGCACCGAGAGACAGGGCTGGCGCCGCGCTGACGCTTACGGTGTGGAGCAGGGTGCGCGTCACGTCGCCCGTGATGTGCACGAGCACGGCGGTGGTCTGGGTGAAAAGCAGCGCGCGAGAGTAGACGGCCAGTTCGCCGGGCTGGAGCGTGGGCGTGTAGGGCTGCCCATGGAAATCCACGCCCAGCGCCGCCGCCACCAGGCCATTATTCGCCAGCGTTAACGTCGAACGTTGAGCGTCGAGCGTCGAAATTTGAACATCGGGCGCATCCAGGCTGGCGTCCACGACCGGCTCAACCACGGGCAGGATGGCCGTGACGGCAGTGGCGCCGATCTGGCCACTGAGCGTAAAGGCGCCTGTGGCGGAGGGGGCGGTCGTGGTGACGCTGAAGGCGTGGACGCCGCCGGCCGGCAGCGTGAGCGGCTCGGTGTGGAAAGCGACGCCGTTGCGAGCCAGCTCGAGCGTCTGCGGGCCGATCGCCACTGCGCCGGTGTTGCGCACCTGCCCGCTGACGGTCACGTCCTGGCCGGGGCGGTAAGCGGGCTGCCCGGCCTGCAGCGTCAGCGCCAGTGGGTTATCGCTGAGGAAAAATGCCGACGTCGACTCGCCCAAGGCCTGGCCGAGTGAGTTGACCAGCCGGGCGCGCAGGTAATACCCGCCAGGCACAGCCAGGCTGAGCGGCGCAGTCGCCCCCAGCGCCGTGCTGGCGCCCGGGGCCAGGTTGACAGGGAAGGCGCCAAACTCGTAGCTGCGCCCGGCCTGGGCCACCGTCTGGGCGACCAAATCGGTGCGAGGATCAAGCAGGAGCAGCGTGAGATGGTAGGGGCTGCGGCTGCTGGGGACATCCCCTCCGGCCGCCAGGCGCACGTAATAGAGGCCGGGGACGACGTGAGCCGCCGCGCTGATCTCGCCGCCGCTGGCCGCCGTGGCCGAGGCCAGCCGGCTTTCGCTGGCATCATACAGGCTGAGATTGAGCTCCAGCAGAGTGCCGGCGCCGTCGGCCAGGGCGAGCAGCTCGCCTTCCTCGTCTACCTCCAGGCGATAAACGTCGGCGTCTCCGCGGGGCTCGAGAAAAGCCGCCAGGGCGGTGTTGGCCCCGGCCAACGGCGTGGCCTGGGCAAAACGCTCGTTGGGCTCGTAGACGTCGCCGGCCAGCTCAAAGTAGCCGGGGGCGAAGGTGGAGCTGATCAGCCAGGGGGTGGTGATAACCTGGCCATAGCCGCTGGAGAAGAGAGTGGGCGTTGGCGAGCTGGTGCCCCACCAGTTGTAGCGGACGTCGACGCGCTCGTCATAGTTCATCTCGCGAACCTGGTAGTCGCCGTTGCCATAGACGCGCGAGTGGCGCACGGTGACCCGCGAAGGAGAGCCGTAGCTGCCGGCGTAGATGCCATACTGGCTGTTCCCGTGGACTGACGAGCGGGTAAGCGTGACGACGGAAGAGTTGTTGGCGCTGAGGCCGTCGCCGCTGCTGACGCGGCCGTTGTTGGCGATCTCTAGCCCTTGCCCCCACAGGTGGGCGCCGGACACATCGATGCCGTCCCAACCGTTGCTGATGACGGCCGTGTTCGTCAGAACCAGCCGGGCGTTATAGGCGTCAATTCCCCCCCAGTTGCCTCCAACAAAGCGGCTGTCTTCGACGGCGACCGTGCTGTCCATGGCGTAGAGGCCGTGGCAGTTGAGGCTGTTGCTGACCTGGACCGCCTTCAGGTGAGCGGTCGCGCCGCTCTTTAGCGTGACGCCGCCGTCGCTGGTGTACGCGCTGTCAATGATCACGTGCTGCAGCTCCGCGTGGGACCCCGCCCCCTCGACGAGGATGCCCTTGCCTGGCCCTCCCACGATCATGGCGTAGGTGATCGGCTGCGTCGGTGTGCCCAACGCCCGGAGATGGCCGTGCACGGACAGGCCGTCGAAGTAATCGCTCGGATAAAGTCCCGTTCCAGGCAGCACCGTCAGTGTCACGCCCTGCTCCACCCACACCGTGTCATAGAGTTCGTAGCCGTCCAGGCCGTTATCGTTGGGCAGGGTGATGTCGGCCAGGATGGCGGGCTTGTCGCCATCCCCACGGAGCTGGAGCCGGTTAACGCCGTTGCCGCTGAAGGTGTTGCCTCGCAGCACGCCGGGCAGATCGCCAGCCTGGACTGACATGGGCCGGCCGGCGTTGTCCCGGAAGGCAGAGTTGGCGACGACGATGCTCGTGTCTGGGCCGGCAGCGTACAGGGCAGTGTCGGTGGCGCCGGAGCCGTTGCCGGCAAACAGCGTGTCGCTGATCACCACACGGCTGTCCTCCACATACAGGCCATAATCAGTGTTCGCCTGGCTCGCGCTGAGCACCTGGCTGCTTTCGATACGCACCTGGCCGGTGAGAACGTCGTGAACCCAAATACCGACGCCCCGGTTTCCACCCGGCGACAAGCTGTTGGGATTGCCGCCGTAGCGCACCACGGCGTGGCGCAGCCGGCCCCCCGCCAGGCCGCCGTCAAAGATGAGACCCGACCACTGGTTTGGCCCGCTGTCGGTGGACGAGGTGAAGGTAATGGGTTGGCCCGGCGTGCCCACCGCGGCCAGGTGGCCCAGCATTTTTAACTCGACATTGGCCCGGCCCATGACCGTGACGCCGGGCTGGACTGTCAGGGTAATGCCCTTCGACACCACGACGTCACTGCCCAGCTCGTAGCTCTCCAGGCCGGACTGGGGGGCCAGGCTGGCCTCCGCCGCCAGCGCCCCACCCCAGATCACCACGCGATCCCGCCCGTTGCCGCTAAAGGTATTGCCCGTCGCCCGGCCTAGATCGTCCAGCGGCAAGGCCAGCGCGTAGCCGGGGTTGCCCACAAAGGCGCTGTTGGCGACCGTGATGGCCGTGCTTGCCCCTGTGGCGTACAGGGCATAGTCGGCGGTGTCGTAGCCGTTATCGGCAAACAGTGTGCCGCTGACCACCACCCGGCTGTCTTGAACGTACAGCCCATAGTTCACCAAACTATAATGGGCGCTCACCACCTGGCTGCTTTCGATGCGCACCTGGCCAGTCAACACGTTCCGCACCGTGATGTTGCTGTAAGTGACGCCATCGTGCCGCCCGCCGTAGCGCACCACGGCGTGGCGCAGCTCGCCCCCCGCCAGGCCGCCGTCGAACAGCAGGCCTTGCCACTGGTAGGGGCCGCTGTCGGCTGACGAGGTAAAGGTGATCGGCTGAGTCGGCGTCCCCATCGCGGCCAGGTAGCCCTGCACCTTGAGCCCGCTGTTCGACTGTCCCCTCACCACGACGCCCGGCTCAATGGTCAGGGTGACGCCGCGGGTGACGATCACGTCGGCGGTCAGGGTGTAGGGGCTGTTAGCCAGCGTCCACGTGGTGGGGGTGACGATGGTGCCGCCGACGTCGGCTGCCGGCGAGCGGCGCAGACGGGCGGGCAGCAGCGAGGCAAGGCCGGGCGGGCGTGAGGTGCGACTGGCGATCCGAAGAGATGAGGCAGAATGCCCGGCCCCTGGTTCAGAGGACGTACTACGCAATACGGAATACGGAATGCGGGACGCTTTGCGGGAATGCGGTACCAGATCGACGTCGTGCGTGTTTACGCCCGCGCCGAGCGTGATGTTAGTCACGTGGGCCTGGAAACCAGGGGCGGTGACGGTAAGGGTATAGTTGCCCGGCTCCAGGTGGCTAAAGTGATACGCGCCATCCCCGCCGGTGCGCAGGTGAGGCTGGACGGTGACATAACCCTTGGAGCGTCCCGAGGCAGGGCCAGAAATTTCCACGTCGGCGCCCACGACGATGGTCACCCCACCGCTGGCGCGCAGCGTGCCAGACAGTTCAGCCGTTGGGGCGGGGTACAGCGTCAGGGTCAGTGGCTCTTGGGGGCCGAGGACGAACTGCGTGCTCGAGTAGGCCAGGTAACCGGCCAGCCCCCCCCGCGGGGCCGCCTCCACCTGGAAGTGGTGCTCTCCCACGCCGACGCTCTCGAAGAAATATTCGCCGGTCCGATTGGTCCACGTCGCCCGCTTCTCATCCAGCGTGACGCGGGCGCCCGCCAGCCGCCGGCCGGTGTTATCCAGCACCACCCCGGCCAATGGCCCAAAGCCCAGCATGGAGATACCCTCCAGCACAAGCGTCCCGTGCCCCAGGCTAAACGCGCCGGTGTTGGTCAGCCGGGCTGTGGCGGTGATGGCCTCCCCGGCCGTGTAGACTTGCCAGGCGGTGGCGGCCGACAGCTCTGCCTCCACGCCGTGAATGGCGACGAGACGGTTCAAGGAGACTTGCTGGCCGGTGGCGTGGGCGACGTACGTGGCGCCCAGGTTGTACAGCCCCTCGCGCAGGTCCGATGGTAGGGCCAGCTCGTAGGTGTCTGCCTCCCCGCTGTCCAGGCTGCCGGCGGCAGCCCCCCAAGCAATCACACGGCCGCTGCTGTCGCGCAGGAACAGTTGGCCGGCGTAAGCGCTCAGCCCGCCGCCGACATTGGTGACCTGGAGCGGCAGGCGGCCGCCGGCCTGCAGGCCGCTCCCCGGCGGGAGGCTGAGGCGCAGCCTGGCCGGCAAGACGATGTACTGGAACAGCCTGGCCGAGGAGGGGCCTGCACCGTTGGCCAAGCCGGTGACGATCACGCTCACCGTCATGGGGTGAACGCCGGCGGTGATGGCCGTGGTGAGCGGCACCTGGTAGCGCAGCTCTGCTGTCTGCCCGGGGCCAGGGGTGGCCGCCTGGGTCTGGCTGAAGGGAGCGCCTGGCGCCTCCAGGCGCACGTCCAAGGTCTCGCTCAAGTCGCCGGTGTTTTGCACGACCACATCCACAGCCATCGTCTCGCCGCCGGAATAGCGATCCTTGTCTGTCACGCGCGCCACGGCGTAGGCGGCGGCCACCTTGTGGCTGCCGCGGGTGATGAGGTAGCCCCGCACGTGAGCGTCGTAGTGGAGCGTGTACACACCCAGTGTCGTGGAAAAAGGTATGGCGTGGGTGAATGTGACCGACTCCCAGCCGGGTAGCTCGAGCGGCTCGCTCGTGCTCCACACGACCTGGCTATCAGGGGCTTCCAGGCGCACGCTGAAGGTCCCGTCTACCACGTCCGTGCCGCCCTGGTTGTCCAAACGGAACGACACCGCATTAGCCTGGTCCAGGCGGTAGGCGCTTGGATCGAGCACCGTGACCGGCACGTGGGGGAGGGGCAGTTCGAAGCTGGCCAGGCCGCCGCCCACCACCAACTCGTCGCGCAGGACCTCTACCCGCACGGTGTGCAGGCCAAAGGTCGGGGTGAGGGGCATGGCCAGCGTGTAGACCAGGCTGGCTGATGTTCCTCTTCCACCCAGCGCGAACGCCTGCTCCTGCTCGTCATAGACGGCGCCGAGGGGACTCAGCGCCCGCAGGCGGGCGGTGGCGGTGTAAGACGCTGTCTCGGCGTTGACCAGGCTGACGCTGGCGGTCACCGGCTGGCCCACGTAATAGGAAGACTGGGCCAATTGGACGCTCACCCGGGCCGCGGCTGGATTCGGGCTAAAAAAGTAGCCGGGGGTGCATATCTGCCGCACGCCATCTTCTTCCAGGCAGGCAAGGGCAAGGTCTGCCATGAGGACCGTCGCCTGGACCGAAAAGCTCACCGTCTGGGCGGCGGCCACGGCGCCAAGCGGGTAAACCTGGTCATAAGCAGGATCGCCGGTCGCCTGCAAGTGACTGCGGAACCAATAGTGCACCTGCGCATTGGAGCGTTCCTGGCCGCTGCGGTTGCGGAGGTAGAAGGTAAAGTCGCCTGTCTCTCCCACCGTCCAGCGATTGGTGGGCGCGGTCACCCACAGGTCCCAATTCCGCTGTCGCCCGATGCCCTCGGGCGGGTCGCTGACGACAAAGGCCGCGCCGATAGCCTGCTCCTGGAGAGCCTCTCCGCCGGCGCCCAACAGCACATAATCCACCGCCCACACGCCGGTGGACTTGTGCCAGTCCGTCCAATCGAACGGGTTTGTGCCGGGGGCGGTGGCGCTGAACGGCAGCGTGGCCGTCATCCCAACGCCGAGGGTGACGCTGACCACCTCTTGCTCGACGATTTCCTTGTCGGGATTGATCAAGACGAGGCGCACGCCGGCCGCGTCCTGGCCAGAGGCATTTTGCACGCGCAGCGTGACGCTCACCGTCTGCCCAGGTGAAAAGTCGGGAAAGGTCAGGGTGGGCGAGATGCTGTGGCTATAGCCGGGCAGCCCGCCCAGCGCGCTCCAGGCGATCATGTCCCGCCAGGTGCGCAGATCGTCGCGGGTGACCTGGTAAAAGCTCATGCCCCACGGCGCGTACAGATGGCTGATCATGACAAAACCCTGCTGATAGGGGTAGAGCAGCGCCGCCGGATAGCCGTTCTTGTCGCGGGTGAGCAGGGTCACCGTTTCGTCTGGAAAAGCGCTCAGATAGCCGTCTATAAAAGCTGACAGATACAACTGCTGCCGGGAGCCGGAGATGGCCTGGTGGTACTGGGAAAAGTAGGTCGAGGCGCCGGTGCAGGAAACGTCCTCAGCCCAGCCGTAGCCATCCAGGGGCAGCCCCGAGGGCGTGGGGAGCGCGGCGTATTCGTAGCCGTGCTCCTGGGCCGAGACCAGGACGATCCCTCCCCGGGCGGCGTACTGTTCCAGCCGCGCCCGGAAGGAGGCCGAGTTCTCCAGCCCAAACAAGCCCCCGTCGGGGATGAAGAGGACGGGGTACAGCGCGGCGATGGCGGGCGAAAAATCGGGCTCCAGCATGTCGTAAGGCTCGCCCAACGCGTTGAGAAAGGCCCCCGCTTCCTGGGCGTGGCCGTTCCACAGCAGGGCGATCCTCGGCACGTGGCGGTAAACCGGGAGCTGGGGCGAGTCGAGCTGAGACGCTTGGAATCCAGAACTGGGGAGCAGGCCAGTCGCGCCGGCGGCCGGGAATTGCGGCGAGGCGGCCGAGAAGGTGTCGTCGCCAGAGCCTCGTCCCCCAAAAAAGCTGGGGCGGTCAAAGCCAGGACGGGAACCTGTCCCAGACCCGCCTGGCCCGTAGCCACTGCCGTTATAGCCCTGGCTGCCATCCTGGTTGTACAGCATTTGGCCGTAGGGGGTCAGGTCCCCGTCCGTCTGCATCGCCGTCAAAGTCCCGGCGACGTAGGCGTCCCCCAGGCTGCTCCAGGCCGGGCCGCCTGAGGGGAGGGTGCCGGGGATATTGCCGCTGAGCGCGGCAGCCGTGCCGGCCGTGTTGAGCACACTGCTCTGCCAGTCCTGGTGATTCTTGATCATGTTCGGGATGTCGTCGTTTTTCATCGCATCAATAAAACGCTCCCTCTTTTGCACCTGGTCGTTGTATTTCGAATAGACGTCCTTGACGCCCTCGTAGGTGCCCTTGGCCCATTTCGCAAGGCCGTAAACGGCGATGCCGATGCCGACGATCGCCAGAATAGCAAAACGCCCGCTTGGGTCCACGTAACTGGCCGGGTTGTTGGCGACGTAGGCGTAGGGGTTGAGGGTCACGGGGAACAAGAGATAGCCGGGCGAGGGGTCGCGACTCAGGAAGCGCCCGGCGGCCGGGTCGTAGAAACGCGCCCGGTAATCGTACAGCCCGCTGGCCGGCTCGTAGGCGCGCCCGGTAAAGCGGTAGGGATTGGCCACGCTGCCCGTCTGCCCCACGAGCTGGCCAAAGGCATCGTACTGGTAGGTGGCGGCGACGTTCTGCGCCGGGTCGGCCAGGCCGGTGACGCTGCCCAGGCCATCCCGCAGATAGGTGTACGTACTGCCCCCTCGCTGCATGGCAATCCACTCGTCTGGCCCTAACCCGGCCGTGTAGCGGGCGACGGCGCCACCGCTGGCGTCGGTCTCTAGCAGGAGGTTCTGCTCGTCGTAGAAATAATAGCTCGCCTGCCCCCCCGCCTCAGTCCGGCTCAGCCGCAGGCCATCCGGGCCTGGATAGTAGCTAAAGCTTTGGGCAGCGCCGCCGGGATAGGTGATGGCTCGCAGGCGATTTTCGTAATCATAGTCGTAGGTGGTAACGCCGCTGGCGTCTTGCTTGCTGGCCAGGTTGCCGTTGTCGTCGTACGTATACGCGATGGTCTGCGTTGGGGTCTGCATGCGGGTCAGTTGGCCGGCGGCGTCGTAGGTGAAGGTGGTGGCGCCGGAAGTGGGATCGATTTCGGCTAGGCGGTTGCCGGTGGCGTCGTAGGTGTAGCTCACCTGGCGGCCGCCGGGATAAGTGACCTGCACCAGGCGGTTGAGCGGATCGTAGCTGTAGGCGGTGACGCTGCCGCCGGCGTCGCTCACGCGCGTGCGATTGCCGGCCGCGTCGTACTCGTAGGCGTAGCTCGAAAGGATGTCCCCGTTGGCCAGGTGATTGGTCATCGTCACCAACTGGCCGGCCCGGTCGTAGGCGTAGGTGACAAAAGTACCGTTGGCGTTGCCCTGGCGGATCCGCCGGCCAGCCGGGTCGTAGGCGTAGAAAGTCGTTCCAGCCGGGCCAACGATGCGCTCCAGTTGGCCGCGGGCGTCGTATTCGTAGCGCGTGACGCTGCCCTGTGTATCCGTCATCGCCGTGCGCTGGCCCAGCGCGTCATAGGCGTAACTCACCGACTTGTCCTGCACCGAGACAGCCTGCCGGGTGAGCTGGCTGAAGGCGTTGTACTCCAGGTTCAGCGTGGCACTCCCCCCCCTGTGCGTGACGACGTTCCCCAGCGCGTCGTAGGTGTACTGCTCGTCGCTGCCGGCGCCCGGGTAGTCAACCGCCGTCAAGCGGTTGGCGGGGTCGTAGGCATACGTTGTGATCTGCCCCCTGGCGTCGGTGCGGCGCGTCACGTTGCCGGCCAGGTCGTACACGTAGGTCGTGGCGCGATTCAACGGATCGGTCTCTTTGACCAGGCGGCCGAGCGCATCGTACTCGAAGGTCGTGACCCGGCCGGCGGCGTCGCGCACAGCAGTGAGCTGGCCGGCCGCATCGTAGGTGTAGCGAGTGGTGTTGTTCAAAGGGTCGATGACGTGGGACACTTGCCCCCGCTCGTTATAGGCGTAATGGTAGGCGTGACCGTTGGGATCGGTCAAGACGAGCGTGTTGCCGATGGCGTCGTAGGCGAAAGAGGTCTGCCGCCCCAGGCCATCCGTGAGCGTGACAGGCTGTCCAAGGGCATCGTACTCGATCCTGGCCGTGTCGCCATTGGGGTCGGTCATGCTCAGCAAGTTGCCCTGCGCGTCAAAGGCGAGCGCCGTCGTATAGCCCAGTGAATCGGTGACCACGCGGAGGCGGCCAACGCCGTCGTAGCCGTAACGGAAGGTATACCCCAGGGGCGTGGTGAGGGAAACGAGCTGGCTGTTGGCGTCATAAGCCGCCGTATAAGCCGACGCGTCGGGAAGCACCAGGCGGGTCATGTTTCCGCGCCCATCGTACACCGCCTGGATGGCGTTGCCCAAGGCGTCGGTGACGGCCGTCACCTGGCTAAAGCGCGCGTCGTAAGCGAAGCGGGTGGTGTTAAGCAAGGGATCGGTGAAGGAGCTGAGATGGCCCTGGCCGTCGTAACTAAAGGTCGAGGTATAGCCCCTGGCATTGGCAACAGCGATGAGGTTCTTGTTGGTGTCTTGCTTGTAGCGCGTCACGTTGCCCAACGGATCGGTCACATGCAAGCTCCCCTGGCGAAAGTCGTAGCGCGTGCGGCGCGTTTGATCTCCCACCGTACGCGTCACAGAAGCGTATGCCAGCTCTGGCGCTCTCGACATCACGTTGTTCCACGCCCCCACGCCCCCCAGGACAGGTATCGTTCTCCGGAAAGTGTAACTGAAATTCCAGGCTCCATAGCTTCCCGCGATCGAGCTCACCCGCAGGTCGGCCAGGCCGTAAGCCGGATAATCGAGCCGGTAAGAAAAAACGTACGTTTGCCCGCCGGGCAGCGTGACCCAGCTCAGCAAATCCAGCTTCTCCGTGCCTATTGTGCGGCGTTCATAGTCGTAAGCGATCACCTGGCCGGCCGGGTCGCTGATCGTCCTCAGTCGCCCGTCGCCGTCGTAGCCCAGGGCCAGCGATTGCCCCAGGAAATCGTTCGTAATCCGGGTGGCGCGGCCGCCGCTATAATCCAGGCGGAGCGTCCGCCCATAGTCGTCCTGGACGGTCGTGAGCCGGCCGTCACCGTCGTAGGTAAAGCTCAGCGCCAGGCGGTTGGCCGCAGTGAGGCGGGTGAGGCTGCGATGGCGCTCGCTGTCAAAGTAATACACACTTCCGTCCGGGGTGTGCAGGCGATAGGCATTACTGCTAGCCTGGACGAGGCGATTGTGGACGCCGGCCGGGGGGCTGAACCCGCCGTTGCCGTCGGCCACGTAAGACTCTTCTCGCCCATCCGCCCAGTGGATGACGATTTGCCTGTTGTCAGAGCGCGTGTAATAGATATCGTAGCCAAAGCGCCAGCCGCGCCCGAATCCGCGTTCCTGGTTGCTCAGCAGGCTGTTGTAACTCAGCCGGCTGTAGAGGACCGGAAATGGATAACCGCCAGGCGAGCTGAGCAGGTCCAGACGACTGTAGTGGACGTTGCCGTTAAAGAGATTCACCCTGACGCCCGGCGGCCCTTGGATGAGGGGCTGATCCGGGCTGCTCAGGTGGGCGCTGTCGCCGCCAGCCTGGGACTGCTCCGGCAGCGTGCTGGCCGGGGTGGGGTTGGCCGAGGCATAGGCCGGCCTGGGCGGCATGACGGGCATGCTCGACGCGAGCATGCTCGCGATGCACACCAGGGATACGGCTCGATAGAGCGTGCGATTCCAACGCTGCTTGGGGTTCATAGTTTTCCTCCTTGCGCGAAATTTCTGCGCATGCGCGCACGGCCAACGACTTGGTGAGCAAAACCGGGGTGAGGTGGGGTTGGGGAATAGCTGCGAGTTGTGTTTCACGCACCGTTTTCGTTATATCACACTCTCAATCAAGTGTCAAGCCAGCCCCAGGCGCAAGTTTTGCGACTATCTATTGTTCTCGCCGGACAAGCCGCACCGAACACAGACCCTGCGACCAGGACTGCTTTCTCACCAATTGTGGTACAATGGAGTCAACACGAATACACCGGCCCATAAACAGCATCGGGAGATTCGTATGGCCATTTTCCCTGCCGTGTTTGTTCTCAACGCGGACGCGATTTCGAACCTGATCGGCCTGCTCCTGGCCAGCGTCATCACGGCCACTCTCCTGCTCGGCCAGGAAAGGACCCGCCTGAGCTGGTGGCTGGCCGGTTACCTGGCCGGCTTTGCCGCTCTGATGGGCTTCATGATCGCCATCTCCGGCGCGGCACTGGCGAGTTGGATGCCGATGCAAGCGGTAAGCGTGATATGGGGGGCGGGCTGCCTGATCCAGTTCGCGTATTGTTTCCCTCGCCCTGTCCCCGCCCAGACAGGGGAGGCGCGTTTGTCCCTGGCCTTGTCAGCGGGCGCTTTTCTGGCCGGCGTGGGCATGCTGCCCGTCTGGTTGTACAGTTGGACCGATCCTGTCGTGCCACGCTTGATCCCCACGGGATTGGCCGCCGCGCAGTTTTTGTGGGCCGTGATCGTTTTCGCCCGGCGAAGCGTGGCGCTGACTTTTCAACACACACGCCAGGCCGGCGCTCCCAGGGCGGGACGGGCAGTCTGGATGGCGTTGGCCCAACCGGCTGGCAAGGAGGCCCAAGCCACGCGCGCTTTTGTGTTAGCGGCCCTCAGCCCCATGCTGATAGCGGTATGGGTTGCCTTGTACTATGGCGGCGTCTTGCCCGATCTGCTGTACGACGTGGGGCTGGACCTGGGACTGTTGGCCTTTCCATTCCTGTTTTTCATGATCTATCTGAACTATTCCCCGCAGCCCACCTCCTTTATGCTCAAGCTGGTTCTCAGCACCCTGGTCACAGTCCTGATTGTGCTCAGCATCGCGAGCCAGGTCAGCCTGGCCTCTTTCGAGACGGCCTACGCCCAGGCCCGCCAGGCCGACTCTCTGCAGGTCGAGGAGGCGCTTTGGAGCACGGAGCCATCCGGCGCACTCGACCCGGCCCGCCTGCCCGCCCCGCTCGCTTTCGTCATCTCGCGCCCGGCCGGGGAGCAGCAAGCGCTCTACACGCAGCATTTCGCGCGCGACGGGCGCTTCGACCTGGGCTACGTCAACGCGCACGGCCTGGGCCGGCTGCCCACCGTCCCGGTCAGCCAGGCCGGCCCAGACAGCGACAGATTCTACTATCACGTGGCGTTCGAGCGGGACGGCCGCCAGTACGTCGTCGGCTTCCCCTATGCCGGCTACGCAGACGTGATCAACCCTCACGCGCTGCCGCTGGTGGCCGTGATCGTGGGCAGCGTCGTCTTGGTCCTGCTCGCCTGGCCGCTGTTCTTTCGCGTCAGCCTGGTCAAGCCGCTGGAGGCGCTGCTGGAAGGCGTGCGGCAAGTCAACGCCGGCAAGCGCGACGTGGCCGTGCCCATCCAGTACAACGACGAGATCGGCTTTTTGACCGGCGCGTTCAACGCCATGGTCACCTCCGTCAAGCGCGCCGAGGAACTCGAGGCGCTGCAAAAAGAGATGGAGCTGGCGCGCACGATCCAGGCCAGCCTGCTGCCTGCCAGCGCCCCGGTCGTGGCCGGCCTGGACGTGGCCGGCCTTTGCATCCCGGCGCGCGAGGTGGGCGGCGATTTGTACAGCTATCTTCAAGCGCCGCCAGGCACAGACGGGGGATGGGGGGTGGCGGTCGGCGATGTGACGGGCAAAGGCATGCCAGCCGCCCTGTACATGGCCGTCTCCACGGCCATGCTGGCGGCCAAGGCGCCTTTTGTGCCGGACGTGGCGCAGTTGATGGCCGAGATGAGCGCCGCGCTGCATCCGTACGTGTCGGCCAATCACATGAACACCGCCTTGTGTTACGTGCGCTTCGAACAAACCCCCCGCGGCTACACGGCGCACATTGCCAACGCTGGCCTGGTGGCGCCGATTTTGCGGCGCGGGACGCAGAGCGAATACCTGGCGGTGGGTGGCCTGCCGCTTGGCATCGCGCCGGCGCTCCGCCCCTACGAGGCGCTGACCTTGCCCCTGCAGGCCGGCGATATGCTGGTGTTGTCTTCGGACGGCATCGTGGAGGCGATGGACGCCGAGCGCCGCCTGTACGGATTCGACTGCCTCGTGACGCGCGTGGCCTCCGCCCCGCCCGGCGCGCAGGCCGCGTTGGATTGGATCCTGGCCGGCGTGCAGGCCTTTAGCGGCGGCGTGGAGCAGCACGACGACATGACGGCGGTCGTGATCTGCGTGACGGGCCGGGACTCGTAGACATCATTGCCTCGTTATCCGGGGCCAAGACCATGTCACGACAAACACTATGAGTGACCCATTCGATCTCGTCTCGATCACGAGTCCTTATCTGCCCATCGACCGGCGGCACGCCCTGGCCGGCGGCACCAGCCTGCCCGACCGCGTGCACGGCGCGGCCCTGTTTGCCGACATCTCCGGCTTTACCCCCCTCACCGGCGCGCTGGCCGCCGAGCTGGGCCGCCAACGCGGCGCGGAAAAGGTGCTCGACTACATCAA
>JAFGFO010000299.1 GCA_016931085.1 Thermoflexales bacterium
GTATAACCAGTACAACGGCGGCGTCTATCACCCGGAGGCCATCCGGCGCTACCTGTGGCACGCCTATGACACCTGGCCGCGCCGCCCCGCCTACGCGCTGCTAATGGGCGACGGCCATTTCAATTTCAAGAATTACCCGTGCGTGAGCTGCTCAGTGAGCGACATCCAGGGCGAGCCGATCCTGATCCCGCCCTACCTGGCTTTTGTGGACCCCTGGCAGGGGGAGATACCGGCCGACAATCTGTTCGTGACGGTCAGTGGAAACGACCCGCTGCCGGACATGATGATCGGGCGGCTGCCGGCCACCAACGCCGCCCAGGCCGAGGCGATGGTAGACAAGCTGCTGGCCCAGCCCGGGCCACAGTTCGAGCCAGGCAGTTGGCGCGCCCACTTTGTGTGTGTGGCCGACAATCCCGACGACGGCGGCAATTTCTGGGCGGATTGCGACGCCGGCCTGGCCCTCGCGCCCAGCGACTATGCCAAGAGCAAGGTGTACCACCAGCAGGCGCCGTACACTTCGACGTCCGCCACCAGGGCGGCAATCATCCAGGCGATCGATGCCGGGGCGGGTAACCTGGTCTACCACGGCCACGGCTCGCTCAACCAATGGGGCGGCACGAGCGATCCCCTGTTCAAGGTCGCGGAGGCGTCTTCCCTGGCCAACACGGGGCGACTGCCGGTGATCCAGACTTACGGCTGCCTGGATGGCTTTTTCTCCTATCCCAACAACCCCAGCATGGCCGAGACGCTGCTGCGCATGGGCGGGCGCGGCGCGCTTGGCCAGTGGGCCCCCACCGGCCTGGGCTTGTCGGTACAGCACGCCTATCTGCAAGAAGGCTTTTCCCGCGCCTTGTTCCGGGATGGCGCGTCGACCTTTGGGCAGGCCGCGTTGGCCGGCAAGCTCGATCTGTGGGCGATGTGGGGCACGGCCGCCAGCTATATCTACCACACGCACACACTGTTTGGCGACCCAGCCTTGTCGCTGGTGCCGCACCTGGAGCTGGCGCAGCAAGCCACGCCGGGGGACTGGCAGCCCGGCCAGGTCGTGACGTACAGCCTGGCCTTTACCAACACCGACCTGTGGCCCTTGACGGGGGGGGTATTGACCACGGCGATACCGTCCGCCTTGCTCTCGCCCAGCGTCGCGTGGAGCGGGGTGGTGCTCACGCCGGCCGGCTGGAGTGACGTGGGAAGCTGGCAGGTGAGCAACCTGGCCTACAACTCGCCAGCCCAACTGAGCTTGTCGTTCCAGGTCGATCCACACCTGTCCCAGCCAGATTTCAGCCTGACCCAAACAGTTTACCTGGCAGCTCGGACGTACAGCGGCATCCCGGTGACGGCCAACGCGACGACGACGAGAGTCGTCCAGGTGCCGTCGGCCGTCCGGCTGCGTTCGCTGGCGGCCGGCCAGCCAGCCAGCCCTCCGGTGTTTGGAGTGGCGGGGGCCCGGGCGTTAATCGTGGCCGCGGCGAGCCTTGCGTTGATTCGGGGTATGATGGAGGATAACAGGAAACATGGTCATCGCCAAAAAGCTTTCTTTAGCCACACGTGGTAACGCCGACGTGCACGACATCACTCACGCGGTAGCCCAGGCCGTGCGCGAAACGGGGCTGGCTTCAGGCACCGTCACGCTTTTTTGCCCCGGCAGCACCAGCGCGCTGACGACGATCGAGTTCGAGCCAGGGGCGGTGAGTGATCTGAAGCGGCTGTTTGACGAGCTCGCCGCGCCCAATCGCGCCTATGCCCACGAGGAGACCTGGCACGACGGCAACGGCCACAGCCACGTGCGGGCAGCCCTCTTGGGGCCATCGCTGGTGGTGCCCTTCGTCGAAGGGCGGTTGACACTTGGCACCTGGCAGCAGATCATCTATATCGACTTCGACGTCCGCCCGCGCCGGCGCGAGATCGTGGCGCAGGTCATGGGTGAGGCCTGAGTATTTCGCGGCGATGGCATGGTCAAATCGCAGGCCCATTTACACCGCAAAATACTAAGGGCCAAGGCTAAGCTTGCCCAACACGACGCCGTCACTTGTGACGCCGTCGCTCCCACCTGAAACGGCCAGGCGCTGCCCGCTGCCGGGCAGATACATCCCCGTTTGCAGCGTATACTCGCCCGGCGGCAAATCGGGCGGCAGGGCTATCTCGTAGCGGTCGAGCACGAATTCGCCCGGCTGCCACAAGGTGGTCGGATAGGTGCCGTTCACCGGCGGGTTGTCTTTTTGGCCGCGCAGCGCGCCGCTCGCGTCCAGCAGGTGTACAAAGACCGTGTAGCCCTCATCGGCCGGCACCAACGATTGCCAGACTAACTCCAGTTGAATGGATTGGCCGGGGCTGAGCCGGCTCGAGTCCAGTCTGTATCCCACCAGCTTGATTTGCGAGCCAAGCGTGGCCGAGACAGGCCAGTCCACCTGCGGCTGACTCCACAGCCTGTCGACCGCCTCCACGTTCAACTCGCCGAGTGGCTGGGGCGCGAGCTCGTCGACCTGCACGTGCACGGTATAGGCGCCAGGCGGGGCATCGGCGGGAACGCGCAGCGCCAGCCGGTCAGCCACGACCTCGCCTGGCTCCCACTGGGAGGTGGGGTACGTGCCGTGTACCGGCCCATCGACGCTTGTGGCAAACGCCTGCCCGCCCTCACCGGCTGCCTGCAGAGTGACCCGCACCCGATGATCGGAGCCGGGGGCAGCATCCTCCGGCATCTGCCAATACAGGCTGACAAACACGTGCCCCCCCTGCTGCGCCACGGCGGGCCACTGGCTATAGCCCAAAAGCAGCAGCCCGCCCAAGTCAGCCCCCAGGCGGCGGGCCATCCCCAGCGTGTTGGGATCGAGTGGCCGGACGCGGCGAGTCACCGGGACGGGTCCCACGGTGAGGGCGGTGCCGGCAAAATTTCCCCCCTCATCCAACAGCGGCATCCGCTGGCCGGTGGACGCCGACCACCAACCCACTTCCAGGTGATACTGGCCCGGTGGGATGCCGTCTTCAGTTTGGACGCGAACGCGTTGGACGATCACCTCGTCCGGGGTCCACTGCTCGGAAGGATAATCGAACGACATGTCCTTGCCCCATTCCATACCCCACCGGTCGTACAGCCTGGCAAACAAGTTGTAATCACTCTGGTCGGGTGGACTCAGCACCTGCCAGTACAGGAGCACGTCGGTCTGCCCGCCGGAGGGGCGTTCCCGCAGCACCTCAAAGCCAATCGCCTGAACGATGTTGGCAAAGTTGGCCTGGAGGGGATGAGTCGGAGAAAGGGGCGGCAGGGAATCCAGGCTGTGCACGATATACGCCGGCGCCCCCGCCTCGTCCGGCCCGGGCGCCTGGACCAGGCGCGACGAGGGGGAGAAAAAGCGTTCCAGCCAAAAGTTGTCCGGCAGGCAAGCGTGCGGCCAGGCGTACAAAGCCGGCTGAGGTGAAAACACAAACACAAGACTGCCGGTCATCCATTTCATGTCGGCATAATTGTGCGCCAGGGCCGCGACAGTCGGCGAGCGATAGTCGGGCGCGCCAACGTACAGCCTTCGCCCGTCGTCAGGCAGCTTGTCCAGGTAACGCGCCATGTCAGCAATGTCGCCGTGATCGTCGTAATACAGGCGCGGCTGGAGAGCCCACTTGAAAAAATAATTCTGAAAGGTGCTCACCAAGCCTGTGCCCAGGCTCAAGGCGACCAGGCCGGCCGCCAGCCCGGTCACAAGCAGCTTGCGCGGAGGCGGCCAGAAGCGTTGGACAGCACCCAGGACGGACAAAAAGCCCAATCCGGGCACGAAAAAGATCATCGGCATCAGCCCCATCGAGCGCAGGCTGTGAGGCACTTCGTACGGCTCGGCCAGGATGCTCGGGATGAGCATGACCAGCGGCCAGACGACGAGCAAGCCATAGCGCACCCGTCCCCTAAAGCCGCCGCCCTGCACCAGGCGCACGGCCACGACCAGCAAGCCGAGATAAAAAAGGCCGGCCAAAACCCCACCAAACATGGGCATATCTGGGATGTTGAAGCGCAGCTGGGGGTCGCCGCGCAGGGTAAACAACTCCAGGGCGCGCAGGCTGCTTTGAGCCAAGGCGGCCGGCCAGTCGCCGGACTCGAAGGCAGAGATCTGGGACATGCGCACGCCAAAGGTGTCGGGGTTGTTGAGGAAGAAAAGGCCCAGGGGCGCAAAGACGAGCGCGGCCGGCAGCGCAAAGAGGCCCAACTGCGCCAGCCACCGCCGCCACTGGGACAGGTCAGCCAGCAGCAGCATACCCCACACCACGGCCAGTCCCACAGGGACGATCCGGCTGGAAAGATAGGTATAGGCGACCAGGCCACACAAGCCCCCCCCGGCCAGCAGCCAACGCCAATCGGCGCGGCGCAGCCCACGCCACAACGCCCAGAACATGAGCGCCTGCACCGGCGGCAGGGCGATGGCGCGAAAGCCATAACGACTGACCGAGACGTGCCAGAAAGAGCTTGCCATCAGCGCGGCGGCAAACAGGCCCAGCCAGTGCGATTCCACGAGCGGCTCATCCTCAAACAGCTCGCGCGCCAACAGATAGGCGGTCAACACGGTCAGGCAGCCGAGCAAGGCTGAAGCCAGCCGCAGGGAGAAATAGCTCGTATCGACCAGGCGCATCACCAACCCGGCGACATAATAATAGAGCACTTCGTGGCCGGTATAGCCCCGGATGAAGATGGGCCAGCTCGCGCCGTTGGCCACTTCGGCGGCCAGTATTGCCGCCGACGCTTCGTCGTAAAACGGCCCCGGCGGCACGTGGGGCAGGTCGTGGGTGCGCAAAAACAAGGCCGCCCACAGGATCAAGGTCAACAGCAGCCAGGCCCAGGCCCTGGGGGGAGGCGCTAAGCGCCAGCCGGCCAGACTGCCAGGCCGCCCATCTCCCCCGGCGGACGCCGCTTTTTCAACGCGCGACAAGCCTCTCGATGTTGTCGAACTCACAAGCCCTCCAGGTACTGTTCCAAAAATAACCGTTGGGTAGGGCAGGTTTTCCCGTGACCCCGCTCGCGCGGAGCGCGAGACGGGGCTATACCTGCCGCTAAGACGGCGGCTATCCGCAGGACGCCTCTGGCGTAGAAAGCCGCCCTACAATACTATACACCGTGCATTTACGGAGCCACTACCTCAAGCACACCCAGCGCGATCCCATTTTCCCCATCTGCCGTCGCCAGCCGCTGTCCGTCGTCGGCGTCGTACAACCCAGCGACCAGGCGATATTTGCCGGGCGGCAGCGCGCGCTTGAGCGTGAGCATGTGCACGTCGCTCACAAACTCGCCCACCCGCCAGCCGGGAGTGGGCCGCGTCCATGCGGCCGGCACCGCGTCAGATTGAGCCGCGACCTGCCCGTTGGCAGCCAGCATGTGCACAAAAGCCTTGTACCCTCGTTCTGTTTCACCCAACGCCTGCCACACCAGCGTGATGGAGGCCGCCTGGCCGGCCACGGCCTGCGCCGGCCACTCTCCCCCGGCCAATTCCACCCATTCGCCCAATTGGATGTGGACGGGTTGGGGTAAAGCGGGAGAAGTGAAAACCCGCTCCGGGGCAGTGACGGCCAGCTTTCCCAGGGCGACCTGGCCAAGCGGGGCGAGCGCCTGATCCAACAGCTCGAGAGACCAGGTGTGCTCTCCAGACCCGGCCCGCCCCGGCACGGCCAGCAGAAGCTGGCTGAGCAGCACCTCGCCGGCAATCCACTTCGAGCTGGGATAGTCGCCGCCCAGCGCACGCTCCCAGCGGCCAATCTGCTCGCCATCAGGCCCCATCAAGCTCAAGCGCAGGATATAATCCGTTGACGGTTTGCGTTGTGCCTGCCAGCCAAGCGTGACGAGCATGCCCTCGCCTGGAGAAGCCTGGGATCGGTCCTGGCTGTAGCCCACCAAGGCCAGCTCATCCCCCAAGGGGGCAAGGAGTCGCGTGCCTAGTCCCATTGTTTCCGGTGCTGGGGGCGAGGGCGGGCGGCTGATGCGCACCTGGCCAAGCACCAGGCCAGGGTAAGCGCCCGGCGCGGATTGCCCTTCTGTGACGTGCAAAGGCTCTAATGAGCCTGGCTTGAACGGCACGGCCACCAGCAAATAGTCTCCCGGTGGTGTGCCCGGCAGGCTGCGAATGGCGTGATAGGCTTTGGCATACGCGCCGATGGGCCACTCGTGCGAGGGCGGCGGCTGAGTGTACCTGACAAGCGCAGCGTCTTGTTCCGCCTTGTCGCTCCATACCAGGCCGTCTCGATCCAGCAAGCGCAGTGTGGCGCGAAACTTGAGCTCATCGCTCAAGCTCCAATACAAGTTGGCAAACAGCACCTGGCCGGCTTGGACTGGCTGGGGATGCACGTCAAAGCCCAGCAAGTGGGCTCGCCCCTCGACACTGGCCTGGAGGGTATGCTGCGCGGCTTTGAATTGACTGTCCTGCCAGCGCCGCCAGCGCAGCGGCGTATCATAACGGTCGACCACCCCCAGCTTGAGCGCCAACAGAATCACCCCCAGCAAGCCAAGTCCCAGCCAGACTGGCCAAGGTGACGGCTGCAGGCCGAGATGGGCCTGAGCCGGGGGGGAGTGTGCTAACTTGATAGAGCTGGCGTCGTATCCCCCCCCTCTAACTCCCCCCACCCGGGGGGGAGAAGACGGCCTCCCCAGCCACTTTCGGCCAAGGCGGGTCTCGCAGATCCACAGCACGGCCACACCCACAGCGACAAGCAGCGACAAGAGCTGGGCAGCAGTGCGCAGCGGCGTGCTGCCAAAAGTCATCTCGAGCGTATGCCGCCCGGCCGCTACATCCAGGTACATGGTGCCGGTGGGCGATACCACGTGGATAGCCGCCAGGCGCCCGTCCACCCGCGCCTGCCAACCCGGAAAATAAAAGGCATGGTAGGTCACGGTCAGCGGCGCGTCGCTCTCCAGCTCCAGGCTTGCGTGCAGCCCATCGTCGTGGGCTTGCAGGCTGCGCGCGCCCGGCGCGAGCCAGCGGTTGACGGGCTGGCCATTCGACACCGCCTCGACGAGGGGCGAGGTGGTGGGAAAAGCCTGCACTGCGGCGGGCAAATATTCGCCAAAGGCGGTTGTGCCAACCAGGCCGACGCTCCGCTCGTAGGCTACGTAAGAGGCTTGGGTGTGTTCATCCAGCGCAGCGCACGCGTGTGGGTATGCCCACGGGCTGGCTCCAATCACCAAGGCCAGTGCGCAAACGCCCACGACCAGCGCGTGGCCAAGCCAGGACATGCGGGGGCCAGACTGGCGGCTATCGAGGGGGGGAATCGTCAGCGCGGCAGCGCCGGCGCCGGCCAGCCAGGCTGCCAACAAGCTGCCCATGCTTAAAAAGCGCCAGGGGAACTGGACAAAAGACAGCAGCGGGACGTTCTCCCAAAGCGGCTCGGAGATGTCCAACAGCATCACCATCGCCATCGCCAGGCTCAGGCCGGCCCACAGGGCATGGCGGCTATGCGTGGGGCCGAGCGCAGCCCGCCGCCGCCAGCTTGCCGCCAGCCCCAGGCCGGCCAGCAAGCCAGCCGCCAGGCCCAGGCTGCGGGGTGGTGAAGGGTTGATGAGCAGCGGGTCACTGGCCTGGCCGGGGTCAAACAGTTCACCCGTGCTTACAAAAAAATGGCGATAATCGGCCCCCGAGGCAACTGCTCGCCACATCTGCACGTGCGATTGTTCCATATAGGCTGGCAGCAGGAAAAACGCGGCCAGGCCCACCCCCACGACGCCCGTGCCGCCCAGGCGAAGCAGAGTGCGCCTCGACCACCCGCTCTCGCCCCACAACAGCAGCCCATAGGCGGCCAGGAACGGCGTGGCGATCAGGCTGGTAGCAGGATGAGTGAGCAGCAGCGCGGCATAAATCACCCCCCCCAGCCCAAGCGTGCGCCACTCGGCTCGCCTCGCGACGGACAGCACAGCCCACAGCGCCAGCGGCAGCAGGGGCAGGCTCAACGATTCGGCAAGATTGCCACGCCAGTACACATCGTACAGTTGGTAAGGGGCGGCCATGTAAGCGATAGCGGCCACAAAGGCGCCGCGCGGCCCGAGCACCTGCCTGGCCCACACGAACGCCGCCAGGCCAGAAGCGAGCAGGCTCAAGCCCAAGGCCAGGTTCCAACTGTGCAGCAGGCTCAAGCCCAGGCGGTGCAAAATGACCACCGGGTACAGGGACAGCAAGGGGTGAAAGTTGAACAAGGGGTAGCCATAGCCAAACACCATGCCGGGCACCCAGCGTGGCCACAGCACGCCGCGCGCCACCATCTCGTCCAACTGGAACGCGCGCAGCAAATACAGCGCCCCGTCGTGGCTGCACGTCATCCGCCCGGCCTGGGCCAGCGGCCCCATCAGCAGCAGCCAAAACGCGCTAATAGCCCCAACAGCTCCCCACCCGCCGGCGCGTGTGAAAATCGAAGGTCGCACCATACGGCCCATTATACATCATTTTGGGGTGTTGACACGCTGGACGATCATGCTAGAATAAGACCGATTACGTTTTACGGAGTTTTGATGCACATCGCGATATCAGCATGGAGTTTTCACCAGTCGCTTCACGCGGGCAAGCTCAGGCAAGTGGAGGTGCCCGAGCGCTCGGCCGAGCTGGGCTTCAAGCACGTCGAGCTGCTGGAGATGTTTCTGCAGCCCACGCCGCCGGGCCGGCTGGCGCGGCTGTTTTTTCGCCTGCCGGCGGTGGACGGGCAGACTTCTCAGCCCGACTACAGCCGCAGGACGCTGCGCGAGCTGCGCTCGGCACGGCTGCGCCGGGGCGTCAGGCTGGCCTGTTGGGCGATCGACACCGACCTGACTTTGATCAGCGCGGAAGCCCGCCGGGCGCAACTGGGCCACATCGCTACCGCGCTCGAGGCCGCGCGTTACCTGGGAGCGCCGCTGGTGCGGCTCACCATCGGTGGAGAGGCCGGCGACGTGACAGGCGTGGGGCGAGCGATCGACATGCTGCGCAATGTCGCCGTGGTGGCCGCCTCGTCCGGCCTCAAATTGGCCGTCGAGAATCATTTTGGCTTGAGCGCAGATGCCCAGGTGCTGGCCGAGCTCATCACGGCCATCAAGCAGCCCCACGTGGGGGCTTGCCTGGATTTCGGCAACTTTGGCGCCGGGCAAGCCGAGGCAGGCCTCCAGCTCCTCGCCCCTTTGGCCATTCACGCCCACGCCAAGTCACGCGAGTTTGCCCCCGACGGCGAAGAAGCGCACATCGATTACCGCTCCGCGTTGCAGGCGCTTCAGGCGGCCAGCTACAACGGCGCCATCAGCATCGAATACGAGGGTGAGGGGCCGGCGGCGGAGGGCATCCGCCAAACGTGGGCGTTGATCGAGCGTCATTGGCGTGACACCTGAAACTTGAAACCTTAACCCCTTACTTGGCTATCGCCAGGCTGAAGGTGAAGGTGGCCCCGCCCTTTTCCTTGGGGCCGGAGGGCTTGCTCTCGAGCCAGATGCGCTGGCTGTGGGCCTCGATGGCCAGCTTGCAAAACGCCAGGCCCAGGCCACTGCCACTCCCCGCTTGCCGGCCGGCGACGAATTTTTGGAACAGGCGACCCTGAATTTCGGCCGGAACGCCCGGTCCGGTGTCGCTGACAGACACCAGCAGCCGCGAGGCGCCTCGCTTCTTTTCGTGCCTGGCCGTCACCCGGACACGCCCGCCGCCGGGTGTGAATTTGAGCGCGTTGCCCACCAGGTTTTGCAGCACGCGGCTGATCAAGCTGGCATCGGCCCAGGCTTGGGGCAGCCGGTCCGGCACGTCACATTCCAGGTGAACATCTGTATCGCCGGCCAGGGCTGCCTGCATGCGGCAATCATCGCTGATCAGCTCGGCCAGGGAGAACGCGGCGTATTCCACCGGCATCTGCCCGCTTTCCAGGCGGCTGACGTCCAGGATAGAATTGACCAATTCCTTCATGCGCAGAGCGTTACGCTGTGCCATCTCGACGATCTCGCCTTGTTGATCGCTCAGCTCGCCAAAGGCGTTGTTGCTCAAAAGGGTGAACGAGGTCACGATGCTCGTCAGCGGGTTGCGCAGGTCGTGGACCATCGTGCGGGTCATGTCCTCGCGCAGCCGCTCTACGGCTCGTTCGTCGCTCACGTCGCGCAGGATGAGCAGCCGGCCCAACGGCGTATCGCCGATCATCACCGGCAGGTTGACCCAGTGGATCGTGTGCGGCGGCACGTCGTACTCGCCCTCGCCGGGCGGCTCGTCCCCCTTCTGAATGCGGCGCATCTCGGCCAGGGTGACCCTGACCACTGCTGGTGCGGTACGCCGCAGCAGGCTGAGGGCCTGGTTCAGCCGGTTTTCTAGCCAGTCTTGGGAAGAGCCTGGCAGCCGCAGCAACTGCAGCGCCGTTTCGTTGATCACCCGCAGGCGGCGATCCAGGCTAACAAAGATGATGCCATCCCGGCTGGACGTGATAATCGCCTGCAAGCGGCTGCGCTCGTTTTGCGTGGCTTGGAACAGCGAGGCGTTGTCCAGCGCCAGGGCCACCGCCTCGGCCAGTGACTCGGCCAACAGCACGTCGTCGGGGTCAAAAGCGTCGAGTTGGGCGCTGTCCATGTTGAGCACGCCCAGCACGTGCCCGCCGCGCTTGATGGGGACGACCAGCTTGCTGCGAACGTCGGGGTTCGAGTCGACGTCCTCGCCAGATACCCACTGCGTCGTCGCCGTCGTAAAGGCTCGTCCGATAAAGCTCTTGTCGGTGGGCAGTTGCAGCCCCAGCGCCGGCGACAACTTGCCGATCGAGGTGTGAACCACCAGGCGCTGCCTGTTTTCGTCGGGCACGATGAGGGCCACGTTGGACCAGCCGACAAACTTGGTGATGGCATCGACCGAGGTGCGCACGACGGCATCTGGGTCCAATTGCCCGCTCAAGCTGCGCAGCGCTTCGTACAGCGTGATCTGCCGGTCGGCCATGTGGCGCAGCTCGTCAAAGGCCTGGGCATTGCGCACCGCCAATGCCATCTGATCCGTGGCCGCCTGCATAAGCTCGAGGTGCTCCGCGCCAAAGTGGGCCGCTTGGGGATGAACGAGGGTCAGGATGCCCATCACGATAGGACCACTCAAGATCGGGATAGCCAACACAGAGCGGGCCAAGTCCGCTTCAGGCAAATCCACCCAGCGTTCGTCCTGGAGCGTGTCGGTGACCAGGGCGGGCTTACGGTGTTGGAGAACCCAGCCGGCCAGCCCCTTGTCCATCACGCGGCCGATGATCGCCTGGCGCTGATCGGCTCTCACATCGCTGCGTGCCAGGATGCTATGAGTCACGGTCCCATTGCCATCCAACAGGAACACACTGCCCTTGGCAGCATCGGTCAGCGCGACGGCCACGTCCAGCGTGTTTTGCAGTGTGCCCTCCAAGGTTGGCCGCTCGACGGTGGCGCGCGCCACAGCCACCAAGTTCTCGAACAAGCGCTTTTGAGTGCGCAGCTTTTCTTCCGCCTGCTCGCGCTCGGTTATTTTCTGCTCGAGCAGCGCGTTTTTCTCTTGCAGGCTCTTTTGCAGTCCTCTCAGGGCCAGGTGAGTCTCGACACGCGCCAAGACCTCAGCGGCTTGAAAGGGCTTGGTGATGTAATCCGCCGCGCC
This sequence comes from Thermoflexales bacterium, assembly GCA_016931085.1. Next base: position 11,544 of record JAFGFO010000299.1, read on the forward strand.
CAACTCAAAGCCTTTGACCTTGTCGGCCGCTTCGTCCAGGGCGCTGATAAAAATCCGAGGGATAGGGCGGGTCTGCTCATCTGCCTTGAGCTTTTCGCATATCTCGTAGCCCGACATGTCAGGCATCACGACGTCAAGCAAGATCAGGTCAGGCTGGCTGGCTTGCGCGAATTCAAGTGCCAGGCGACCGTTATAGGCCGTGTGAACCCGGTAGCCTCGCTTTTCCAACATCCTGGTCAGGAGGCGCACATCGGCCGGGGTATCATCCACCACCAGGATAGTGGCTTTTGTCGATCGGCTCGTTTGCTCGCTACTCACTCTGTACTCCCTACATCAAGCAGGGGGGGCAAATTGATTATACCACATCTTGCGAGGCAATGGGCAGGCTAAAAGTGAAGGTCGCGCCGTTGCCTCCTTCAGGGGGCGACGGCTTGTCCTCGACCCAGATGCGCCCCCCGTGCGCCTCGAGCACCAGCTTGCAAAAAGCCAGCCCCAGGCCACTGCCGCGCCCCTTTTGCTTGCCGGCGACAAATTTCTTAAACAGGCGGTCGCGGATTTCCGGCGGGATGCCGCCGCCAGTATCGCTGACTGAAATCAGGATGGCCGGGTGGCCTTCTAGCTCTTCCAGCCTGGCCCGGACGCGGACAGCTCCCCCATCCGGTGTGAACTTGATGGCATTCCCCACCAGGTTTTGCAGCACGCGCCGGATCAAGCCGGCGTCGGCCCAGGCTGGCGGCAGAGAGGATAGGACATCGCTTTCCAGCTCGATGGCCTTCCGTTCAGCCAGGGGCGCTTGCGTCTCCATGACCTCGGCTAACAAGGCGTCCAGCTCCACCGGCGCATAGTTAACCGGCAACTGGCCGCTCTCCAACTGGCTGACGTCCAAGATGCTGTTGATTAGCTCCAACATCCTTTGGGCATTATGAGTAGCGATCTGAATGGCCTGGTTCTGACCGGGCGCCAGGCAAGCAGCGTCCATGTCCAGGACTTGCAGCGCGGTATAGATAGCGCCCAGCGGGTTGCGCAGGTCGTGCACCATCATGCGGATCATTTCTTCGCGCAGTTCCTCCACGGCGCGCTTGTCCGCCGCGCGCTGCAGGACGTGCTCCACGCTCAGCGGCAGCACCTTGGTATAGTTGCGCTCGGGATCCTTGACCAGGTAATCATGGGCGCCCGCCTTCATGGCTTTGACGGCCGTTTCCTCGTCGCCGGAGCCGGTCACGAAAATGACTGGCGTGGTCGGCGCCACCGACTCCAGCACGTCAAAGGCCGTCCCATCGCCAAGCAAATAGTCCATCAGGATGATGTCGAAACGCCCGGACTCCAACACTCGCCTGGCTTGGGCAATCGAGCCGGCGATGGTGTAATCGTAAGGAAGCTTTTCCCGCTCGATCATCCGCTCGAAGGCCATTTGATCGATCAGGTCATCTTCGACGAGCAAAATCTTGATCTTTTCCACTAGCACCTCTCGCCGGAAGACTTCCGAAGTCTCGGAGACTTTGGAAGTCTGGCTCCATCAATCGGGCCGCTCGCTCAAGCTCCAATAGCGCTTGAGCGTGTGCATCATCTCGACAAAGTCCGCATACTCCACCGGCTTGACCATATAGCCGGCCACGCTCAACTCAAAGCTGGCCAGGCGATCCTGGTCTTCTTTGGAGGTGGTCAACACGACGACCGGGATTCTGCGCAGCGCCTTGTCTTGCTTAACGACTCTAAGAAACTCGATGCCGTTCATCTTGGGCATATTCAAATCCAGGAGGATGAGGTAGGGTTTCTCGCGCTGCGTGTCGCGCAAAAGTGCCAGGGCCTCCTCGCCGTTGCCGGCGCGCTGCAGCGGGTTGGACAACTTGATTTCCCGCATGGCGCGTTTGACCGTCATGGCGTCTACCTCGTCGTCCTCGACCAGCAGAATGGGTTTTATGTCCCTCACTCGTCCTCCCGTTTAGAAACCGAGTTTTTGCGAAGCACCCCCAAGCGCGCCCAGCGGCCCGCCGGCGCTATGCGCCGGACACGCCCTGTCCGACTCCCCACAGGCGAGTCGGGGGCATCCCGGGGACGGGCAAGCGCAGGGGGCAAGGCAAAAAACTCGGTTTCTGGCTACTGACTACTTGGGCAGGGTGAAAAAAAAGGTGCTGCCCTGTCCCAGCTTGGATTCCACCCACACTCTTCCGCCGTACAACTCGATGGCTTTTTTCACCACTGTCAGGCCGACGCCGGTGCTTTCGACCTGGTCGCGCGGCTGCAGGGTTTGGAAAAGTTGAAAGATCTTGTCAAAGTACTTTTCCTCGATGCCCGGCCCATTATCGGCCACGCTGAACTGCCAGGCCTGCTCCAGTTCCAGGCTACTGACTCGCACTTCGCCCTGGGGTTTGTCCATGTACTTGACGGCGTTGCCGAGCAAATTTTGGAAAATTTGTCCCAGGCGTGTCTTTTCGCACACCAGTGTTGGCAGCTCGGTCTCTACACTCACGGTAATGTGAGGCGGCGGCGCGAGCGAGTCGATCACCTCGGCCAGCAGTTGATTCAGATCGACGCTGACCTTTTCCTCGCGGGCGCGCCCCACCCGTGAATACTGCAACACACCTTCGATTAGATCGTGCATGCGCTTGACCCGTGCCATCAGCAGGCTCACCATCTCCTGGCCTTCTGATCCCAACTGCTCGCGATAGTCTTGCGCCAGCCACTCGGCCAGCGAGCTGATCGCGCGCAGGGGGGCCTTGAGATCGTGCGAAACGATATAGGCAAAGTCCTTCAACTCCTGATTGGCGTTTTCAAGCTCCTTGAGCAACTGTGCTTGCCGCTCTTCGGCCTGCTTGCGGGCCGTGATGTCCTGCTTGATGGCGATAAAGTGCGTGATCCGTCCGCGCTCGTCGCGCACCGGGGTGATGGTTTGCTCTTCGACGTAGGTGCTGCCATCCTGCCGGCGGTTGATCAGCTCGCCTCGCCATACCTGCCCGGCCAGCACCTTCTCCCAAAGCTCCTTGTATACGGCTGTGTCTTGTTGGTTCGATTTGAGCAGGCGCGTGTTGTGGCCCACGGCCTGGTCCAGGCGATAGCCCGTGATGCGCGTAAAGGCCGGGTTGGCCCAGGTGATGCGTCCCTGGCGGTCGGTGATCATGATCGCGTTGGCGGCCGCCTCCAGCGCCGTGCTTTGCAGGCGCAGTTGTTCTTCCGCCCGCCGGCGCTCAGTGATGTCGACCAGGTAGCTGATCACCATGACACCGCTCTGCGTTGCAATCGCGTTCAGCCCCACCTCGACCGGGAACTCGCTGCCGTCTTTGCGCCGGGCGGCCAGCTCGAGATGGGTGCCCATGGGGCGGGGACAGGGTTCGGCCATGTAGCAGCGGCGATGCTGTACGTGGACTTGCTCGAAGCGCTGAGGGATCAACATCTCGATGGGCTGGCCGGCCAGCTCGTCCTGTTCGTAGCCAAACTCTTGCCTGGCCCTGGCGTTGGCCAGCGCGATGTGGCCGTGGTCGTCTACAATGATGACGGCCACTGGCGCGTATTCCAACAATGCGCGGAACTCGCCCTCGCGCAATATGTCTTCGATGGGTTCTTGTGATGGTGACATAGGTATTTAGTCGACCAAGCCTCATTTTTGGTGTTTAGACTAATCTCAAACGACCCCCATATAC